>CAYURR010000320.1:0-1525 GCA_964446745.1 uncultured Defluviitaleaceae bacterium | reverse complement strand
ATATGATGGCTATTATCTCACTCATCATGCTACTCATCATACCCTTGCTTTTTTTCATTGAAGCAAGGGTTTTTATTTTATCCTTGGCAATGGAAATGATGATAAGTATTAGACCGAGGGCCAAAAAGCCAATAGTAAAAATGTCCATATGTCACCGCCTATTCGAGTATTTAGGACTTGATCCTATGATTTAATTATACTATACTAAAGATATTGTTTAGGTTGCATTTGCAACGAGGAGCGATAAATTGAAAAAATACATTGATGATCTTGCAAGCAATCCCCTGTTTACAGATATTGAGTCTATTGAGATCTTGCTTAAATGTTTGTCCGTAAGGACTGTTTCGTATAAACAAGAAGATTTTATAATACTCAGCGGCAGTGAAGTACATGAGATAGGTATCATACTTTCAGGACATGTAAAGGTTATAAAAGAGAACATCGATGGCAATATCGTCATATTATCGGAGCTATCAAGCGGTGAAATCTTTGCCGAAGCCTTTTTGTGTGCCGGAATAACAGTCAGTCCTGTGACTGTCCAAGGATCAAGCGACTGTGAAATCTTATTTATTAATTATAATAAAGTAAACAATACTTGTTCCAAACACTGCCAGCATCACTACAAGCTACTACAGAATATGCTCAGGCTTATCGCTCGTAAGAGTGTAATGTTAAGCCAGAAGATCGAGATAATGGCCGGCCGGACTATCCGTGAAAAGCTATTGCTGTATTTAAACGCACAAAAGGGTATGGCAAACAGTAAAATGTTCACCATACCCTATAATCGTGAGGAATTGGCACACTATCTTTGTGTTGATAGGAGTGCAATGTCAAGAGAGCTTTGTAAAATGCGTTATGAGGGGTTAATTAGTTTTCGGAAGAATGTGTTCGAGATACTCGATTCTAAACGCCTTACTCTTGATAAAATATAAAATGACTAAGCCTTCCAATACCGTAGCCACATAAAATACGGTAATAATGTATGTGTTATCAAATGGATAAATCAATATGCTGCCGGTAAAAAAATTCGCAATCATATGTACAAAAGCACCTGCTATGATGCTTCGATTTGTTTTTATATACACTATCGATACAATGCATGAAAGTGTGATGGACATCACTATAAACATAATACCGTGAATGGGTGATGCTTGCCAGGCGATATATTGACCGTTTCCGGGATAAAAATACCATGGAAGATGCCAGATGCCCCATATGAAGCCCAAAATAGCAGAACCGGTCCAAAAGCCATACCTCGCAATCAATCGATCCAAGGCATATCCCCTCCAGCCGAATTCCTCGTTAAACGGTCCGGACATCACAGCGAAAAACAAATAAACAAATATCATGTATGGCTGCTGAGTTAAAGTATTTAAGCCCGAAAATCCGGGCATCGACCCACCCATGAAGAATATGTTCACAACAATCGATGTGCCACATACAACAACGAAAAACACCATGGTCAAGAGCGGCCATTTAAAGCCCATCTGCCTGATATCAAATGCCCTTCTAAAGTAATCTATCT
>CAYURR010000319.1:0-1525 GCA_964446745.1 uncultured Defluviitaleaceae bacterium | reverse complement strand
CAAAACGCGCTGAGGCAATTTAATAAATACGCGGACAGCGGTTCGGCGTTGTTCTTCACATCGGGTGGCTCGGCACAAATAACCGGCAGCAAAACGACCGGCGGCGATATCGCGAATATCACGCGTTATAATGTCAATGCGGATACAGAGTCGGTCATGCGTAACGACATCGAGCAAGGGCACAGGGGCGTTCATTCCCCGCGAGGGGATTTTTTCCTGACTGAGGTGTCGGAGCGGATGCACCTCGCACTTTCGATGTATGTGCCCGCGAGTGCCGTACTTGCACCTATTATCAAGTACCGCAAATGGTTCTGGGTGTTTACATTCTGCTCGTTGGGCATGATATTGCTGTTTTCACTGTCGATGTACCGTTCGATCTACCGGCCTTTGAACAGGCTGGTCGTGGCCTTTTCAAAGGTCGAAAACGGTGATCTGCAGGTGCAGATCGAGCAAGATGACGGGAATGAATTTGGATTTTTGTACAAGCACTTCAACGATATGGTGCGTAACCTCGCATATCAGATCGAGCAGGTATATACGATTACGATATTAAATCAAAAGGCGCAGCTCAAACAACTGCAGTCCCAGATAAACCCGCATTTTCTGTACAACAGCTTTTTTATACTAAACAGACGTATCAAGAACAACGACTTTGATGCGGCGATGGTGTTTTCGCATCACCTCGGGAGCTATTTTAGGTTTCTGTCGCGCAGCTCAAAGGATGAGGTTATGCTTATGCAGGAGGTCGACCATGCGCGTACATACGCGGAGATACAGCAGATGCGCTTTTCAAGTAGGCTCTGCGTAAACTTTGCGGAGCTTCCGCACGGATACGCCGAGCTCAATGTACCGAGGCTTATTTTGCAGCCGATCATCGAGAATGCATTTGAGCACGGCTTGCAAAACAAGGTGACGGACGGTGTGTTGAATATACTCTTTATGCCGGAGGGTAACACGCTGGCCGTTGTAGTAGAGGATAACGGCGAAGAGGCCAGCACCGAGGCTTTAGAAACGCTCAGGGCTTCCCTGTCGGACGATAACTCGAATATTGAGATCACGGGCCTTGTAAACATCCACAGGCGCGTGAGACTGTTTTTCGGCGCGGGCAGCGGTGTGGAGGTCAGCCTCAGCGAGCTGGGCGGATTACGAGTTACTTTGAAAATGGTGTTTAAATAGGAGGAGTGGAGACGTGCCCAGACTGTTGGTGGTTGATGACGAGAAGGAGATACTGGAATGGCTGTACAAGCTGTTCTGCGAGCAACTAGGTGAGACAGTCAAGGTGTGTCCGGCGGTAAATATATTAGAGGCTTTAAACATTATCGAGAGTGAGCGTATAGACATAGCCGTACTGGATATCAACATGCCCGGCATGTCGGGGATTGAATTGTTTGGCAAGCTGCGGGAACGTTATCCGCATTGCCGTGTGGTGTTTTTGACCGGCTACAGCGAGTTTGATTATGTATACACGGCGATACAGCACGAGGGTGTGCAATACATACTAAAGAGCGAGGATGACGCGACGATC
>CAYURR010000318.1:0-1554 GCA_964446745.1 uncultured Defluviitaleaceae bacterium | reverse complement strand
TGCTCTAAAAATTTATATATCATTATACGTTTATAAATGAATCAACGATCTCGATGAGCCGTCCTATCTCGGGCTTAGAGAGCTGCTCGTTTGCTCCGAGTTCCTTGCCCTTCAGATACATCTCCTCATTTATCAGCGATGAAAAGATAACGACCGGTATATGCTTTAATACATCGTCTTCCTTGACGAGCTTTGTGAGGCGGTGACCATCCATCTTCGGCATCTCGATATCGGTGATCAATACGGACACGCGGCTCCTAAGGTCGGGCGTATGTCTGAGTGATTGCAGGAAATCCCATGCCTCGGCACCGTTGTCAAATTTAACTACATTCAGATATCCGGCCTTGTGCAAGCAGTCTACGATCATCTTTGATAGCAGAGCGGAGTCCTCTGCGATTACGATCGGTGAATTGTTCTTGTCACGATCGGCATACTTGTCTACCTCGTGCGGTTGTATGCTCGTGGACGGTGATATGTCTGCGACGATCTTTTCAAAGTCCAATATCGTGATCAAGCGTCCGTCATACTGCGCGATACCGGTCGCAACACCCTCCTGACCGCCGTAGATGGTCTTGTCGGGCTTTTCGATAGCCGTCCATGATATGCGGTCTATGTCAACGACCGTGTGAACGCGAAACGCAATATTCATACGATTGAAATTGGTGAGGATAAATAATGTCTTTTCGGGAGTGATAGAATCAAGGTTCAGGTATTTGGGTAGGTCAACAACCGTGATAACCACGTCTCGTGGCTTGAATACCCCCTCGATCGCCGGATGCGAAAGGGGCATGGGTTTGACAGGCGCGGGCAACATGATCTCGTCGACCTTCGCTACGTTAATGCCAAAGGTATTGCCTCCGATGGTAAATTCCATTATTTCGATTTCATTTGTACCTGACTCAAGCAAAATCTCTGTCTTAACGGGTTTTGCCATTTTTATCCCCTTTCATATCAAAAGATTTGTCTCAGGACATTAACTGCGTCCGTTCAAATGTGTTTTTATAACCTTTGAGATATCGTCGCAGGAGGCCTGCACACAAACGCCACCCATGTCATATGCGACCTTCGGCATGCCATAAACGACGCTGCTGTCCTTGTCCTGCCCGATCGTATGAGAACCCTTTTGGCGCATCGATAGCATACCCTTTGCACCGTCCTGCCCCATACCCGTCATGATAATGCCGATCGCATCCTTACCGGCGCTCTGCGCACAGGATTCGAACAGCACGTCGACGGACGGACAGTGTCCGCTGACCTTTTCGCCCGGAGCACAGGTCACATAATATTCCCCGCCGCGTTTTACCACGCGCATTTGCATGCTGCCCGGTGCGACGAGCACACGACCGCGGATGATCTTATCGCCGTCCTGGGCCTCCTTGCCGCTCATCGGACAGGTATTATTTATACGGTCCGCATACATCTTTGTAAACCCGGCGGGCATATGCTGTACGATCACGATGCCTGGTGTGTGTGGCGGCAGGTCCTTCAGTACCGCAACGGTAGCCTCGGTGCCGCCCGTTGACGCGCCGAGCGCTATAAAAATTTTGTCGACTA
>CAYURR010000317.1:0-1742 GCA_964446745.1 uncultured Defluviitaleaceae bacterium | reverse complement strand
GCCTGTTTGTCGTATAACGACCATAATCTACCACCCAAGGACGGCACGAAGATCGCCTTTAAATGATCGTTTTCGAGTACAGCAGTTTTGATATCTGTTGGGTTTAGTTGCCTGTCATACATGTCCTGTGCACGATACGGAAAACCTCCGTCTATAAAGCCGTAGCCGATAAATAATTCGTCGTCTTCATCTAGCCTTGTTTTGGTCTGTTGCTGGCCGTTTTTAAGCCCATCGATTGGCGGCAACGAGCTTTCACCATTTAGGGAAGCGGCGGGTATGTTCATTGTTTCAAAGGTCAATCGGGTCATAAGATCATCCCTTCGGTTATTTTAGTTTTTGGTGTTTGTTCCTTTGGATATTGTCGGCCACATTGATAACGCAGTCAAGTATTTTCTTGGAAAAAATACCACAAGCTTGACAGCGTTATATGCGGATATATAATAGGTCAAACGCAATTCGTAAAGGAGCTCGCTTAAGTGATTATCGATAAAGAAACAATATATGTGAACCTTGTAGATATCCTCGATAGGTTATTGATACTACCGGAGATAGGCTCGGTTATGATTCGTGGGCAAAAAATATGCTCGATAGAGAATGAAGAGGGGATCCGTAAAGCCGTCAATGTCTCCTACTATGACAAATACAGTGATATAGACATCAGGATTGATATCACTTTGCATCCTAACGACATCGCTTGCGCGGGCATATGTTATGTGCATCGCGTCGGATTGTCTCGCAAGGAATATCTGGGGCTGACGGTTTCAAAGACAGAAACCTCCGAAACAGAAACCTCATTGCTATATAGGTTAATCATGAAGAATGGTATGCGTTATGATATATGCTTTCAGATCACATCAGATCTATGTGCTCCAGTCTATCATTTCATTGAGAGCGATCAGTATAAATCCGCATGGCATTTGTCGAGCGCAGATAACTTCTGGTTCGTTCAGATACAGGCGCTCGGTAAGTTATATCGCGGGGATTATCTAGTCGCGGATCATCTGGCTCATATGCAGATAAACGAAACGCTTGTTGCCCAGATGGTGAAACGGGACATCGAATTCGAGACTGATTTTCATCGCTATGGTTACAAAGAAACGCTTGCGTATACAGAAGTGATTGAGCCTTTATGCCCTTACCACTGTGATGATATGACCTTCAATATGATCGCTGATAAGCTCTATATAGCGGCCAATACATACGACCGTCTGGTCGTAACGTTAAACCCGGAATATGAACCACGCGCCGCGTATCTTATGGACATTTGGTCCGAATATCATCATTCTTAATATCTTTAATAACAATTTGACAAGCATTGGAAATTGTGTATAATTGAATATCTCACGCCTCATTGTCGGCTCTGAAAACAGAAGGAGGTCTATTATGCACCCGGATTTTTTGGCGGAACGTGAACGAGCGGAATTCGTTTTGGAATTCCTGCGAGGATACCTCAAGGAGGTCAGCAAAAAGAAAGCCGATATCGATGAACAAGTTACCCATTCGTTGAAGCATTTCAATATGGAGAACGTAGACCAGTTTATCGAACTAACAATGAATACGAACTACCAAGAATATTACACCCGTAAGCAAAATGAAACACAAAAGGCCCTTGAAAAGCCCTATTTTGCGCGGGTGGATTTTTTTGCCGATGACGAGGCGGTCTGGCAACAGATTTATATCGGAAAGATGATGTTAACGGATAAGGATGACAACATCCTGATCACGGACTGGCGTGCGCCGGT
>CAYURR010000316.1:0-1746 GCA_964446745.1 uncultured Defluviitaleaceae bacterium | reverse complement strand
CATATTACAACTATGCGGTCACGATATCGGGACGTACATCGGAGGCTGTGGATCCGTATGCAAGGGCATGTGGTGTAAACGGCGAGCGCGGCATGGTAGTAAATCTGTCGCCCGATAACCCACAGGCCAACCCCGAGGGCTGGCAACAAGATACGCGCATCAAAATAAATAGCCCAACGGAAGCGGTAATATATGAGCTGCATGTGCGCGATATTTCGACCGATCCTGCGTCGGGTATAAAGCATGTAGGTAAATACCTCGCGTTTACGGAAACGGGCACGAAAACCCCGGACGGGTTGAGTACGGGCATCGATCATATATCGGAGCTCGGGGTTACACATGTGCATCTGTTGCCGGTGTTCGACTATGCGACGGTGGACGAACGCAGGCTCGATCAAAATATGTTCAACTGGGGCTACGACCCTAAAAACTACAACGTCCCCGAGGGCTCGTATGCAACGGATCCGTATAATGGCGCGGTGCGAATAAATGAATTCAAGCAAATGGTAAAGTCACTGCATGACCGCGGCATCGGGGTGATTATGGATGTGGTGTATAACCACACCAATTCGGCTTCGGACAGTAACTTCAATATGATCGTGCCGGGCTATTACTATCGCCAAGACGCGGACGGCAATTTCTCAAACGGTTCAGCTTGTGGTAACGAGCTGGCCTCAGAGCGCGGCATGGTCAGGAAGTTTATAACAGACTCTGTCGTGTATTGGGCGATGGAATATCATATCGACGGCTTTAGATTTGACCTGATGGGGCTACATGACATCGATACCATGAATGGCATACGCGACGCGCTCGATCGTATAGATCCCACGATATTGATCTATGGCGAGGGCTGGACCGGCGGGGCTTCGCCGTTGCCGTACGAACAGGCCGCGCTCAAATGTAATGTGCCGAAGATGAATAATAGAATCGCCGCATTTTCGGATGATATCAGGGACGGGATAAAGGGCTCGGTGTTCATCCCGGCGGATCCGGGTTATGTGAGCGGCTGTTTTTCGCGCAGGGAAGAGGTAAAGTTCGGGATCGTTGGCTCAGTGCAGCACCCGCAGGTGGATTACACACGGCTCACATCCTCAAACGCGCCGTGGGCAAACGAACCCACACAGACGGTTACATATGCGTCCGCGCATGACAATCTCACGCTATGGGATAAATTGATCGCGTCCAGCCCCGATGCGACAGCGGACGAGCTGCTCGCGATGAACAGACTCACAGCCGCGATTGTCTTCACCTCGCAGGGCATAACATTTATACAGGCCGGGGAGGAAATGGCGCGCAGCAAAGACGGTAACGAAAACAGCTACCAATCCCCGGACGCCGTAAACAGCATAAAATGGGGACAAAAGGCCCGGAATATGGAATTGTTAGCTTATTATAAAGGCTTGATCGCACTGCGAAGAGCGTATTCGGCGTTCAGGCTGGATACAGCAGAGGGGATACGGGAATCCCTGCGTTTTCTGGATACGGAGGACGCGGTAGTAGCCTATACACTACAAAGCGGCGAGGATGTGCTGGCGGTGATATTTAACGCGGATAGCTGCTCACACGAGGTCAAGCTACCGTATGCGAATTGGGTTATGCTTGTGGATGGCACACGCGCGGGTACGCAGGTAATAGGGCGGATAGAGGCGGACACGCTTACGGTAGGACCGCGCTCGGCTCATGTGTTGAAGCAAACATGCCCAGACTGCATAAATTAGAACTCATATATGGGCTTTTAAGTCAAGA
>CAYURR010000315.1:0-1751 GCA_964446745.1 uncultured Defluviitaleaceae bacterium | reverse complement strand
TATGTATTGTAGAATGATTCCAACAAATACTAATGAAAAGATTCTGATCGCCGGAGGATAACTTGAAAGAAAAACAACGCGTTTATGTCGAGGATACGTTTGACCTTGAGGCGCTCGAAAAGAGACAGGCCTCTGTTGTCCGGCGCAAAAAGGTAAATAAAAAGAATATGCGCACGGTCAGTGTACTAAAGGTGCTGATAGTCATATGCGCGTTTGCGGTTGCGTATTTGATCTATAGCCTGGCAAATGGATATATACAGATATGGAGGAGCAACAACACGGCGCGGCAAATCCAGGATTTGATGCGTGATACACAGCAACAGACTAACACGCTGATGGTCGCGTCGGTATCGGAGCCGGATGCGGATGAACGGGTGGATGCTCGGGAGAATGAAGATCTGAAACCCTCTTTGCTGAGAACTATGCGCGAGGCATTGGGAAACGATGATGTGGTCGGTTACCTGGTTATAGCCGGAGCGGATATTGAGTACCCGGTTGTTCAGGCAGCGGACAACATCTATTACCTGGGCCGCGATGCGCGCAAGGAAAGCAACATCGCGGGTGCGGTGTTCATGGATTTTGAGAATACCCCGAACCTTACGGATTTTAACACGGTGCTGTATGCGCACAATATGCGCGACGGCTCTATGTTTGGATTTCTAAAGAAATATCGTGATCCCGAATACTTTGGTCGGTATAAAAGCATCGATTATTATACTGACGGCGGCATAACATCGTGGGAAGCGGTCGCGTTCTTTGAGACTGACACAGATTTCGACTATATACGCACGAAATATGCTGATCGAGCGGATTTCTACGATAACCTTCTGCTGCCGTCCTATGAGCGTACGATGCACCGTACAGAGCATGCGACGGATATCACAGATGCAAGTCAGCTGCTCACGCTCTCGACCTGCACGAACAGCGGCGACACACGATATGTGCTTCAGGCCGTACGTAAGGCGGTGAGGACCACATGATGAAACGGTTCGGCATCATGCTCGGGATAATAAACGCGTGTGCATTGTTCATATCGATTTTATGCTTTTCGATCAGCATACCTGCATCATCGGAATGGTTCTACGAAATGGAATATACCAAGATGAACACGGCAGAGCGGATAGGTGTCTCGCGCGAGGACCTTACGATCGTGACAAGGCATCTGATCGGTTACATGCAAGACTATCCGCCGATGGAACTAAACGTTGCGATCCCGATAAACGGCGAGGTAAGGGATTTCTACAATCAGCGCGAGATAGACCATATGGTTGATGTGAGATACCTATTCGAAATTTTGCATACGATCAGATTTATCTCGATAGCCGTGTTTATTGCAACGATAGGTGCGATGTTGTTTCTAAAGCTGAAGCCGCTGCAGCTACTCGGTAGTGTGTATCGTGTGTTCTTCTCTGTGAGCCTCGCGGCGACTGCACTGCTGGCACTTGTCATTGCGGCAGGCTTTGAGACCGCGTTCAATACCTTTCATGAGATTTTCTTTACAAACGATCTATGGTGGCTAAACCCGGACACAGACCTCTTGATAAACATCGTACCGCTACAGTTCTTTATCGACATCACGGTGTTTATAGGTGTTATATATCTGACGCTGTCGGCTGCGGCATTGCTGTTTTCGTTCCTCACGAGGCGTAAATACGGGATGGTGAGGGAATGACTTTGATTTTAATGCTAATACTAAAAACACTCGGTTTTCTATTGCTGGTCATTCTGTTTCTGTTTTTGATTGTGTTGTT
>CAYURR010000314.1:0-1755 GCA_964446745.1 uncultured Defluviitaleaceae bacterium | reverse complement strand
TTCTATATCCGTCGAGTATAAGCGCTCTGTCCTCATCTTTTGAGAAATGCCCGAATAGACTGCCGATATCCATATGGTAATGGCTATATCCACAGAGGCTAAAATCGATCGGTGTAATACCGCCATTAAGGTTTACAATCATATTTGATTTCGATAAATCTGCGTGTGTAATGCTCTTTGTATAAAGCTTGTCCAGCCGATCGAAGCGTTTATGCATCTCATCCAACGCTTCGAAAACTACTTTCGCTTGCGCCTCAGTGATCACATCTACTTGTGATGCTTTTCTAATCCGACTCGCAATGGTTTCAATTATGGTTTGATCATAGTTATGCCTTGTATAGCTTTTATCATTGGGTTGATCGAAAAAATGTGTATGTAGGCTTGCAGTTAGCGCACCGATATTTTTGAGCATTTCGGGATTTGGTGTTTCTAAATGGCTCTCCACTGTTTGCCCATCAACCCACTCCAGCAGGGTCACCGGTGTATCGTTTCCAAATACGCTGACAAGGTTGCCGCTTTTATTATATATCGGTGTTTGCATAGGTATATCCGTTTCATTTTTCAATGCCAACATAATGTCAAGCTCGCTTTGAATTAATTCAAGGCGAGACTTTGTATTAAACAAACCAACCGAAAAACCTTGCTGGGGCTGATGTATACGTAACACATATGTCTTGTCGCCATCCACTATTTTATAAGTAATGTTCTCGTTATGGCGGATAAACTCGGCTACTGGTTTATCGAAGTCATACAATTCCAGTACCTCATTCAATAAATGCTCGGTTTCCACTTCATCCTCCTATTCAATAACCATGCCTATCCAATTCAATACATCCTCAAATACCTCTTGGCGATTTATTTCATTAAGCATCTCATGGCGTCCATCCTTATAAAGCTTCACCGTCACATTAGTGCATCCCGCTTCCTTGAGGCGGTTGGCTATAATGGGTATGTCTTTGCCGTAATTGCCAACCGGATCCATGTCCCCTGAGAAGATCAGTATAGGCAATGTCTTCGGTATGCCTTGTGCCCACTCCTTGCGGCTTATAAGCCTCATCATCTCAAATAAATCACAATACCCTGAATACGAGAACGTGAAACGCGAAGCCGCAGCAGCCAAGAATTCGTCAACCTTTTTTTCGTCACGCGTAAGCCATTCTGAGCCTGTGCGTCCCGGTTTAAATCGTTTATTAAACGCGCCTGCCGACATCTTATAAAACAGTATGCCGGGTTTTCGCGGATCGATAACATGTGTAATAACCTTCCCCATTACCTGTCCAAACGGCACGCTCGGAGGCGCGTTTCCGGTTCCCGATAGTATCAATGCATCTAACTCATCACCGTATTTCTCTGCGTAGAGGCGAGACAGGAACGAGCCCATACTATGCCCGAGCAGGATGTACGGCAGGTCCGGATATTCCTTTTTCATGAGCTTGTGTAGTGAATGCATATCCTCAACCATATGCTTATACCCGTCTTTTTCACCGAAATAACCGTGCACGATTGTCTTGTTATCTACCGATGCGCCATGCCCACGATGATCATTGGCCACAACGATATAGCCCGCCTCTGCAAGGCAGCGCGCAAACTCATCATAACGTTCTACATATTCGCACATGCCGTGCGCAAGTTGTACCACAGCTCGCTGTATAACAGGCCGCTGTACTATACCTCCTCCTGCTACAGTTTCCGTCTCCTCTGAAGATGTGTCCTTCCATATCTTTGCGTGTATCTTTATGTCACATTTATGCGCCT
>CAYURR010000313.1:0-1773 GCA_964446745.1 uncultured Defluviitaleaceae bacterium | reverse complement strand
AGGAGGCGCAACAGCTAATGAAAAAGACGCTGAGTTTACTTGTATGCGTACTCCTACTGGCGGGGCTGGTGGCGATATACTTCTATACCGGTAATAAAAACAAGGAAAAGGAAACTTCGCAGCCCACACCCGCACCCTCTACTTCTATATCATTGATCGACCATAAACGTGAAGACTTGATAAAGGCAACAATCACGACCGAAAAACACTCATTGACAATACTGTCAAAGCTTATACCCAATCCTGAGACATCACAGGACGATTTCAAATGGGTTGTGGAAGGTGTTGAGGATTTAAAGATCGATCCGAACAAGATCAGTGACCTGATGCGTGGCATTTACACGACGATCGTTACGGAAAAGGTCATGGACAAGGTCGACAAACCCGAGGACTTTGGCTTAGACAAGCCATCAGCAACTATAGTTGCCGAATTTAATGACAACACCACGCGTACCATTACTGTCGGTATGCAGGATCCTACACGTAGCTACTATTACCTAATGGTAGATGGAGATCCCGCACTCTATCTTATGAATAGCTATACGGGTGATCGCTATACCTATACGATCAACGACATGCTCGACAAGACAATTCCCACTATGGTATCCGAAAACCTTAGATATGTACGCATAGCTCGCAAGGATAAATTGGATATCGAGCTTGACTATGATGGCACCGAGGAAGAAAAGCAGAGCGATCTGGAGGAATATGGTGCTATCCCTCTGACCATGAAGTCACCCTACCCCGGTCGTGAGCTCTATACAAACAATTTCAAGACAAACATCTTAGATAGTCTTGAGGGGTTGACATATGGTGAGCTCGTTGAAGCCAAACCGTCCGACCTATTAAAGTATGGATTGGATAAGCCTACGCTCGATATAAAGATTACAGACGCGGATAATGATCTGCACATCCTCGTCGGCAGCGATGCGGGCGATGGCAATGTTTATTGCAAACCTGCGGATGAAGATATTGTCTACACGATGGAAAAGTCATCATTCGATAAGTTTTATAACGCGAACCCTCTTACATTCGTAGAGCGTTTTGTAGCACTTGTAAATATCAACGAGTGTGATGCGATTATAATCGAGGCAGAGGATTTTAAGACAAACATTCAAATTGGCCACGAGAAAGAAACCACATCTGATGGCAGAGAGTTGGATGTAGTTAAAGCAACAGTGGACGGCAAGGCTGTACAAGAAAAAGCGTTTAAGAATTACTATCAATCCGTCATCGGCATCGCATATGATTCCGAGATAAAGGATTTCGATGAGTCTGTAAATGCTGAGCCATATATGACAGTGAGCTACGTAATGAACACCGGAAAGCCCAACGCGATAGTACGTTTGTACCCGTATAACAACGATTTCTATGCACTTAAGCGCGACGATAACCCAGTACAATTTGTCTCAAACAAGCAGAGCGTAGATCTGATGAAAAAGATGCACGCGGATTTGCTCGCCGGAAAGTTAGACGAATAATATATAAAAACGGATATAGCAATTTAAACTGCTATGTCCGTTTTTGTATTTTAACGCCTCACTACCTAAATTCGCTGATCGAACAATTTGCAGTATAAGTTTTTACTCCTTTAACCTCTTCGGTCAATTGGCTATTTTGCGCCATTTTACGCTAATAAATAAATTTAATGAATAATTCTCGGAAAAAGTGTTGACAAGATGCTAATGTAATGTTATTATATCTCTCGCAGTCGAGCGGAACCTTGAAAACTGAACAATTACGAAAATCCAAAACGAAGCAAAAGCTTGTAAA
>CAYURR010000312.1:0-1806 GCA_964446745.1 uncultured Defluviitaleaceae bacterium | reverse complement strand
GGTAAAAAATTCGGTAAACAATTAAATGTTCCAGAATGATTCTTGGTAGCAGTATTGTGTATTATACTAAGAATGGTTATATTTGTATATAGGTAAATGGAACGCCAGTGGTACAGAACGGCAAAAAATAACCACGGACTCGCATGGGTTTTCCCTTGCAAATCCGTGGTTGTGTGTTTAGATGGATATGATTACCATAGTTCGGAGAGCGTGCGCTCCCCGGCTCCTATGATGCTGTTTAATGAATGTATCGCCTCCGTTTGCTTATCGCTAAGGGATTTAAGACTGTTATGCAGATGCACCGGATCTGTGTGCTTATGTAGGCCCGTGCCGGTTATTGCCTTCAAACTGTGGCTTAGGTTTAATGCTTCCTGTTGATATACCCCCGTAAATTCATCAAAGTACTGCCGTTGTTTTTCATTTAGCGGCGTTTTGGTGTAGGCGCGCAGATCCATTGCCGTTCGAATCCTTTCAACTACACGCTTCTTTTGGGACAAGAGCGACATTAGCTTTTGATTATTGCGGTCGATATCCGTTAAGATCTCGTCGATTCCCACGGCCTACATCATCCGTCCACCTGAAAACATCATCATCATTAGTATCATCATGAACATCGTGTTATCCCCGGCCATCATCCCCGGATTCATCAACATTAAAAGCATTATGATCATAAACATGTCGTTAGAAACGCCTTGACTTGGTACCACGCCTACCCCATGTGCGTTCATGTTATGCCCCCTTTTATTGTTTTGAATGATCTGATATAGCATATGGGAGCAGTTTTGATATTGTGCACGTCCTCGTAAATATATAACGATTTTAAAATGAATAAAAATACCGCGTAAGACGATACTAAATCAAACGTCATATACTCTGACGTTTTAGTATCATCAACGCGGTAAAGGAGGGTTAATATGCCCGATCAAGTTATAAAATGTAATGTACACTCATGCAAGTATAACGACAAGTCACGTATGTGCACACTGCACGACATCGTAGTCGGACCGGCCTCAAGCTCCGCCCGTTCCGCAAAGGACACGGAATGCGACAGCTTTCAGTGTGAGTAAGCAAGATAGGCTATAAAAAATTACCACGGATTAGCACAGATATAAAATCTGTATAAATCCGTGGTATTGTTTTATTTCGCGTACTCAATTGCCCTCGTCTCCCTGATCAGATGTACCTTAATCTGACCCGGATACTCAAGTTCCTCCTCAATCTTCTTTGCGACATCCCTTGAAAGCACGACCAAACCTGTGTCGTCTACTTCCTCGGGTATGATAATAATGCGCAGTTCCCTGCCGCCCTGTATCGCAAAGGACTTCTCCACACCCTTAAACTCATCAGCGATGCTCTCAAGCTTCTGTAACCGCTTGATATAGGATTCGAAGGTTTCGCGCCTCGCGCCCGGTCTCGCGCCTGAGATAGCATCCGCTATCTGCGTTATCACCGCGATGATATTCGCAGGTTCCACGTCGCCATGATGAGATTCGACTGCGTTTTGTATAATATCCGTTTCACGATACTTTTTACATAATGCCACACCTATAGAGACATGCGAGCCCTCTTGTTCATGTGTGACAGATTTTCCGATGTCATGTAACAGACCCGCGCGCTTGGCGAGGTTTATGTCCGCGCCCAGCTCTCCGGCTATCAAGCCGCACAGATGGGCTACCTCCATTGAATGCTTAAGTACGTTTTGACCATAACTCGTGCGGAACTTCATCTTTCCGAGCAATCGTATCAACTCAGGATGGATGCCGTGAACGCCCGTTTCAAACGTGGCAATCTCGCCTTCCTCCCTGA
>CAYURR010000311.1:0-1822 GCA_964446745.1 uncultured Defluviitaleaceae bacterium | reverse complement strand
CAATTCCACAAGACGCTTGTGTTAACATAGATACCCTAATATGAACAGGAGTGATGTTTGATGAAAACTAAGTTTGTCACTAAAAATATACGGAGGGTGCAGATGGTCTAACCCTCCACAAATTATGGAGGATATTATGCACGACGAAATTTTATTCAAAGAGATTAAGCTTGAAGAGCTATACCCGGATATGCTGTCAGATTTCAACCGTTATCAATATGTGAATAACGATTGGTATCCCGACAAGGATGGAGGATATTACCTTGTACATCAGCCTCATGCGGAGAATTGGAATGATGTCAGAAAAAGAGAAATAGTAAATGAAATGCGTTCCGCATTGGAAAACGGCGGGAAATTATTCGGTGCGTATGATTCAGAAAAGCTTATCGGGTTTTGCTGCATGGATGGTGTGTTGTTAGGCAGTGAAAATCAGTATCTGGAGCTAACTTGGCTTCATGTCTCTTATGAATACCGTGGCAATAAAATAGGAAAGAAATTATTTAAGATGTGTGTTGAAGCAGCACGGCAATATGGTTGCAGCAAACTATATATCGTTGCAAGCTCGTCGGAGGAAAGCCAAAAGGCTTATCATAAAATGGGATGTGTATATGCAAAAGAACATATTCCACACTTGTATGAGAGCCGACCGACTGATGTACATATGGAATATGTATTGTAGTTTAAAATACTAATCTCGAAGCACAGCCGCCTTTTCAAACAAAAAGGCGGCTGTTTTTAGTGCGAACTTACCTCCCCGAGGTTCAGATTATCGCTCCGCTCTAATCTGCGACTTACGCATCTCTTCCTCCCGCTGCCGAATCGGAATACAAATATCGATCTGCAGCTTCCCGCCAAAATACCAACCGTGATCCCTCCGGTCGTGGTACGAAAAATCATGCCGACTTTCGTCGTATTCGAACTCGGACTGCGGCAGCCAATGAAGGAATATTTCATTCCAAGTATCTTGCGCGGCTTGTATATACGAACCGGCTACAGGCGGCGTTGAGAAAATGGCGTACAAACCGCCGTCGATATTCACCTGTGTCATATCGGGCTGTATGTTTGCGAGGTCGTCTGGATTGTCTATCCCGCGCCCGAGTATATAGGTAAATTCTCCGGTGCGGTCGTTGATGTCATAGCACATACAGATTTCAAAATGCTTTGATTTCGTGAATGTGCTATACAGCTTCGATAGGATTGTACCGTAGTCCAAGTCTATCGTATCCCAGAATGTTGAGGCGTTGACGTTGTCTTTCATGTTTTCTACACGGTGGCGGCTTGGATAACCGACAGCAGCAAACGGTGTTAATTCAATAATATGGGGATTCATTGCATTACCTCCTGAAAATTTATTTGTCAGCATTTTTACGTTAGGTTCCATTGGCGGATTTACGGTTAAGCGCAATTTGCACAGGGATGGCGGAAACCCAAACCAGTACACAAAGGCTTTCGTAAATCCCCCATGTGTTTCAAAGCCGAACTCCATCGCGACATCTATTACCTTTTTGCCATGAGATAAGTCATATAAGGCATATTGTAACTTGCGCCAAGTTACATATGACATCACGGATATTCCGATTGTTTCGGTGAAAATTCGGCTGAAATGATATACGGAATACCCGGTTTTTTCCGCTATCATAGCTGCGCTCAGCTCGTTTTTTAAGTTCTCGTCGATGAAGACGAGAGCCGTTTGAATCGTTTGAATGTGTTTCATAAGCATCCCTCTTTCCGTACGGTGATTTCATTGTAGCATAGTCTATTTCACTTACTTATCCCGGATTGCTATCTTTTTTATTGACAACCCAGTCTACACGCGTTAGAC
>CAYURR010000310.1:0-1852 GCA_964446745.1 uncultured Defluviitaleaceae bacterium | reverse complement strand
AACAATCCGTGCTCCGTGCAATACCAGATCAACATCCCATGTCCGCGTTTTTGTATACGCTGCTGCATATCCCATTCGGGGTACTGCTTGATGATCTGTACGCGGTCCCCCGACACGAACGCTACAAAAGATATATAGTGCTCCTTTGTCATCGGATGATCACTCGTGATAAACCATTCGTCCTCGATGACCTCTACATTCAACTTCTCTGTTTCATCGGCCTTTTTGGGCACTTGCTCATCGAGCTTCCTGCCACAGCAGGATATCTCCGCGTTACCTGTACAAAAGGATATGTTCTGGCATACGGGACAGACATAATACTTTGCTTTCTTCATATTTCCTCCTACAAAATCATTAACACCGAGCTCGCCGCTCAGCAGTATTTGTGTATTCACATCCAGAAGGTCAGACAACTGCGCAAGCAACGACACCTCCGGGCAACCCAGACCCCGCTCCCACTTCGACACGGCCTTGTCGCTGATGTTCATCTTATCGGCCAGCTGCTTCTGCGTAAGCCCCTTCTCGAGACGCAGCTTACGTATGAGCCCTCCTACCATTTCGTTTTGCACATTTATCACCTCCGAATGAGATTGTATCAGGAAATATAAGTGAGTTAAATAAACGCTCCGTAGAGTGGATGTTAATATCCAAGCACTTGATCGATTATGATTACCTTGATTCTATCTTGAATAAATTGACCCGTGATTAGCACAAAGTCGTTACATATGCGTTGCTTGTGCTTGCAGTCAATGCACTTGTCAACCTTTGTGCAAGGCGTTTCTTTGTTTAAACGCTTGGCATCTAACGGAGCAGCTATTTGTCGCGTTCTCTCTATTGCCGCATCCACATTATCAACAATTTTATTTACACCCACAACGATAATAACTTGTTTTGGTCCATAAAGTATCGGCGCAACCCGGCTGCCATTTCCGTCGATGTTAAATACTTTGCCATCTTTAGTAACTGCGTTTGAACCGGTGATAAATGTATCCGCCCTAAAATTGTTTAAATATATATCTCTCTTTTCATCAGATGTAAGGCCCGGCTTATGTTTGTCGTAGAAAACATAATTGCCATTTCGTATAAAATCAAAAACACCTGTTTGCTCCAAAGTAACTGAGTCGCCGCATCCAACCGTAGAGCCCTGTTGAATTAGATTGCCTATTAGGGTTATAAGTTCTCGCTGGTCGGCGACGAAGTGTCCTGCCATGTTATTTCGTTTTAGATTTTTTATAACTTCTTCGTATGTGTTATCCATGTATTCACCCTTAGATTTCATTCGATAGCTGGGTTTAATTGTCGAAAGGGTTAAAGAGAATTCTCATAACATAAATACAGTCAATACCCTCTTGAGACATTAATTAAATTATAGCTTCTTTAATTTTTGCTTTAAATCGTTTGGCGAATATTATTAAAGCTGACTGCTATGAAAAATGACTTCTTTTCCGTTTTCTTTTGCATATGATATTTCTTTTTCAACTGACTGTCCAATATAACCATTTATATCTACAATGTAAACGGCGTCGCACAAATCTATTTTCTTATAATGAGCAGATGTTAGGCGTTTAAGTATATCGTCCGTTATAGACTCATTACATTCGTTATAGACACACTGCAACACATTAACGCCTTGTGCAGTTTCCAATTTCCATGCAATCTGCTTCATTTGTTCTGCAAATTTCATGCTGCCACAAATTGTAATAGTTTTCATTTTATATTAGCTCCCACGCTCTATATGTAATCCTACATATACACCGAAAGCTGCCAAACTCACGTTTGACAGCTTTCGAAAAGATACTGGAGACGCCGGGAATTGAACCCGGGTCCGAAAATCCGTTGATGACGACCTCTC
>CAYURR010000309.1:0-1871 GCA_964446745.1 uncultured Defluviitaleaceae bacterium | reverse complement strand
TTAATCATCAAAACGGTAAATCCTCATCGTCTATAGTTTCCGTTATGGCGGAAAAACCATCCGGGACTGAAAGCGGAGCCATATGTTGCGGTGTTGCATACGGGCCTGAGTTAGACGGAGCGTTTCCGCGACCTTCGGCGGATTTGCTTTCGGCAAACTCGTGATCCTCTACAACAACCTCGGTAGTCCAATGCTTTTGACCGTTCTGGTCGTCCCAGCTGCGGACGGTTAAACGGCCCGATATGAGCATCTGCTTACCTTTTGCAAGATATTTCTCGGCGAATTCGCCGGCCCTGCCGAATGCGACACAGTTTATAAAGTCCGCATCGGGTTCCCCGTCACGTTTGAAGCGGCGGTTAACGGCGAGCGTATATCGCGCTACGCAGACAGGCTCGGCGCTTTGGGAATATCTGATCTCCGGATCCTTCGTTAATCTGCCCATCAAAATGACCTTGTTCATAATCAGTCCTCCAAACGCACGATGAGATAACGCAAAAGACTTTCGAAAATGCGTATGCGATCTTCTACTTCCTTAGGAGCGCTTGCCTCTGAGGTAAAGGTGATATAGACATAATAGCCTTCTATCTGCTTTGAGATCTCATAAGAGAGACGACGCTTGCCCCACTCATCAACCTTGTCGATCGTACCGCCGAAGCGTGTGATCAGGGACTGCACCTTTTCGAGCTCGGCCTTGTAGCCTTCCTCGTCAAGTGTAGAGCTGATGATCAAACCGAGTTCATACTTGTTCATACTGTTACACCTCCTTTTGGACATTGGCCCGCCCATTGTTGGACGAGCAAGGATGTTACGGAGTACAGATTTTATCACGTCAAACAGATAATTGCAAGTTATTAGGAAAAATGTTAGAATCACATCTAAAATCATAGGGGGTAGATAAATGAATTATAAAGACAGCATGGCAAAACGCTTAGCCCTAAGTGGCATCATCCTTGCGCTCGCACTGATCATGCGCACACTTTCGATATCCATACCAATCGCCGGTGCACCTGTTATGCGTTTTACGTTTACGCAACCGTTTTTGAGCATTGTGGCGATACTATATGGCCCGTTATATGGCGCAATTGTATTTGGATTATACGATCTATTAGGCGTTGTTATTGCGAGGGATGGCGCGTATATACCGCTCTTGACGGCTGTAATGTGTTTGCAGGGATTGCTGACCGGTTTGTTTGCTAGATATATACCTGTAACAGAAATGATTAATAGCAAACTATTTAAAAGAGTGTTTTTGTATATATCCATACTGATAGGTATATTTGGAATGGTAAATATGGTATTTATTAATTATTTAACTAATAACATATATTCTGATGTATTGTTTTCGATAGGGAAGAGTGCAAATTATACATCTGTCGGACTTATCATAATATCGGCCCTCTGTTTAACTGTCTATTTTGTTTTTAGTAAATTGAACCGTAATTTCATAAACATATTATTGATTATATTTGTTCCGTCTCTGCTTACTACCTTATTAAATACGTTTGTATTGAAAGCGCATTTTTTGACAGGCGAGGGCACTTTATTTGTTATTTTGGTACCTCGAATGATAAAAACACTACTGATGATACCGCTTAATACATATTTAATAGCATTACTGATGGCGGCATATCAGACGGCTGCGCATAGGAGAGCCAACTAATATTTCAACGTAACTTAAGTTACAGAATTATTCCGTGAATAATTCCAAAAAAATTGCGAGAAGTAATAAACCGCGGACATACTGCCTCCGTATATCTGTTCAAGAAAATCTAAACGAAGGTAGGGAAGTTTATGTACTGTAAAACGCATACCACTACACACGGAACAAACACATGCTCTGTTTGTGGCGAATGGCTCTGTGATACCTGCTC
>CAYURR010000308.1:0-1889 GCA_964446745.1 uncultured Defluviitaleaceae bacterium | reverse complement strand
ACAAGCCCTTAAGAGGGGATGTTTACATAAACGGGGCAAAGAATGCCGCTGTTGCGATGATACCGGCTGCGATAGCCTGCGGTGGCATCTGCGTAATAGACAATCTGCCCGATATAGAGGATGTGCATGTACTGATCGGCGCGGCTCAGACGATCGGTGTCAAATGCGAGTTTATGGATAAGCACAAGCTGCTCGTGGACAGCTCTAACATCACGAGCTGCACAATGAATTATGACAGCGTAAAGCAGATGCGTGCATCGTATTACCTACTCGGTGCTTTGCTCGGACGCTTCGGGCAGGCCGCTGTACCGATACCGGGCGGATGTAATCTCGGCGTGAGGCCGATTGATTTACATATCAAGGGCTTCGAGGCTCTTGGTGCCAAGATCGTACTGGAGCACGGCGTGATACATGCGACCGCGGATAAGCTTATCGGCACAAATATATATCTGGATTGCGAGAGTGTGGGTGCGACGATCAACATCATGCTCGCGGCTGTTTACGCCGAGGGTGTCACGATCATCGAAAACGCCGCAAAGGAACCGCATGTGGTAGATACGGCCAATTTCTTAAACATATTGGGCGCAAAGATAAAAGGCGCGGGCACGGACACGATTCGCATCACAGGTGTAAAGACGCTGCATGGTGGAGAATATACTATCATACCGGATCAGATCGAGGCTGGCACATATATGATAGCCGCCGCGATAACAAACGGTGACGTGACGGTAAAGAACATCATACCGAAGCATATGGAGTCGCTGAGTGCGAAGCTTGTAGAGATGAACTGCAAGGTTATAATCGGTGACGACGAGATCAGGGTCTCGAGGGACGGAGAACTGATCGCCGCGAATATCAAGACGATGCCATACCCGGGCTTTCCGACGGATCTGCAACCGCAGATCACAACGATGCTGACACTCGCGAAGGGTACGAGCATCATTAGGGACAATATCTGGGATAGATTTCAATACATAACGGAGCTGAAGCGGCTCGGCTGTCAGATAACGGTCGAGGGACGCGTAGCTATCGTAAAGGGTACCGGCAGTTTGACGGGTGCTCAAGTAAATGCAACGGATCTGCGTGCGGGTGCGTCGCTTGTGATGGCGGGCTTGGCCGCGGACGGGACTACGACGATAGGTAATGTAAAATATATCAAGCGCGGATATGAGGCGATTGTTGAAAAGCTACGCTCGCTGGGCGCCGAGATCCGCATAGAAGACATACCGGAGAACGGAGACGGCGGCAGATGACAGAGCCGTACGAGGTAGTGTTTTGCCCGATAAACAGCGGGTCAAACGGCAACTGCACATACATTGCATCGCAAAGCACGGGAATATTGATAGACGCGGGGCTGAGCGGCAGGAATATCGAGACGCGGCTAAAGCAGATACACGCAGATGCTAAGGATATATCCGCGCTGTTTATCACGCACGAGCATTCGGATCATATATCGGGTGTGGGGGTAATGTCGAGGCGCTACAAGCTACCCGTATACGCGACCCCGAACACATGGAGATATCTGAACAGGCATCAGCCGATCGGAAAGATCGACGATGAACTAAAGCGCGAGATCTTACCCGGTGAGACTATACGCGTCGGAGACATGGACATCACGGCATTCGACATACCGCATGATTCCTCGCAGCCGGTCGGATATAGCGTGTGTGTGGGTGCGGACGAAAACGGCAAAAAGCTCTGTGTGGCGACGGATATCGGCCATGTGACAGACGAGATCAGGACACAGCTATCAGGCTCGGACGTGATGCTCATTGAGAGTAACCATGACGTAGAGATGCTGTTAAACGGGCGTTATCCGCAGGCATTGAAGGATAGGGTCATGGGTAAGCGTGGGCATCTATCGAACGAGATGGCCGGGGCTCTACTGT
>CAYURR010000307.1:0-1930 GCA_964446745.1 uncultured Defluviitaleaceae bacterium | reverse complement strand
GTTTTCTCAAATATATCTTGCATATTATATCGTTTGTATCCCATCAGAATAGACAGTTTGCTCTTTACAGCCATTATGTACACCTCACAAGTTTTTTTATTTTTCATTATACTACAAAATCAACAAAAAAGAAGGTGCTTCCGCTCTATTTTAAATGACTACTTTCTATTAACAGCCATATAATATTTCTTTTTTTCAAGTAATCAGTTAAATGAGTATTTCTTATGAGATATTAAGTTTCGGTTATCCCTTATGGGAAATGGGTGTTGTTATAAGAACCTCTGCCAACATTTTAGCACACCCCGGACATTGATTTGTTACCTGATATTATCAATGATGACGATATACCTGACGATAGAGTTCCGGCGTGGAGCGTTGAGATAAAGTACAAAAATGGAACAGAGCAAAGCACGCACCAAAGTACGGGACGATACAGAACTTTAAATGAAACTAAGCGCAAACGCTTGACTTATATATATATGAGGTGTCCTAAAATATTAAACATAGTCTTTAATAGTAATGCAAAAGAAGGAGTAAAATGTAAGTACAAAATAACGGGAGCGTACTTACATGAGAAAAAGGGTAATACAAAATCCAGAAGAACTTATTGCTGATATACAAGAAGCAATAAGCAAAAATGAAGAAACTAAATATATACACCGTTTAGACCTGGTATTACTCGCAATAACAGGTGTTCCTGTCAAAAAAATTGCAGATATGTATAGCGAGTCGGAGGTAACTATTCATTACTGGGTCAGGAATGCCGTAACCGCGGTGTAGATGCCTTAAAAGATGGCATTCATACAGGACGTCGCTCTAGGTTAACAGAAAAACAATTGGCACAAATTGACATTGACCTACAACTATGAAACAATGATTTTGTCTGTACGTCGGCTCTTAAGAGATAGGAAAGAGAAATCTAAACTTGTAATCGTTTTAGACAATGCGCCTTGGTATAAAAAAGCTGTGCGTTTAATGAAAACCGATGCTGATTTTTATGATGTCATATTCATCTTCTTACCAAAATGTTTGCAAATGTGCAGTAATTTAAGACGTTACATATAACTTTAATGGCAAAAGGCCAGTACCCAGGGATGGTACACTTTAGTGCGCTCATATTATGCCTATATTGAGTATAAAGATTCGCAAGGAGCCATCTTACGTAGCGATGTTGTGATCTTCATTCCCAAAAAATAAATGAACAAAAAGAGCATGTTAAAAAGCCTGTCCGAATGGACAGGCTTTTACGTTTTATTCAAAATTATGGCGAGTGCCACTGCAGCCCATTTTAATAACCATTTACACAGTTCATTTCGAGCCGTGAGCATCAGCGTTAATTCTACAGAGCCAATGACGGTTTGTAGCAGTCGTTTAGCCTATATCTGTTTTATCAAACTTTCGGACTGCAAGTAGAACAAAAACAAGACTGTATATGCCGATGTACACAAACATAACCGGGCTCGCCGCTTTGCCGCCACCTGAAAGACCGCCCATACCTCTCGTTAAGTCTCCGGCGATACCTGTGGCAGGGAGAAGTATCCTTTGCGATTCGTTGTAGAGAGTGTGAAAGGGTGATATAAGGCTAATAAGTATACCGGAGCTGATGACTGATGAGTTGTTAATATAGTTACCGATCATTTCTACCATACCACCGATGTTGCCTAAAATATAGATGAAAATCATCAAAAGTCCGCACGGCATTGTTCTTATCACGGTTGACCCGTATAGTGTTACGCACAATAGACATAGTGGAACAAGCAGATAAAACAACCATGCACCGGCAATCTGGGTAAATGAAAGTGCTAAGACCGTTTCGAGAGAAAACACCACACCGATCAATAAAATGGCGGTAAACAACACGGTTGCATAAACGCTCACAAGGCAAAATAGCCCAAAGAATTTTCCAAGTACATAATCGCTTCGTTTAATT
>CAYURR010000306.1:0-1932 GCA_964446745.1 uncultured Defluviitaleaceae bacterium | reverse complement strand
ATATTAGGCGTGCAAGTAAGCGGAGTAGTTATGAGTGGACTTTTGATATCATCTCTGAACAATGCCGGTTTAATTAACGGTGCCGGATATGGCCTTGAGGGTAGCTTGATTTGCACGGTATTTATACTCGCTCAAATTGCATTTCTCTATGTGTTTTTTATAAAAAAAGGAAGAACAAACAAGGAGCCTGTTGCATCTTGGCTTGCTGAATAACTGTTGCTCGTCAAAGTGCTGGCTAAGACGCTCTTTGAAGGATATACTACTTTGAGGAGAGGTGAAACCATGGAAGGACATTTTCATCTTGGTTTCTGATGAGAACTTTCAACTATTTTTAGTGCTTATGGGATTTATATAAGTAAAGAAGGAAACGTGTAAATATCAAGAACTTATTCCTATCTATCATCGTTGGAGTAGTGGTTGGTGTCATACTCGGAAGTATAAGCAAATTCTTTTTTGAAATGGATGCCACTGTCGTGGCAGCCATTACGAGCGCTACAGTAGCTGGAGTAGTTGGGGTTGGTCAGGCCAAATCAAAGAACAAAAACGGTGATAAATAAGCATCGCCCTTGTCATTGATGATATACACATTCCTTAAACCTTTTTCATCATACAATCTATTTGCAACCACCTTCATTCCGTTTTTCGTGTAACCTAACGCACATAGTTATGACCTTCGATACATATCTTAATCCCTTGTTCAGCCTCGATTAAGGCCTCCTCATAGTTTTTAGACAATACAATAGAGTCGGATTTTTTTGGCGAAGCATTTTATGTCGCAGAAAATTATGATGACTTGTTGCAGGGCCATTATTACTCGAACTCTCATATTAAAAGAGAAACTGAAGTTAAAGCGGGTGACGGAATATACTCTGCTATAGAAGAATATAGCGGTTATAAAACACTGTCATTTAAATGCAAATTATATGCGCTTACCGGAGCTTTATTTTAATAAGGCTGCAAGCCTTTTTTTATATTGGTGAGATAAGCAACGCTCACACTCCCCGTAGCCTAGCAAAAAACTCAGACAGCAGAGCCGCACATTCATCCTTTAAAATTCCTTCAACGATATTGACCCTATGATTAAAGCCGTCATGCGATAGGATATTTATTACTGATCCTGCCGCACCGGCTTTTTTATTTGCTGCTCCGAAAACCACGGTATCCATACGTGCCTGCAGGATCGCACCCGCGCACATCGGGCAGGGTTCTGCGGTCACATACATCGTGCAGCCCTCGAGCCGCCAATCCCCTACGACCTTACACGCGTCTTCGATCGCAATGATCTCTGCGTGACGCAGCACATTCTTTTCCGTGATACGCCGATTATATCCGGACGCGATGACCTCGCCGTTATATTCAATCACACAGCCGATAGGCACCTCGCCGATACTTAGAGCGAGCAAGGCCTGCTCGTAAGCAAGGCGCATAAACGATTCATGGTTCATCCCTAGTATATCCCCTTCAGATATTGATATATAAAAAAGGGGATGCGTAAAAGCAAAACCTTACCACGGATTTACACAGATTCATACGGATTTACACGGATATTAATACAAAGCCTTTATCCGTGTAAATCCGTTTTTAATCCGTGCAGATCCGTGGTAAGTGTTTTATCTTTACGACAGCCCCTTATTAGGCACATCCATTATATCATTTCTACGTTTCCTTCGTAATACCTTGTCGCATTTATTAACGTTCGTCTGGTCGGCAGTCCATGCCCGGAGAGTACCGTGAGGATATTCAGTGATGCACGATCTATGCCCTGTAGATCATATGGAGACACCTCCACATACGCACCCACGCAGTTTACCGCGTATTCGCCATCGGCTAACTTCACGAAGCCCTTAATCCTGTAGCTATCCTCCGCAAACATCTTTAGAAACGACACAAGCTGTGGCCTTGACATCTCAGATGAGACTGCTACCGATAGGT
>CAYURR010000305.1:0-1975 GCA_964446745.1 uncultured Defluviitaleaceae bacterium | reverse complement strand
TCCATGATTTTGATATGGTCAGATATCTGTCCGGCAGCGAGGCCGTATCGGTATATGCATCGGGTGCGGTGCTCGTTGATCCTGAGATCGGCAAAGCGGGTGACATCGACACAGCAGTCATCACGATCAAGCTCGCAAACGGCGCTATCGCAGTCATCAACAACAGCCGTAAAGCCGCATACGGTTATGACCAACGTGCTGAGGTATTCGGTTCTAAGGGTTCGGTCGCGGTCACAAATAACTGCCCATCTACAGCCGTCATCAGCACTGAGAGTGGCATCGTTTCCGAAAAGCCGCTGTATTTCTTCCTTGAGCGTTATATGCAGAGTTTCGCGGACGAGATGAAGGAATTCTTCAACGCGATTCGCTATAACAAACCCGTGCCCGTAGGCGCAAAGGACGGCCTCGCACCGGTATTGATCGCATTGGCCGCGAAGAAGTCCCTTGAAACGGGTGCACCGGTCACGATCTGATGGAGGTAATGATGAGGACATTAAAATACCTTGCGGGCGGCGAATGGCTCGCTTCAAATACAGATAAATATTACGATATCTATAATCCCTCGACGGGCGAGATCATAGCAAAGGCGCCCTGCTGCACACGCGAGGAGGTCGAGCATGCGATCAAGTGTGCGCATGACGCGTTCCCGGCTTGGTCGCAGACACCCGTATTAAAGCGCGTGCAGGTGTTGTACAAGTTCAGGGAGCTGCTCGACAAGCATCTCGACGAGCTTACAGAGATACTCTGCACCGAGAACGGCAAGACATGGACCGAGGGGCAAGGGGATCTGTTAAAGGTCAAGGAGCCGCTCGAGATGGCTTGCGGTGCACCGGTGCTGATGATGGGCGAATCCCTGATGAACACCTCTACCGGATACGATACGGTGCTCTATCGCGAGCCGCTTGGCGTTTTCGCAGGGATCGCGCCGTTCAACTTCCCGGCTATGATACCGATGGGGTGGATGACACCGCTCTGTATCGCTACGGGTAACACGATCGTATTAAAGGCCAGCAGCATCACGCCGATGACCGCTATGCGACTCGCGGAGCTTTACCAAGAGGCAGGTCTGCCGAAGGGCGTTATCAATATCATCACATGCTCGAGAAACGAATCCGAGATCCTACTCTCGCATCCGATGATCAAGGGTGTGAGCTTTGTAGGCTCGACCTCTGTGGGCCTTAAGGTTTACGAAAAGGCCGCTGCGAACGGCAAGCGCGTTCAGGCACTCTGCGAGGCAAAGAACCATGCGCTCGTATTAGAGGATTGCTCGCTGGATCGTACAGTCAAGGGCGTAATCAACTCGGGATTTGGCTGCGCGGGCGAGCGCTGTATGGCGTTGCCTGTTTGTGTGGTACAGGAGAGCATAGCGGATGCATTTGTCGATAAGCTCGTCAAATACGCAAAGGCCTTAAAGATCGGACCGGCGTATCACAAGGAATCGGAGCTCGGACCTGTTGTGAGTGCTGAGCACAAGAAATCGATCGAGGACTGGATAGAGCAGGGGATAAAGGAAGGCGCGACACTCGTACTGGACGGCAGAAATGCCACCGTAGAGGGTTATGAGAATGGTTTCTATCTCGGCCCCACGATCTTCGATAATGTAACGTCGGAGATGGTGGTTGGGCAGAAAGAGATATTCGGCCCGGTCATCTGTATCAAACGCGTAAAGGACTTCGAGGAAGGCATACAACTTATGAACGCGAACCCGTTTGCGAACGGCTCGGTCATATATACAAACAGCGGCTACTACGCGCGTGAGTTTACACGCAGGACTGATGGCGGCATGGTTGGCGTAAACGTCGGCATACCTGTACCCGTAGGGATGTTCCCGTTCAACGGGCACAAGCAGTCGTTCTTCGGCGACCTGCACACACTTGGCAAAGACGGCGTACGCTTCTTTACCGAATCAAAAGTCGTCACATCGACATGGTTTGCCCCTGATATATCGGAGAACGTAAAGGTCGATACTTGGGAC
>CAYURR010000304.1:0-1996 GCA_964446745.1 uncultured Defluviitaleaceae bacterium | reverse complement strand
AGGCCTCGCGACGATTGAGTGTCGTTACGACCTTCATCGGCACACCGGCCTTTTCGACCATGCGCTTTGCGAGTGCACCCACGATCTCGAGCTTCTCATGGCCCTCTTCGCAGTCCACGAGCCATAGTTCGGAAACAGGCAGCCTATCATGCCTCTTGATAAAACCCTCTACCAGCTCGGGTGTATAGCTCGATCCACCGCCTATTGTAGCTATCTTCATATTGCTTTCCTCCATTCTGTTTTAATCCTATTTCTTAAACGCATTAAGAACCCTTGCTCGCATATCCATATCCAATACCCCGAGCAGCTCTAACGCCCATAATACAGCCCCTGCTGCGGGTGGCTCCGAAAGCTTTATGTAATTGCATTCCTTGTCACAGAGCCTGCTCATGTATGTTTCAAATGGATCGGTGAGCGCGTTGCTTGTGATCTTCGTCCATATGGATCCCGCAAGAATCACATCCAGGTCTTGTCCGAAGTCCAGATGCTTGATACAACCCGCTGTGGATTTCGCGAGCTGTAATGCCACATGCTTAAGTACTTCACACGCACCCTCATCGTTTGCATCCGCACATTCAAACACCGTGGTGATAAACGGCTTGTGATCAATGTGCTTCGCATACAAGTCGTTTAAGCCCTGCAGATACATCTCGGGCGATGAAATGCCCAATAGCTTCATAACAGGCTCGGTCATAGCGGTCTTAGGGGATAGTCTAAAGAGCGCGTCATATACCCTGCGCAGCACCATCGTCATAATAAACCCGCCACCGGATTCATCCCCCGTTACATACCCGAGGCCGCCGACCTGAAGCCGCTTGCCCGCTCTGTCCACACCTACGGTCACATTACCCGTGCCGTTTATCGAGCATACGCCGATGCCCGTTTCGGACGCGGCCTTTATACCCAAGTATCCGTCGTTATCGATCAGGAATTGTTCGAAACCGAAGCGGCCGATCACAGCCTCGAGCCCCGCATGTTGCGTCGGTACATCACAGCCCGCCAAACCCATCACAGCCGTAACTGAACCAGCCGGTACATTATTGCGAGAAAGCATGGGCTCGATAGCAGCCTTTAACGATGTATACGCGCCCTCATAAGCGTCGTCGAACGCCTCATGACTGCATGTGCCACAGTGTTCGCTATCCACAAGCTCCCCGTTACCCGTAAACAGAAAGAAATCCGTCTTAGAATTGCCCCCATCCACGCCTAAAACCCATTTGTCCATAAAAACCCCCCAATCCTATTTTACTATCAGATCTATGTCTTGATCACTTTCGTTAGATTTAACCGCATCGGTCTTGCCCGGCGCGACGATGCGCAATGCGATCCCGTTCGGCGCGCATACGGCTATCTCGCCCGCATGCTGAATGTAGCCCGTGTTCACACAAATCTTGTCCGGGCAGTCCGAGTCTTGAAAGCGGATACGCCCGTTTTCATCTATATGCAGCACGACATGGCCGTCCGGCTCTATCGTGCGTGGATTATTCTTTTCAAGCGTGATCGTGTCCGTGAGCTTCCCGTCTATCAATATCTGAACCGAGATTGTGTTGTTATTTTTTTGCACAACCGCGAACACAACAAATAAGGCCGCAGATAGAATTAAAAGTCCCAAAATGATGACCGCATCAGTGGCCTTGTTTGACCATCTCACTTATTACGCAACCCTTCGTTAGATTATGATTTGTCGATTTGTGATTTGTCAGTTGGTACCTTTACTACTATGTCAAAAATTCGTTTATTTCCGATTACTACCCATTTCGCTTTCATTTCGTTTCTTTGCTCTTTGCCTTGCTCCTTGCGAAAATCAAAGGTCAGCAGGTAACCCTCATTAGCGGCTTTACTTTCCAAATAGCCCGCAAGCTGCTCATACGCCTGGCTGCGCCTTTGTTCGCCGCGCCATATCTTTAATTCGAGGATAAACTGATCCGTCCCATAATCGATTACAATATCCATTCGGCGTTGGTCCAGTAGTTGACTCTCGATATGATAGAAGCCT
>CAYURR010000303.1:0-2008 GCA_964446745.1 uncultured Defluviitaleaceae bacterium | reverse complement strand
CGAATTACGACAACGTTATATCGAAATTTCAGGAGCTGGCGGAGCGGATGACCGAGGAAAGCCAGGTGGGAGCGCAAAATCTGCTGGACGAGATAAACTGCCGAGTGCTGGAGCTGCAAACCGGCAACGACCTGCTGAAAGCCGCAATGGCAGAGAAGCTGCAAGAGTACGGCGGCGCGATGACCGCGAGCGCTGAGAGCTTTACGCGCAAGCTGAACACCATTTCGGGCGATTTACAGAGCAAAGCCGAACGCTACATATCAAAATTCCAAAACGATATGAAAAAGGCCCACGAGCATAACGAGCGTTATTGCAAAAGCGGTATTTTCCGCAACAGGTGGATCATTGCATATTTGATAGTATCTCCGGCTTTGACAATACTATTGTTTTTATCGTCATTGGGCATATTCTAGATGGCTACTGGGCAGCATAGAGAAAAGGGCAGGCGCACTCGCGCGCCTGCCCTTTTCCATTTTCTCTAAACCTAATTATATATATCTATTTTCGTACGGTGGCATCCAATACGGCGGTAGGCGTTCCGTTGTGCTGCTTTTCATTCATGTAACGGTATGGAACTACTTTATAATAATATGTTTTACCGCTGGGTAGGTTTTTATCGTTAAACCTTGTGGTATTGGGGTTCTTAAGCGTTCCTATCAGCTTGAAACTGCTATCCTTTTTCGTGGAACGGTATATCTTGTAACCATCGGTGTATGCGCCAAGCCCCCACGTTAGCGTTATTGAGTTGGACTTATCCGATGCACGCACCTTGAAGGCGCTGGGTTTTTCCGCGTTCGGGTTTATGTTTACGGCGTAAACCACGTTCTTGCTTGTATCTCCGCTTGCAGGGGTCACTGTTATGGTGTATTTGCGCGTAGCCGCATTAACGCCTATTTTGACTGCGTATACCTTTCGGTTGCCGTTATCTATATCTTCATAAGTCCATTTTACTACTTTACCTTTGCTGTCGCGAAGCACGGGTGTAGAATCTAGGCTATTCGGATCCATCGTTATACGTATGTATGGTTTTTCCATCGCCGTATGTGCGGTTGCTTCATTTTTTAAATGATTCAGATTGAACCAATCCTCTCTGATTGGCGGGTTGTAATTCCACAAATCACTTAGAAGCACCATATAATCTATTCGAGCATTGTCGTTGCCTTTATCTTCAAATACAGTGAGATTCCTTGCTTTTCGCGCCTCTACATAGCATATTTCACGTTCTTTCAACTTTATTGTCTTTTCCGAATGTGCTTTGTCACTTTCGCTTGCAGGTTCGGATAAACCGCGTTTGTTTATATATACTTCTGGATTGGTTCCTGCTTCACCCTCTACTCTAAATGTGTAGTTTCCCTCATTAGGAGCAACAAATTTGTATAGCTCACTTGCAGATGGATTAGTTGGTTTATTCTGAAGGATTTTTATCTGCTCAATAGGATTCTGTTTCAGCGTTGCATATTCCAGACCAGCAAAACTAAAAATGTACTCGCCACCACCTTCAAGGAATATATTGAGATAATCGCCTTTTGCGTCACATACATATGATTCTATATATTTTGTTGCATATACTGAGGTAGATGCATAGGCAAGATACCCCGAAAATTCCAGCCATATTTGATACTCGGTATCTTCTTCGGGTTTGAATCTAAACAACGTCCAATCGATATCACATTTTGTTCTAACGCCTAATTCAAGATTCATTTCGCCTTGTGATGAAGAGTTAGTATCTTCTTTAGAATCAACTGGTGCCTCAATTTCTTCTGCCACAGATTCTTCAATCAATTCATCTTGTTGGAGGTCTGGAGACATTTCCACCAATTGTTCACTATCAACATTTTCATAGTTTATTGTACTATCAGCGCCGTGTTTTGATACATCTTCCGATGCAAAAGAGACACTGGCAAAAGATAATGTTAAAAAAAATACTAAAGATAAAGATATTATTTTTTTGGCTTTCATAATTATGACCATTCCTTTCGCTGCGCTCAGGCACAAAACAGCATGAAAC
>CAYURR010000302.1:0-2078 GCA_964446745.1 uncultured Defluviitaleaceae bacterium | reverse complement strand
ACAGCAGCTTTATCATTGTCGTTTTCCCGCTGCCGTTCATTCCGACCACCGCCATGCGCCGCCCGATATTTAATTTCAAATTCAAATGTCTAAGTGCATATGTATTACTACCCGGATACCGGAATGACACATTGCGAAATTCTATTTGGTATTCATTGTCGTCGCGTTTCTCGATGGAGAGCGTACCTTGATATTTTTTGTTTGGAGTATCAAGTAGCGCGAAGGTGTTTTCAAGAAATGTGTTGTTATTTATGAGATCGCCGATATAGTTAAATAGTAAATTAAAGCCGCTGCTGAATTGCGTGATGGCGCCTACATACTGCACAATACTACCCACGCCGAACGCGCCCGCAAATGCCTTTAGCGCCACGAACAGATATATTAGACCGTTGGCAAGGTAGGTAATAGCGGTGCTCAGAGTACTGAATTTTGCGTAATAACGTGATTTCTCGATCCACTTCCAAATCGGCCAGTTTTCCACAAAACCCCATATCAAACGCTTTTGATCGTATATTCTGATGTCCTTGGCGCGGTTGCTTCCACTTATCATCTCATAGTAATAGAAGCTAAATAATCGGTTGGAACGGTTGTTATCCTCGGATGTTTTTGCCCAGATTTTACCTCCGTGCATCGTTAAATACGGTGCAACAAAGACAATACAGGCAAGAAGCATTAAAACGATAAATACACTGATCGGTGAGTCTAAAAATGATAGCGCCGAACCTTCTGGGATCCTCATTGAAAACATAGAAAATGCCAATGCAACGGACAATATAATCTGTATAAGGCCTTTGATTATGGGGCTAAATGAATGCCACAATCTGGGAAATCCGAACCCCATACCGTTCTGGTGCTGACGAATCGTAGACACCTGTTGCTGTATTTGTGGATTTTCAATGTCTATAAAGTCCATAGACATCAGTTTATCCGAATATACCTTGGACATATATACCCATATTTGTGCACTGCAATGTTCACTCCAGCGTTCGAGCAAAGCCTTAATAAGCATACTGACAAGGTTCAAGCCTATTGTAAGCAGTACAAGCGATACCAATCTGCTCTGATCCCTATTGCCGGCCAGTTCGTTTAGAATCCGAGCCGAAAAATAGATATTAATGAACGGCACAGACGAACTTGTGAGACTTGAAACAGCCGTAGACAATAGAAGCGGTTTAGGGTAATTGAGTAATAACTTAAACCCCCGTAATATCAATCCCATATGAAATCTTATTCGTCCCATCATGATACCTCCTCTATGCCTTCCCGATAATATTTGCTCTGTATTTCATAAAGCTCTGCGTATTTGCCGCCGAGACTTAATAACTCATCATGGGCGCCACATTCGGCGATACCCTTCTTATCAATTAATAAAATGCGATCACAAAAACGTGTTGAAGCCAGACGGTGGGATATATATACAGAAGTCTTTCCTGCCGATAGCTCGTTGTAATGGTCATAGAGCTTGCTCTCTGCTATCGGATCCAGCGCTGCGGTCGGTTCGTCCAAGATTAATATCGGTGCATCCTTATATAATGCACGCGCTAACATTAGCCTCTGTGTCTCGCCGCCCGAGAGCTCGACCGCGTCTTCGTTTACGCTTTTTATGAGCAGAGAAGAAGGGCCGAGGGGTAGGGCATTTATCCGTTTGTCGATATCCGCAAGCGCGAGGCATCGACCGAGCCTTTCCTGGTCTGTTTCATCTGCAGATTGCTGCGAGACATTTTCCGATATCGTTTGCGGCAGTATGTTGAATTCTTGGAACACCGCTGTAAATAACGAATAATACTGGCTCCTGTTATAGTCACGTATATCCCTGCCATTTAATAAAACCACTCCCTCGGTGGGGTCATAAAACCCACACAGTAGCTTAACAAGCGTTGTTTTACCGGCACCGTTTAAGCCTACCACTGCCAAGCGCTCACCGGGCTTTATCACGATATTGATGTTTTCAAGGGTGTTTTCATCGGAGCCGATATAACGAAAGCTGACATTTTTCAGCTCGAGCGTATAGGCCTTGTTATTATCCGGCGATATCGCTTCGCCCTCGTCATATTTAAATGCATCAGGAAACTCAAGAT
>CAYURR010000301.1:0-2080 GCA_964446745.1 uncultured Defluviitaleaceae bacterium | reverse complement strand
CACGCAGGCATATATCATATGGAAAATCATATATACAACCGCAAATTATTATCGATGGATTTTGCCAGCGTCGACAATGCCCACACACACGACCTTTTATCTCAAATCAAACAAAACCGCACATATGGCCTCGGAGGGCTTGCAAAGCTTTTGAATTGTTTTGAGCGGCTGTTGAAATCTGTCACGGTTATCATCGGAGCGATTGTGTTGACTGTGCCGCTTTTTATGGAGCGGATTGTAAATACCGAAAGCCTCGCTTTATTGAATAATCCTCTCATAAATATCGCAATCATTATTATTATGCTTACGGTAACATTCATTGCTCCTGTTTTCTCAAGTAAAGCGGATTCATATTATGCTAAGGCGGCGGATATATTAAAATTGTTAAACCGTAATTATAATTTTTACTTTTCCAATCCTTATGAACGCACTCGCGCATTGGATTTTAGAATATACCGCCAGGATGTATTATTTACAAATAGGGTATTGAGTGATTTGACGGATGAAAATGGTTTAATACCAACCTTTGAAAAATACACCACAGGCCCGGTTGGCAAATATAAATCTATGGCCGGAGCTTTATCACAGGTTTTTGTGGGCATGGTATATATTTTCGTTTGCCTCAAAGCGTGGGGTGGCGCTTTTGGCGTAGGGGCTGTCACCCAGTATATCGGAGCTATTACTGCTCTTTCAAGCGGGGTGTCATCACTTGTTTCCGTTTTAGGGGAGCTGAAGAATAACGCATTTTTCCTGCGTACGACCTTTGAATTTTTAGATACACCCAATGAAATGTATCAGGGTAGCTTGACTGTAGAGAAACGTTCTGATAAAAAACATGAAATCACTTTCCGTAATGTGTCGTTCAAATATCCAAATACAAATACATTTGCTCTGCGGAATGTTTCGTTGCGGTTCAATGTTGGGCAGCGACTGGCGGTGGTGGGCATGAATGGAAGCGGAAAAACCACTTTCATAAAGTTATTGTGCCGCTTGTATGACCCCACCGAGGGCGAGATTTTATTAAACGGCATAGATATAAAAAAATATGATTATCATGAATACATGTCGATATTCTCTGTAGTGTTTCAAGATTTTCAACTGCTTGCGTTTAAACTTGGACAGAATGTAGCAGCAAATAACCTGTATGATAGTAATCGGGTACGTCAGTGTTTATTCGGTTCTGGTTTTGATGAACGGCTTGAAAGATTGCCGGATGGATTGGAGACTTGCCTGTATAAGGAGTTTGATGAAAACGGCGTTATTATTTCCGGTGGCGAAGCACAAAAGATCGCTCTTGCCCGCGCACTATACAAGGATGCGTCGTTCATAATTTTAGATGAACCCACCGCTTCCTTAGACCCCATTGCAGAATTCGAAGTATACAATAAAATGAACGAGATTGTGGGTAATAAAACAGCAGTGTTTATATCGCATCGTTTGTCTTCCTGCCGGTTTTGCAACGATATTGCAGTGTTCCATGAAAGCGAATTGATTCAACGTGGGGATCACGAAACATTACTATCCGATCGTAGTGGTAAATATTTTGAATTATGGTCCGCGCAGGCACAATATTATGTAGAAAAGGGGCTATAAAAGCCCCCTTCTATCCCCTACCCCAGTATTCGCGCTAAACCTGCCACTACGAAGCACGCCGGCACACCCTTTAATGCGGTCGCGGACAACAGCCTCGACACGGCGAACGTCATCACTACCCCGAGTAGAATGACCAATGTCAGTAGCGTCGCCGATAACAGCGCGCCTACGAATGTCTCCGTCTCTTCTTAAAACTCACATCACCAATTCAATTCTATTGTTTCCTTTCAACCATATCTTTTTTATCCCACAGAGGTTTTTATGAGGGATGTATTCAAACTTTAACACGGCATATTCAGTATCAATACTGCTATTATTAGTAATTTCAACCGTGCAGTCGTCTATCCACTTTTCAGTAATATCCGCATACGTCAGTCCATGTCCGAACGGATATAACGGCTTACCCTTAAAGAATTTGTAGGTGCGGTTTTCCATTGAGTAATCCTCAAACGGAGGCAAGTCGTCTGTAGAACGATAAAAGGTTACA
>CAYURR010000300.1:0-2117 GCA_964446745.1 uncultured Defluviitaleaceae bacterium | reverse complement strand
AATATCAATGATAACCAAATTAAGTTCTTTATAAATCACTCAGAGCTATTGGAACGGGATATCCAGATATCGGATCTGAACATGCAAAATGAAAAGCTCCAGAGCTTCTTTCACGAAATGTTAGATACCGCGTTATTAGAATGTGATTTTGACGGGCGCAATACACCGCTCTTGGTTGAGGCGCTACCGCAGAGCGCGGACACTATCATGGTGATCGTTACAAAGATCAACAGAGAGGTCATGAAGGCCTCCGACACATTGACACACATACATAGACAGGCGATCGCGGAGCATATGCGGCGTGTTATACAAGAGAGCGAGGCAAACGAAAAACAGCCCGAGCCGGAGCTCGTGCTGGTCTATTCGTTTAACAATATCGATACGGCCACAGCGGCCTGTGCCTCAATACATAAACACCTATCCGACGAAGACACCACGGGTTTATACAAATATGACGGCTTATACTTTCTGCATGTAGAGTTATCTTCCGAGAACGCATTGTTAAGCCCGATTCTATCTGAGTACGGTCAAAAGCATATCTCATCTTATCTGAGTTCAAGCTTTTTGATCGAGCACGGTGAAACACTCATCGCGCGTAATGCGGTCTCGATCCTATCCTCAATGCATTGAGTCTTTTACCGCGCGCTCGAATTTCACACGCGATATCATCACAACCCGCTTACATCCTACACAGCGAATAACAAAATCCATACCCATCCGTAGCACCTCCCATTCGTCGGAGCCGCACGGATGGGTCTTTTTCATGCGTACGATATCGCCTATCTTTAGGCCAGATTTGTCGTCCATATGCGTCAGTTCTGCTCGTGCTCACAATATACACAGCGGTATGTGCGCTTCTCGGCATCGTATAACCTGAACATATGCACGATCTCTTTTTCAATCGAGCATATGCAGCGTGGATTCTTGCACTTTATGACATTACTGATATTGTGAGGCAGCGACAGAGGATATTTGCGTGTGATCTTACCGCTTTCTACGATGTTTACAGTCGCGTCCGGGTCTATATACCCCAGCGCGTCTAGATCCAGATCGATCCTATCCTCGACCTTGATGATGTCTTTCTTGCCATGCTTTTGGCTCTTTACATTTTTTATGATCGCTACACTGCAATCCAACGCCCCGAGGTTCAGGTAATTATATATCGTCATAGCCTTACCGCTTGTAATATGATCTATGACCACGCCGCGTTCAATGCTATCTATACTTAACATAATCATACCTCCAACAATTTTAATATCAGTGCCATGCGAATATATTTACCGTACTGAGCCTGCGCAAAATACAGCGCCCTCGGGTCGCTGTCCACATCTACCGATATCTCGTTTACCCTCGGCAGCGGATGTAATATGCTCAGATCCTGTTTTGCGTTTCTAAGCTTTTGCTTGTCGAGTATATAGGTATCCTTTAATCGCACATAATCCTCTTCGTTAAAGAAACGCTCCCTCTGCACCCTCGTCATATACAATATATCCATGTCCGCGATGTTCTTTTCCAGATCCTCAACCTCGGTATATTCGCAGCCGTTTTTTGTGATATATGACAATAGATAATCGGGCACACGCAACTCCGACGGTGATACAAGCAGAAATTTATTGTCTTTATAGAGCGCAAGGGTCTTTATCAGCGAATGTACGGTGCGCCCGAACTTCAAGTCGCCGCACATACCGAGTGTTAAACCTTCGAGCTTGCGTTTGGATGCATAAATCGTCATCATGTCCGTCAATGTCTGCGTCGGATGCTGATGTCCGCCGTCACCCGCGTTTATTACAGGTATACTCGAATACATGGACGCAACGAGCGCGGAACCTTCTTTCGGATGACGTATCGCGCAGATATCCGAGTAACACGATATCATGCGTATCGTATCCGCGACGCTTTCCCCTTTTGAGGCCGAGCTTGAATCCGCATTCGAAAAGCCTATAACATTCCCGCCCAGCGATATAAATGCGGACTCAAAACTTAAACGTGTACGTGTACTGGGCTCGTAAAATAATGTTGCCATGATTTTCCCGTTACAGCGCTGCAAATAATCCTTCGGATGTTTTTGTATGTCCTCGGCTACCTCAATGAGCTGCTGGATCTCAGCCAATGACAAA
>CAYURR010000299.1:0-2117 GCA_964446745.1 uncultured Defluviitaleaceae bacterium | reverse complement strand
TTAATAAGCTCCGTTTTTGTTTCAAAGCTTTTCATCTCGGCAACCTCCTGAATAATTGTAACACATTATTAAACAATACCTCCGCATCACCTACTCAAAAACTCCATCGCCTCATATGCGGCTATAGCGCCGTCGGCGGCTGCGGTCACTACCTGACGCAGCCGTTTTTTGCGTATGTCGCCGGCTGCGTATATGCCGTCTATATTCGTGCGGGTGTTCTCGTCCGCGAGTATATATCCGTAATCATCCATGGTCAGGATGTCCTTGAATGCCGCGCTGCGTGGGGTCGCACCGACCGCTACAAATACTGCAGAGACATCGAGGGCTTCGGCTGTGTTGAGTTCGATACCCGCGAGCCTGTCGTCGCCTATCAGTTTCGCAATACTTCGCTCCATATGCAGATGGATGTTTGAGCATTGCTTAAGCTTGCCGACCTCATACTGCGAAGCGCGAAACTCGTTTCGGCGATGTATCAGGTGAACACTCGAGCATATGCGGCTCAGAAACACGGCCTCAGTAACAGCCGTATCCCCACCGCCTACTATCGCGACGTCCTTGCCCTTAAAGAAATTGCCGTCGCAGGTCGCGCAATAGGATATACCGCGGCCCTTCAGCTCGTCCTCTCGTTCCACGCCCAAAGGCCGAGGACTTTGGCCCGTGCAAATGATTACTGTGCGGCCCTCATATGAATTGCTCTCGCCTTGTACGGCAAAGCTCCCCTTGACGTTGCCCTCTGCATCCGAACTTGGTAACAAGATGCCCTTTATCCCGTCATACTTCAGCTCGGGGCTGTATCCCATGACCTGCTTTTCAAATGCGTCCATGAGATCGCCACCGCCTATACCCGCAAAGCCCGGGTAATTTTCTATTTCATGGGTATTGACGATCTGACCGCCTGTATATTGCTCCTCGAGTATAAGGGTCTTCATGCCGTAGCGGCACGCGTAGAGCGCCGCAGAAAAGCCTGCGGGTCCTGCGCCTATTATGATCGTGTCGTACATAATCGTCCTCCAAACGTTAACCTTCGAGCTTTTTGATGCCCTCTTTGATTCTGTCTATGCAGTCTGCCTTGCCCAATAGCTCGCAGAGCTCGGATGCGCCGCACGGGGACGTGGGTCTGCCCGAGAGTGAGGTACGTATGGGCCAAAGCATCTGCCCGTTCTTTATGCCGAGCTGTTCTACCAGGGCTATCAGCGCACCATATATATGCTCATTGTCCCAAATTTCGAGCGCCTCAAGCACGGGCAACGCCTGCTTCAGGTTAGATAGGCAGTTTTCCCTGTCAGTCTTCATCTTCTTGTGTACATATAATTCGGTGTCGTAGTCGGGTAAAGTATCGATAAAATCCACAAGTCCCGGAATCTCACTGAGGAAACAGATGCGTGTCTTGACCATCTCGGCGACCGATGTGAGGTTTATGTCCGCGCGTGTTATGCTGTCCTTGAGCACGGGCATAGCCATTTCAGAGAACCTTTCGGCGTCCATCGTCTTGAAATATTCGCCGTTCATCCATGTGAGCTTTTGCAAATCAAACGTGGACGGGGATTTACTGAGCCCCGAGATATCGAATGCCTTTACGAGCTCGGGTAGCGTAAAGAACTCCGTATTATCGGACGGGGCCCAGCCCAGCAGTGCGATATAGTTTACGAGCGCCTCCGGTAAAAAGCCCTGCTCGAGGAAGTTGTTAAACGACATATCGCCCTTACGTTTAGCGAGCTTGCTGCCGTCCTTGTTTACGATCAGTGAAACGTGTATATACTTTGGTATCTGCCATCCGAAGGCTTCGTATAGAAGGTTATATTTCGGCGTAGAGGACAGGTATTCGTTGCCACGCATGACATGCGTGATGTCCATCAGGTGATCGTCCACGACATTTGCAAAGTTGTATGTCGGAAAACCGTCTTTCTTAATCAATATCTGATCGTCGAGCTCGTCATGGGAAATCGTGATGTCCCCGAACACCATGTCCGTAAACGTAGTCTCGCCCTCAGGTATGATCTGCCTGATCGCGTAGGGAACGCCATCGGCGAGCTTCTGATCTATTTCCTCGGGCGAAAGCCTCAGGCATTTACGGTCGTATTTCGTAACGACCTCGTGTCTGTCCGCGTCCGGATCAT
>CAYURR010000298.1:0-2133 GCA_964446745.1 uncultured Defluviitaleaceae bacterium | reverse complement strand
TAAGGCGGGCTATCCGTTTTAATATTATTGTCGATGTATTTAAGATGTATTTAAAAGGGAGGTTAATTTTGGTATGAAAAGATTATTGGCAATAGTTCTCGCCAGTACAATGCTGCTCGGCGCGTGCGTTCAAGTCCCCACTACGAACACGAGCACCCAATCGACCCAAACCCAGACATCATCGGACACCAAGACCGAAACCACAACCGATCAAAAGACGGATACAAAAACCGAAACCGCTGTGGCTGAGACCGGAGCGGACAAGATTTCAATCAGCGTGAGCTTATGGGATATTGAGAGAGCATTCCCGGAAGGCCAACCCATCGACAGGGTTGCTCAATATGTCTATGACAAGTTCAACATCGAGGTCGAGCCGATGAACGTCACATGGGGCGATTCCTCAGAGAAATACAATGTATGGGCCGCCTCTAACTCATTGCCGGACATCATAGGCGCGATGGCAATAGTAGGCTCCGCACAGTATAAGCAATGGATAGACGAGGGCTTGGTACGCTCTCTGCCCGACAATCTTTCGAGCTATCCGAACATCAATAAAAACATGAATTTGCCTGAGGTTACCGCGTACATGGTGGACGGTAAGAACTACATGCTACCCAGAATGACCTACGCAGACGCACGCTGGTGGGCAATGGACCGCGGCGTTATGTACCGCAAGGACTGGGCCGAGAAGCTCGGCTTTAACGAGATCAAGACAGAAGAGGATTTTGTGAATCTGACTGCGGCAATGGCTAAGAATGATCCGGACGGCAACGGCCAAAACGATACCATCGGGCTCGGAGCAAACCAGGTATGGCCGCTGTTCAGCCAAGGCTTTACGAACTACGGCTACACGGACGGCCTCTGGATCAAGTACGAGGACGGCTCATGGAAGCGCGGATATTCCGGCGAAGCCATAGTAAAGCTATTGGATATGTTCAGAAAGGTAACAAAAGCGGGCGGTATGGACCCGGACCTTTTGGCACGCAAAAACGACGAGACACAAGACCTGTTTGCAGCCGGTCAGGTAGGTGTGTTCGTAAAGCAGAACAGTCCCAAGCATATGATGATGATAAAGAACAGATGGGTTCCGCTCAATCCAGATAAGGAATTTACGGAAAGCGTCGGGTTCATGAAGCTCTGGCCTGTAGACGGTAAAAAACCTCAGGGCTTTGTAGAGAAGTCATACTGGTCTGAAAGCTATTTCTCCAGCGCGGTAGATGATGCAAAGATGGAACGTATTTTACAACTCTATGATTTCCTGTACGGCGAAGAGGGTATGATGCTAACCGCTTACGGCTTTGATGGCGAGGATTATAAGAAAAATGCTGACGGTCTCGAACTGCTGCTGCCCATGAAAGAAGACGGCACACGCCAGCAAATAGGCGAAAAATATCCGAGCACATTGTATTTAGGTTCGTTGGGTGTTTGGACCGGCGATCTGCTGCAATATATCTCCCCTGCCATCGATAAGGATGTTCTGGATATGTGCGTACCCGAGCGTGACTACAGGATGAACAGCTTTGATTTCCAGAAGATCGACTGGGAGGTTCAGGCTATCATTACACCTGAAAAGCAGGAATCAACAGCGGACTTTATGAAGGACCTCGGTCTGATCATCATGGATACATCAAACAAATCCACACAACAGCTATATGACGAAGCCGTAGCGACCTGGGATTCGCAGGGCTACAAGGCCGCATGGGAATCCATCACGGCAGCCGCAAAGGCAATTGGGAAATAACGTGGACTATTTCATAGACAGCCGTACAGGGAGCGACATCAACACCGGAACATCCATTTCCTCCCCTTGGCATAACATTTCTAAATTAAACAGCCTCGTCCTGAATAGGGGCGACAGGATCTTGCTCGCGAGCGGCTCCGAATGGAACGGCTGCATAAAGCCGGTGGTCGATAAGACCACCGGCTCTCCGTGCTCGATCGAAGCCTACGGTTCCGGGCCTCGCCCGCGCATTAACGGCTGTGGATGTGTTCCCGCAACGATCCAGTTATATAACGCAGGGAATTTCATGATCCGCGGGCTTGAGATTACAAACTTCGGGACCGATAGCGAGGATGCACCCGCGAGACAGCGCCGTATCGGCATATACCTCGAATGCGAAGATGCCGAGATCA
>CAYURR010000297.1:0-2145 GCA_964446745.1 uncultured Defluviitaleaceae bacterium | reverse complement strand
CCGTATTTGACATAGAGGTGCTCAATTACATAACAAAGGAACTGTATCCGGCTATTGCCAAGAAATGTAACACGACCCCAAGCCGTGTCGAACGCGCTATCCGGCACGCCATAGAGGTCGCATTCAGCCGTGGCAAGGTCGATGTGATCGACAACCTCTTCGGTTATACAATCAATAATCACAAAGGCAAACCAACAAACAGCGAGTTTATCGCATTAATATCGGACAGGCTCCGTCTTGAGCTAAAGGCCGGTTAACGGTTTATCTGTAATACATATTCGTTTAGGCCATCCGCCCGCTCGTCCCTGATTGCAGCTAAAAACGTACCGCTTAAGCCCCCTTCGCCGAGTTTAACCATATAATCCGACACACGATCGCCATCATGATAATCAGCTCTCACAGTGACAGAAATTACCTTCTCATTGATCTCGAGCTCGGACAGGACTATACCTTCCGGTAAGCTCTGATATAAAGCTGTAACGATATCCCCTGTATCTTTATTACCCTCCCCGTGCAGGATCGCCAACGTTTCCTCGGTCAGCCTGATCTCGCTGCGAGCGTCCTTTAATTGCATCGAAAGCTCCGTCGCGCTCCTGTACGGCTCCTCTCCTATGTTTCTTATGATCTGGGCGGCATTACGCTCCAACATTCCCGTTGTGCATTTTATAGCCACAACGATAAGTACAATAGATGCGAAAATGGCGGCCTCGATGGCCGCCATTTTCTTTATGATATGTCTTCTATACAGTTTTTCTTTATATTCGGGGGGCAGTAGATTCATTGTTCTTAAGCTCCGATACCTAATTTTCCAGCCGCTTCATTTCCTAATGGTATAGCATAGAATAGTGAATATTTCAACCCGCAACAACAATCTATCTTTTCTCATCTTTCACATCATGCTTGGGCATATTATGTTTTAGGTTTTCAGTTTCCTTGGTAAGGGATTCTTTTTTGCTGTCCTTCGATTTTGCTTTGGAGTTACCCATTTATTTCACCTCAAATGGTATTTTCCCTCAAATCTATGTTTTAATACATAAAAAGTCGGAAGGATAAAATACTAAATAAAAGGGGATTTGTTGTGATGCCTATTGATGATATCCAAAGTAAAGAATTGTTTAACGAAATAGATCACCATTTAATGAATGAAAGCAGGCCATCAACATATATTCAAAACATCAACAATCAGCTGTTTTATGAAACAGCCCCCTTTACAATGCTTTCAAAACTCAAAGGTGTCAAGCAATCAAAGATACACCATCCCGAAGGTGATGTATTTACCCATACAATGCTTGTTGTTGATGAAGCGGCAAAGCGTAAACACAAAACCAATCACGGACGTGCGCTTATGTGGGCTGCGTTACTGCACGATATAGGAAAGTTGGTTACAACAAAAATTAGAAAGGGCAAAGTCACTTCTTATAACCACGATATTGCAGGACAAAGGATGTCTATAGAATTTCTTGAATATTTCATAGACGACACGGAATTCATTGAGACGGTATCATATTTAGTTCGTTATCATATGCAAATTTTGTTTGTTGTAAAAGATATGCCCTACGCAGATATTAAGGGAATGACCCTTCATACTGACATTAACGATGTGGCTCTATTAGGCTTATGTGACCGTTTGGGCCGGTTAAATGTAAATGAAAAAGAGGAAACTGAAAATATCAACATATTTTTGAAAAAAGTCAAAAACTATCGATGATGTAAAGGAGGTGTTATTATGCCAGAAAAGGATAAGCAAAAGAACGAACCAAGCGTTGAAAAACCTAAAGAAAAAGGGATAAAAAAAGGCAGAAACACGAATAACTAAATCTTTTAACAAGCAAAGCCCCTTGCGGTAAGACTTCACTTCACCGCCGAGGGGCTTTTTCTCTCACACAAAGAACCCTATCCCAAGTACCACCGCGAGCAATACGCAGCCCGAGAGCATCACGAGGTTCAATATCCAGTCCGTCTTTGCTTTTTGGTCGGGCTGCTTGTACTTAGTTACGGTCGTCGTCTTGGTGGCGGGTGTTACGGTGTTGTAGCCCGGATATTCTTTTGCCACATAGTTATTAATGATCTTTTCGGCCTCTGATACGAAATCTACGGGCATCTTACCCACCGGGAAGTTTTGCTTTACGATGAATATTGCCTGCT
>CAYURR010000296.1:0-2162 GCA_964446745.1 uncultured Defluviitaleaceae bacterium | reverse complement strand
CTCAACGATACTCTCGTTATTAGCCATCAGAAAACCTCCCTTTCTGCTCCAGACCCGCATAGCTATGCTGTCTGAATGCCTCATAGAGTATTACAGCGACAGAATTCGCAAGGTTCAACGAACGTCGATCGCTTAGCATTGGTATACGGATATTGGTGTGCCCGGGCGTAAGCAACAGCTCCTCGGGCAGACCTTTTGTTTCCTTTCCGAAGATTAAGTAGCAACCCTCGGGATAAACCGCATCCGCATAACAAATGCTGGATTTTGTGGATGCCATAAACAACGGTGTGTCTCCGGCAACCTTCATGAAATCATCAAAGCATTCATAGACCCGAACATCCAGGTCTTGCCAGTAATCAAGCCCCGAACGCCTCAGGTATTTGTCTTCCATAGAAAAACCGAGCGGTTTTATCAGGTGCAACGTGCAACCCGTCGCTACGCAGGTGCGGCCGATATTGCCCGTGTTTGCGGGTATCTCGGGTTCAAGCAATACGATATTAAACACGTCCCGTACCTCCGCATCGTTCACAAGGTCTTTGCAGTATATCGCCGATAGGTTCGCGGGTCTTTTTGCGTGTGAGTTGCATGAGCCCAAGCTCCGTCATACCGATGATAAACGCTGGCACGCGATCCTTTTTGAGCTCGGCTTCGAAAGCTGTACGCAGCTTTGTGACCCGTTGCTCGTCAGACATATTGATAAAGTCCACGATGATCATGCCAGACAGGTTTCGCAGACGTATCTGCTCGGCTATCTTTATAGCAGCCTGCATATTCGTCTTGAACACCGTATCCGTAAAACGGTCCCTGTCCATATGCTTGCCCGTATTCACATCGATTATCACGCAAGCCTCCGTCCTCTCTATCACGATATACCCTCCGCAACTGAGCCATACTCGCTTACTCAACAGCTCGTCCACACGCTTTGTAAGAAAATATTCCCCGAATATCGAGTCGCCTTCATATAACCGCACCCTCGCCCCGGCCCCTGAACATAAAGCTTCAGCCTCGTCACGTATCTCAGTCATGATCTCACTGTCGTTTACCGCGATATCCTCGGCCTCACGCAATGGTAGATCCCTCAAAAGCCCCTGCCCCGCTTTCGGATGCAACAGCGCGGGCGGTTTTATATACTCACCCGTCGAGAGCAAATCGCTCAGCCGCTCCGCCAGTGTCCGTATCTCGGTCTCGATCTCCCGAGCGTCTACAGATGCTGCCTCGGTTCTTATAATAACATTATAGGCTGCGTTTCCCGTAGTTGAAAGCACGCTTAATGCAATATCCTTCAACCGTGCCCTCTCGGCCTCATCGGTGATCCTTCGCGAGATCCCGACCGAGCCGCCATCCATAGCATCCCCGGTACCAGACGCGACGACCGCCAAGCGACCGCCAAGCGATATATCCGTCGAGACGGTTGCCCCTTTTGAACCCACAGGGTCCTTTTGAACCTGAACGAGCACGGCCTGACCGGACTTTATGGGCTTTGCCTTTGCGGACGGGTTTGCATCCATAGGCAAAAACGCCATGGCAGTAAGACCGATATCCACAAACGCGAACTGTCCCTTTACGACACTCTGCACCCTAGCCGCATAGATATTTCCGATACACGAGCGACTACCGCGTCGCTCCGCTACAAAATCCGCCAACTCACCATCAACCGCATATGCGATACGCAGTACATCAGCAGACGCATCTACCAATATCCGTTTCATACCTCAAACAGCGGCACGAGCCGTTCACCGTTATTTTTATATAACTCCTTGCGTACGAGCCTGCCCGGAGAAAAAACGACCGTTTCACAAAAAAAAGCCTCGAGCAGCAATTCGGGCTTCAGGTTTCTCTGACTGCCGGCGGATATGAGCATAGAAAGCCCATCTTTTGTCGCCGACATCGAATATATATCGGATCGTATATCCTTACCGTTTGATGCGATGATCTCTTGCTGCGCTAAAAATTCGGAAACGCGAACGTCCCCGGCACAATTTGCGCCGAGGTCATATCTGTAATCCGCCGCAATTACGCTAGCGGCGGTTTTTTTTTCATTTTCTGGCATGTAACGTGCGCCGATGATATTTAAGTGCATGGGCAGCGCCTCGTTCATACGTGAGATAAAATCCTCCGGATCGATCTGTTCTGTCAGACGTATCTCGCCGTATTCGCTGAGC
>CAYURR010000295.1:0-2163 GCA_964446745.1 uncultured Defluviitaleaceae bacterium | reverse complement strand
CAAAGCCATATTTCTCACGCATACGCCGTGCGTCGTCCATGGCTTTTTTAATCACGTCGCTGTTGTGGAGGTCGGGCATATCCAACTCCGCAAGTCTGTCAAAATCAAAATCATAATGATGTGCCTCGGCCGACGGGGCTTGGTCACTTACATATTTGATATGGCATCCGAACAGCTTCGGAACAAATCGATGACCATATTGGTCGGATGCATAAGGCGCAGGCTTAGGTTCGAGACTACCCAGCCCTAATTGCGGAAACTGCTTTGCCGTTTGATATTCAAGCTCGCGGTAGGCCTCTGTGCGCCTGATTGGGTCGCTCCAAAAATCCTCCGAAAAATCCGTTCCGAAACGGTCGTTGTACCAGTTTTCGGACAATGAAAACAGAACATGCTCCTGCATAAATAATCCCTCTTTTGTTCAATGATATTTATTTGCATTTCAGAATTTTCGTTCACTATCCCGAAGCTTCGGCAGTTGCTTGTGCACCTGTTTACTGTCTCATTATACCCAATTGTGACATTGCAACAATAACAATTCCCAGCAAAAATCATACAAAATTTGATATTCTACTGTACAAGCGTTATAATTTATTCAGGTAGCGATAAGTTTAAACATCACTTTCTGAGGATTGGTACGACCCATAAGGAAAAAGGCTTGTATTAACTAAAAGGCACCTGTTTTTCATGGTTCGTTGTACCTTATTATAGATAGGAATGGTATTAATAATGAGGTTTTACAGGCAGGAGGCTTTTTTGCACTATCATGGCTTACCCATCACTGCCTTCACTCAAAAAGCTGACAAACCGTCAGTTTTCGTTGACAGCCATTGGCATGACTGGTATGAGGCTATATATATCGTAGACGGCGAGATAAAACAAAAGCTAGGAAGTACCGTTAAAACCCTGTCCACAGGGACATTCATCCTCGTGCAGCCATATGAATTGCATGAGACTATCTCTGTTGCGTTGCAATGCGAGTTGCTCGTTGCGATGTTTACATCCGAAGCGTTTGCTATTAAAACCGACAACCGTAAGCGGCTCAAATATCTGGATGTCTTTTTAGGAAATACAAAACTTAAGAGCGGTTACATTCTCGCTCCGCACAAATACCAACACGAGATACACTCAACAATGAAGCGCATGTCCGAAGTATGCTTGTCTAACGATATTGGGAGTCAAATGATGTTGATGGGTTCATTGCTTGAATTCATCAGCTATCTGCAAAAAAGTAGCGCTTCATTTTTGAGCGAAACAAAAGAAAAACATTATGACAACCGCATATACAGCATCTGCCGCTATATCGAGGACAATTTTGCCGAGTATCTACTTGTGCGTGATGTTGCAAAGGCATTTGGATATTCCGATGCACATTTGTCACGCCTGTTTTTTACACAGACCGGTCAGAATATCAAGCAATACATTGACTACGTCAAGGTCAACGAAGCCGAACAGATATTGATTAGCGACAAGACAACCATCAGTGAGGTCGCCTATCAAGTTGGGTTTAGCAATGTCAACAGTTTTTCCCGCGCGTTCAAACGGCTAAAAGGTTACATGCCCTCTCTCATCAAAAAGGTAAAAGAATAAAAAAAGTCAGGAGAACTTTCGCTTAGTTTGCTCCAACCGTTCCCTCCGCCTCATAATACTGCGCCTGCGCGTTCCATAATTCGTGATATTTGCCAAATTTATCGGCGAGCAGCGTGGAATGACTACCGCGCTGTATTAGTTTACCCTCATGGAACACCGCTATATCGTCGCAGAATCTGCATGACGAGAGCCTGTGCGAGATGTACGAATGTGTCAAGTAGGGAGCAACAAAATTAACAAATATTATTTATCTACCACCGTCCCACCCATATTATTCCATAAACCGACCATTCCAAACAATCTCAACATCTTTTTCGCTGTGGACGATTATTCTGTCAATAAGCAAATCAACAATCTCACGATTAAGAGTTTCAATCGTTCGTAGTGGTTGAAGTTCAGAAATATTGCTTACGATTGCATTTTTACCAACCGTTAATTCAATGAGCTGCTTGCTCCATTTTTCTATTTCCGACTGTTTGCCCGTAACCGTGTCATTGATAATTTCTTTCTTGTGCAGAAAAACTATAATCTATAAAGAAATTAAGACAAAAAAAACACGAAAGCTAAGGTGGATGC
>CAYURR010000294.1:0-2203 GCA_964446745.1 uncultured Defluviitaleaceae bacterium | reverse complement strand
GGATGGATGCCGTGAACGCCCGTTTCAAACGTGGCAATCTCGCCTTCCTCCCTGATCATAACCTCTACTTCCTTACGTGCCTTTTCAACCATTTCCTCTATACGTGCCGGATGTACCCTGCCGTCAAGTATGAGTTTTTCAAGTGCTATACGCGCTATCTCCCTGCGCATCGGGTCAAAGCCCGATAATATAACAGCCTCGGGCGTATCGTCTATGATAAGGTCTATGCCCGTAAGCGACTCGAGCGTTCGTATGTTTCTGCCCTCACGACCGATGATGCGTCCCTTCATCTCGTCGTTAGGCAATGTGACGACAGATACCGTCGTCTCTGCGACATGGTCAACCGCACAGCGCTGTATAGCACCCAGCAGTACATCCCGCGCCTTCTTGTCGGCCTCCTGCTTTGCGGCGGCCTCTACCTCTCTGATCATCTTTGCGGATTCGATCTTGACCTCGGTCTCGATAGACGCGAGCAGGAATTCCTTTGCCTGATCGGTCGTCATGCCTGATATCCTGGTCAGCTCCGCTTGCTGACGCTCCAACTGCTTTGCTATCTCCGCTTTTTGTCCGTCCAGCGATTCCAGCTTTCTCTGCAGTTGATCGTCCTTCTTTTCGAGGGCCTCGACCTTTTTGTCCAAGAGCTCCTCTTTCTGAATCAGTCTCTTCTCTGCTCGCTGTAACTCGTTTCTGCGTTCTTTTGCCTCTTTCTCGGCTTCATTCTTGGTACGTATGCTCTCTTCCTTGGCCTCGAGGAGTATCTCCTTCTTCTTAGCCGCTGCAGTACGCTTAGCTTCTTCCACAATATTTTCCGCCTGTACCTCGGCGGTCCCGATTTTAGATTCCGCTACCTTTTTTCTATACAGAATGCCGGCAAAAAATCCAATAAAACAACATAAAACAGCTACAACTATCAAAATGATAATTGTAAATGGGCTCATACCCTGTCTTTACACCTCCATTTTTGATTTTTTGTATAGTAAGTCTCTTTTTTACCGCTGATATTCTATTATGAAATGTTCATAATGTCAATAAATTTAGTCATAAGCGTTCCATATAGCTTTACTAAAAAAATGCCTGTCACCATCGGGAATTATTGGTGAACAGGCATTTTATTATTAAGAGATATTAAGGAGCATTACTGCTGTCGTAAAATATGCCGCCGCCATGAATTATCGGCTGGCCTGCAACATTGTCGCCCATGATCTGACCCGTGCTTCTAACGTCTAATAAGCCCGCATCAACCGTTATGCTTCCGGTGCCGTGGTTGAATATTTTGTAATTACCGGAGGTAGTGACCTCTCCGTAGATGTATACCGTACCGAAGTTTAGCAATCGGCTATCAAACGCACTGTTTTCGGCAAGATTTAAGCTAATGTTAGCCCCGATCGTCAGTCCGCTCAGATCGTCGATGTCTATGCTCTTATTTACGGTTAGCGCAGTACCTGAGGTGAGATTCAGCTGACGTCTGTTTTCGGCTCCGTCGATATGGCGTATGTTGACCTGATCGATCTGCTGATGTTGGAATGCAGCCAGTAACCCGTCGTCGGTTTTTACATTAACCTCGCGTACAGGCGCTTTACTGACGTTTCCGTCAAGGACAATCAGCCCTGTACGGCCGATGGTTCTGTCGTCGAGCTCATCATACCATATGGTGATCCTGCCTTTATTTGCGATATTGCCGTTATTGCTGTTTGTAAACACTCCCAGCGTGGATATACCTATCAAGCCCTCTGGGGTATTCATGCCACCGGCCGTTGATATCGTGCCGTCGTTTACGAATGAACCGTCGTTTACACTTATACGTCCGCGTTCTCCAACCGCAATCGCCGCGCTTGCGTTATTTATAATATCACCGCCGTTAACATCGAGGACACCGTTTACATTCAACATACCGTTGTTTGTAACCACACCGCTCTTTTCCCCGGCGATTAATATCGTATACGGACCCACGTTAACGGTTCCGCTCGTTCCGACGATCAATGTACCGTCGATCATCATCACGGACCATTTATCCTCCGCTTTGCTCGCAGTATTGGACAGGTCCAATGTGCCGTCTACGACTATCGAACCATATCCGCCTGCGTCTCTCCATGTGGTAATATTGTGTTCACCGGTGGTAGACATGAACACGACGGTCTTTCCAGACGGTATGGTTAGTGTTTTACCGTTTTGTACATGCACAAACTTATCGGTTATCGTGAGC
>CAYURR010000293.1:0-2216 GCA_964446745.1 uncultured Defluviitaleaceae bacterium | reverse complement strand
TGATATTTAGATATATATTAAAGCGTTTGCCTAATCGCCTTGTGTTTCTGATCATTTCGAGATAGCAAGCCTTTACCGTTTCGGCGTCGCGCGAGGAGATCTCGGCATTGCCGTATTTTGCACGGTAGATGATCTTTACGATGTCCCTTATAAACACCGAATCGTTTTTAAATGCAAAGCGTTTGCCTACACGTTTCGCGTAGGAAGAGGGTGTTTCGACAGCATCCGCTCCGTAACTGCGCAGGCTTGTGAGCTTCATCAATCCCCTGTAGTATGCGCAAGCCCTGTCATTATTACCGAGTGCATCGTTGCGTCTGATAAATAAACTCAACCTCAACGCATTTATTAATGTGATCAGCACATAGCCGCCCAGTGTTAGAAAAACAATAGATATTACAGTAAGCGATGTAAGCATCCATCCGGGCATCGTAGGCATATTAGCCGCTGTATTGTCTTGCATACCGCTCATATCGGCGGGACCGAACGATGGGACATAATCCGGTATGCCCATATTGTTGATGTAGTCCTCGTATTGTTGTTGCATAAACGAGCCGGAAAAGATACTTATATTGGATGATGGTGCTTCATTGTAAAAGACGTAGTTGTATGGAGCGGTGGCCTCGAACGGTGCCCAACCAAAGCCCTCTAAATACACCTCGGCCCATGCGTGCGCCTGTAGGTTTGTAATTATGTATACCCCGTTTTCGTTGGGTGTTTTAGGCATGATATAACCCTCGCAGAGCCTTGAGGGCAGACCGATCGCACGCGCCATCACAGTCATAGCCGACGCATAATAGGTGCAATAGCCCTCCTTGCGATCAAACAGGAAATAGTCTACAAAGTCGCGATCAACCGGTAGTGGCCCCGGTGTTAGGGTATAAGGAAAGGCCGCGAGATATTCCTCTATGGCCTTGACCTTTTGGTAATCCGTTTCCTTGTCGCGTGTGATCTCATCCGCGAGATCGTATACACGTTGCGGTAGGGATTCGGGTAGGGCGGTAAAGTTATCGAACGCGTCCTTGGCCATGGGCATCAACTGATTTTCAATGATATCCACGTTTGCATAAGCATAGCCGTTGCGGTCAAGCGCCAGCCCGATATCGTCCATTCGGTTCAAAAAGTTTTTCAAAGTCTTTGCGAAATCGGCATAATAGCCTCTATACGAATGATTTAAAGCCTCTATGACACGTTCATCGGAGTAGTCAACAGATATGTAGCTGTAATTGTAAGTAGTATGCGCGGGCAGTAGATCATCCGCACGCATATCGCCAAATGCATTCATATTAATCGGGACCGGAACGGAGATATCCTGAACTCCAAAGTTATTTAAGGGTCTGAACACCGTGCCTGTGCGGGCTGTCGAGATATTCACGGTCATTTCATCAAAGTGCTGCGGACGTACCAGTCCGCCGATAGATAAGAATACCTCGCGCGCCTCATTGAGCGCGGATGCATTGTCGTATGGTAGATCGTAGCCGTCTCTTGAGTTTAACCATGCTTCGCCCGTGTATATATCCTTCACGAGGCCTTTAAGATAAGACGGCTTTGTTGCGACTATCTCCATCACATTGCGGGAGTCCAGTACGATACTGCCGCCGAGCCTCCCGTTTCTGTCCGTAAAGCCTGTGCTCTGAAAGCTAAAGAATTTTGGATTAAACGCCGCGTAAAAGAAGTCGTTGACCGAGTTTATCGGCTCGCTTAACGCGTCGACGATGTTTTGGTTGCTGACCTTGGGATCGGTGCGCGGTATGAGCGAAATGCAAAACACCACAACGGCAACTACGGGCATGGAGCAGAGCACGAAGCGGCTGTTGCGTTTGTTTCTGGTATTAAGAGCATTCAGCCGTTTAATCAGCATTACGGCTATACAGAATACCCAAATAAAAAACGGAACATCGGAGCGCGGGTAATCCATGATCCAATTGACCATGAACACGCTGATGCCTAGCGTAAACAGCGCCAAAAAGCTCGGTTGGACATACAGAAACAATGCAGTCGCTAGCGTAACGAGTGCGCAGACACTAACGATGATCGTCAGAGCAAACCGTTGTTCGTAGGGCACAAAGCCTCGCACAAATAACCAGAGATCGGAATAGAAGCGTACCGATTCGTTGCCGAGCGTCATAAAGAAAAATAGTGCATACAGGGCCAAAAATATTAAACCCACCATAAAGGTATATCTGTTGTAAAACACAAATCCATATAACACTATAAAT
>CAYURR010000292.1:0-2244 GCA_964446745.1 uncultured Defluviitaleaceae bacterium | reverse complement strand
GCACTGAAGGAAAGGCTTCGTGGCAACGGATGAACGCCTATACCTGCGAAAACTGCGGAGGCTCATATGAATGGAGCATAGAGAAGCAGAAGCTGGTATGCACAAGTTGCGGTGACGAAAGGGCTATCGAAAATGGCAGTGAGATAAGGGAATACACATTCAACGAAGCGGAACTAAAAAAGGCCGAAATCGACTGGGGCAATGCTCTAAAGACATGTGCATGCTCCGGTTGCGGTAATGTCATAGAGCTGCCCGAAAAGGAAACGGTAGCACAGTGCATATACTGCGGTGCGGACTATGTGGTCGAGAGCAGACAACGCTTGGGTATCAAACCTGAGGCGATCATCCGATTTGTAAAGACAAAGGATGACGTGGCCGATATCTTTCGCAAGTGGGTAAAGGGTAGGATATTTGCCCCGAGTGCGTTACGGCTGTTATATCAAAAGGATAAGCTTGTGCCGATGTATATACCATACTGGACCTATGACGCGAACGCAGAGGCGTTTTTCGCGGGAGAGGGTGGTACGGTCTACTTTGTGACCGTCGAACGGGATGGAAAGCGTTTTCAAGAGCGCCGTGTGCGTTGGACAGCCGTTAGTGGGCATGTCGAGCGTTTCTTTGACGATATCATGATAAACGCTTCGCCACGAAACGCAGATTTGGTCAATAGAAGCGGGAACTTTAGCACCCAAAGCGCGGTACCGTTTCTCGAGGACTATCTGCCGGGATACATCGCAGAAAAATATACCCTAAAGCCTAAAGAGGGCTTCGAGACAGCCAAGGAGATCATGCGTGACGAGCTGAATGACATGGCACGCGATCAGATATTGACGCGTTACGACGAGGCTCGTGTACATAAGCTGAGCCCGTCATATGCGGACGTGAAGTTCAAGCACATACTCGCGCCCATATGGGCGTCAGGGTATTTCTACAACGGCAAGCACTATAGCTTTGTAGTAAACGGCCAAACCGGCAGGATAGCGGGCGATTACCCGATAAGCCCCGTAAAGGTTGCGATAGCGGTCGTGCTCGGCGTGCTGTTATTGATCGGTGCGTATCTCGCGTATAGCTTTACAGCCGATGATGGATATGAGTATGAATATGGCGCGGTGCATGCGGTGGTTATTGACTATGACGGAATAGGCAGACAGATGGAGATAGACGAGGAGGGTTTTGAGTGGGCATCTTTGGCGGACAGCTCGCAAATGTAATAGAATGGGAAGAAATGCGTGAGGATACGATCTTCTGGAAGTGGAAGAACAAGGAGATCAAGAAGGGTAGCCGTTTGATCATCCGACCCGGACAGGACGCGGTGTTCTTTCAAAACGGCGTAATAGAGGGTATATTTACGGATTCGGGCACATACGATATCGAAACGCAGATCATCCCGTTTCTGAGCACGCTCAAGGGCTTTAAATTTGGATTCAACAGCGGTCTGCGCGCCGAGGTGTTGTTTGTAAACATCAAGGAGTTTCTAATAAACTGGGGCACAAAAGCGCCGATCAATATACCGTCGCCGGGATTCCCGGGCGGCATACCTATACGCGCGCGTGGCACAGCGAGCTTCAAGGTCTCTGACTATGTAAAGCTCATCGACAAGATCGTGGGCATACGCGAGCAGGTGGATGTCGAGTTCGTGAAGGAACGCATCATGTCCAAACTCGATCAATACCTAATGCGCAACCTCGTCAAAAACGGTAAGGATATGACCCATATCATGTCCTACGCCGAGGAGCTCGGCAACATGGTCAAGGAGGAGATCGACAGAGATATCTTCGACATCGGGCTCTCGATGACGAATTTTTCTATCATCGCAGTCACGTATCCTGAAGAGGTCCAGAAGCGCATCGACCAAGCCGCCGGAGCGGGCATGATCGGTGATGTCTCAAAGCTTCAGCAGGTGGCGTTTGCGGATTCGATGTCAAACGGCAGGGGGGGCTCGTCTGCGATGGAGATGTCGATGATGGCAATGGCAACATCGATGATGAATAATACAATGGCGGGCAATCAACAGAATGCGGGGACGCAATCGACCGCACCTCAGAGCGTGGGCGGGGCAGGCGTTGCCGCTGCTGCCGACACAAAGTTTTGTTCCGAGTGTGGCGCAAGGATTCCGCGCTCATCCAAATTTTGCAGCGAATGCGGCGCGAGGCTTGGCTAAAAAAATATGTTGACAGATTCGTAGAATAGATGCTATAATTTCTCTCGTTCGACAGATACACCCTTAGCTCAGTTGGTAGAGCA
>CAYURR010000291.1:0-2253 GCA_964446745.1 uncultured Defluviitaleaceae bacterium | reverse complement strand
TACACGGCGACAGCAACGGTCTTAAGCTCCCTCCGAATATCGCACCGATACAGGTCATGGTTATCCCGGTAGCGATGCACAAGGAGGGCGTAACGGATGCCTGCCTCGCATTAAAGGACAGACTGGCTAAGGCATTCAGGACCGATATCGACCTCAGCGATAAATCCCCGGGATGGAAATACTCCGAGCAAGAGGTGCGCGGTATACCGCTGCGCGTCGAACTTGGGCCTAAGGATATTGAAAAGGGCCAGGCCGTTGCGGTCAGGCGCGACACAGGCGAAAAGATTATCATTTCGCTCGATGATCCCGAGACAGAGATCACAAAGCTGCTGCAAAATATTCAAGCCGATATGCTCGAAAAGGCCAGACAGAGCCTCAGCAGCCGCACCTACGACGCACACAATTTAGATGAGTTCGCTCAGACGATAAAGGAAAAGCCCGGATTTATAAAGGCGATGTACTGCGGGGACGAGGCTTGCGAGGATAAGATAAAGGAATTGACAGGCGCAACACCACGCTGCATGCCATTTGACGGTGGTCTTATAGATACCACTAAGATAGACAACAAATGCGTATGCTGCGGCAAGGAAGCAAACGACTTGGTAGTTTGGGGTCAAGCGTACTAATAACAAGAAAACATTTACCACGGATCTACACGGATAAAAACGGATTTGCACGGATTAAACATTTAATAATATAATCCGTGTTAATCCGTTGAAATCCGTGCGTATCCGTGGTAATGTTTTATTTATTGGGTTGTTATCTTAACATAGGCTTCGGTATATGCTAGTCACGCATATCAGTATCACAAACACGAGCACAGAGATATAAACGCGTGTGACGGAGACGGAGCGTATGAGCTTGGCGATAAAGCGGCCGACTATGCCGCCTAATACACCACCTGCACACATCAGCGCGAGAGGTGTCAGGGCCACAGTAGGGAAGCCTGTAAAGAACATGCTAATTAGGCTGAACAATTGTGAGATTAATATGATATAAAGGGAATTGATCGCGGAGGATTTTGGCGGCATGGAGTAGAAGAACGCGAGTGCCAACAAATTTAACGGGCCGCCGCCTATACCTAAAAAAGAAGAGATAGAACCGAGCAGAAAGCCGATAATCACCGTTTTAACGGGACTATCGGCTTTATTTTTGTTTTCGTTTTTTTTATGCTTTTGAAACCCGGCGTGACCCATAAATAGCATCACACAGAGGATTAATACATTGATAGCTATTAATATGACGTTTTGGATGATCGTGATCGCATTCTGTTTGGCAAAGCCCGAGAGCATCAGGTCGAACAGCGATTTACCGCATATACCGCCTATAGCTGCGCCCAAGCCTAAAAAGATCGTGGTTTTTGGGACAGAGCTCTGATGGCCGTCGTTTTTACGCGTCGCTAGGAAATTTAACAGCACGGACGCGGACGACATGCAGAGCACGGTACAGCCCGACATGAAGTTGATCTGCGATAATGTATATGGCGTGACGGCATCCATCACAGGTTTAATGATGATGCCGCCACCTATACCGCTGATCGCACCTATACACGATGCAAAGAACGCAATCAGAAAATCCGTCGTCATTTATTTGAGCCCGGTCTCTAATGCCTTGGCGAGTTGATCGGGGCATGATGTAGCCTTCATGCCGCAGCGTGTGCCCTTGAGCTTTGTGATTACATCCTCGACCTTCATACCCTGCACCAACGAGCTGATACCGTTTAGATTACCGTTACAGCCGCCCATAAAATTTGCTTCTTTTACGATGCCGTCCTCTATCTCAAACTCTATCTGCGACGAACATACACCGCTTGTCTTAAATGTCTTTTTCATTCATCAGTACACTCCATTCCTCGTATAGTTTATTTAATGCTTCTTCTAAAGCCGTCTTTTGTTCGAAAACCTCGGCGGCAAGCTCGTGATTCGTGCTTACCTCGTCTGTGAGCAAGCGCTCATCAAGCACCCTGATCTCTTCCTCGGTCTTCGATATGTTCTGCTCCGTCTGCTCTAAGCGTTTACGGAGCCGTCTTTCCTCAGCCTCCTCGATGCGCTTTTGCTGCCATGAGTTCTTTGGGGTTTCGGGAGATGGCGCGTCGGGCTGTTTGGCGAAGGGCTTGCGCGTGTCCGCCGGCATGTAATCCGCTTCGGCGGCCTTCTTTTTCTCGAGATAATAATCGTAATTACCCAGATATGTCTTTACACCGGTCTGCGAGAGCTCGATGATGCTCTCGGCCGTGTTGTTGATAAAGTAACG
>CAYURR010000290.1:0-2308 GCA_964446745.1 uncultured Defluviitaleaceae bacterium | reverse complement strand
AGAAGACGATCGTGCTGCCCGAATCCTATGAGGCGAGAAACCTTGAGGCTGCGCATTTGGCGATGGCCGAAGGGCTTGCTGATATCATTCTGATAGGCAACAAGGATGAGATATTAAAAAAGGCCGCTGAGACCGGTAAGGGCCTTGACCTATCAAAGGCTATATTCTTTGACCCGGCCACCGATCCTAAGGACAAGGAAAAATCCGACAAGCTCACAGAGCAGCTCTGCGAGCTCAGAAAGGCAAAGGGCCTCACGCTCGAAGCCGCGCAAAAGCTCATGGAGAACCCGCTGTATGTGGGCGTTATGCTCGTAAAGGACGGCATGGCTGACGGTATGGTTTCGGGTGCGATACACGCGACCGGTGATGTGCTGCTGCCATCGCTGCAGATACTGAAGACCTCTCCGGGCACAAAGCTCGTTTCGGCGTTCTTTGTGATCGTGGTACCGGACTGTGAATACGGTGAGAACGGTGTGTTCATCTTCTCGGATTCCGGCCTAGTGCAGCATCCGGATGCGGAGCAGCTCGCGCATATCGCTGTATCCTCCGCTAAGTCCTTTGAACAGCTTGTACAGGCGGAGCCTGTGGTGGCAATGCTCTCGCACTCGACGATGGGCTCGGCCAAGCATGCTGATGTAGACAAGGTTATAACAGCCACAGCCACAGCCAAGGAGCTCGCACCGAACCTAAAGCTTGACGGAGAATTCCAACTCGATGCTGCTATCGTACCCGAGGTCGGTCAGCAAAAGGCACCGGGCAATCCCGTAGCAGGCAAGGCTAATGTATTGGTGTTCCCGGATCTCGACGCTGGTAATATCGGTTACAAGCTCGCACAGCGCTTGGCAAAGGCCGAGGCCTACGGCCCGATCACACAGGGTATCGCAAAGCCCGTCAACGACCTGTCGCGCGGATGCTCGGCACTCGATATCGTGGGCGTTATAGCGATCACGGCAGTTCAGGCTCAGGCCAATAAATAATCGGTGAAATAGAGGGATGGAGGACAATAGATGAAGGTACTTGTAGTTAACTGCGGCAGCTCGTCGCTTAAATATCAGCTGTTTGAAATGGATACAAAGGATGTGCTCGCGAAGGGTCTCGTTGAGCGCATAGGCATCGACGGACGCCTGAAGCACAGCCCGGTCGCAAAAACAGGAGCGGCAGACTATGTGATCGACACGGATATCCCAAACCATACTGAGGCTATTCGCCTTGTGCTGGATGCGCTCGTGAGCACGGAGCACGGCGTTATCGCATCTGTGCAGGATGTTCAGGCCGTAGGCCACCGCGTCGTGCACGGCGGCGAATACTTCAGCAATTCGGTAATAATCACAGATGCGGTCATCAAGGCGATCGAGGACTGCTGCACAGTAGCACCTCTGCACAACCCGCCGAACTTGATCGGTATACGCGCGTGTGCGGAGCTGATGCCGGGCGTACCGCAGGTAGCGGTATTTGATACGGCGTTCCACCAGACGATGCCCGAAAAGGCATATCTGTATGCTATCCCTTACGAACTATATGAAAAATACAAGATCCGCCGCTACGGCTTCCACGGCACGAGCCACAAGTATGTCTCGGGCAGGGCAGCCGCTATGCTCGGTAATCCCAAGGATCTGAAGGTTATCACCTGCCACCTCGGCAACGGCAGCAGCGTATGCGCGATCAATAACGGTCAGTCTGTGGATTCCTCGATGGGCTTTACACCACTCGAGGGTCTGTCGATGGGTACCCGAAGCGGTGACATCGATCCGGCCGTTATCGGCTTTCTGTGCGAGAAGGAGGGCATCTCGGTCAAGGACGCTGAGAGCATCTTGAACAAGAAATCGGGCGTATTGGGTCTTTCGGGTGTTTCGAGTGACTTCCGTGATATCGAGGACGCAAAGGCAAAGGGTAACAAGCGCGCGGCTATCGCATTGGAGCTGTTCTACTATCGTGTAGCGAAATATGTAGGCACATACGCAGCGGCCATGAACGGCGTAGACGCTGTTGTATTTACAGCCGGCCTCGGAGAAAACAGCCCGACCGCACGCGCGGAGATCTGTTCATACCTGACATACCTCGGATTGAATATAGACGCAGACAAGAATAACGTCAGGGGTAAGGAAGTAGATTTTGCGACAGCAGACTCAAAGGTTAGGGCGCTTTGCATACCGACAAACGAGGAACTCGTGATAGCAGAGGATACAAAGGCGCTGATTTGTTCTTGACAATCGAGGGTCTTGTATGTAAAATACACAGGACTAATTTGTAGAATTGTACAACATAAGTGACAGGAAGGGGTGTTATATAGATGGGAGCTATTTGCCCA
>CAYURR010000289.1:0-2315 GCA_964446745.1 uncultured Defluviitaleaceae bacterium | reverse complement strand
AGAAGACGATCGTGCTGCCCGAATCCTATGAGGCGAGAAACCTTGAGGCTGCGCACCTGACGATGGCCGAGGGGCTCGCGGATATCATTCTGATAGGTAACAAGGATGAGATAATGAAAAAGGCCGCCGAGACCGGAAAGGACCTTGATTTATCAAAGGCTATATTCTTTGACCCGGCCACCGATCCGAAAGACAAGGATAAATCCGACAAGCTCACAGAGCAGCTATACGAGCTCAGAAAGGCAAAGGGGCTCACACTCGAAGCCGCGCAAAAGCTCATGGAAAACCCGCTGTATGTGGGCGTTATGCTCGTAAAGGACGGCATGGCCGACGGTATGGTTTCGGGTGCGATACATGCGACGGGCGACGTACTGCTGCCATCGCTGCAGATACTGAAGACATCCCCGGGCACAAAGCTCGTTTCGGCGTTCTTTGTGATCGTGGTACCGGACTGCGAATACGGCGAAAACGGCGTGTTCATCTTTTCGGACTCCGGGCTTGTGCAGCATCCGGATTCGGAACAGCTTGCGCATATCGCGGTTTCCTCTGCTAAGTCATTTGAACTCTTGGTACAGGCAGAGCCTGTTGTGGCTATGCTCTCGCACTCGACGATGGGCTCGGCCAAGCACGCCGATGTAGACAAGGTCATCACGGCCACGGCTACAGCCAAGGAGCTCGCACCAAACCTGAAGCTCGACGGTGAATTCCAATTGGATGCTGCAATCGTACCGGAGGTCGGCCAACAAAAGGCGCCGGGCAACCCCGTTGCAGGCAAGGCCAATGTATTGGTGTTCCCGGATCTCGATGCGGGCAATATCGGTTATAAGCTCGCGCAGCGCTTGGCAAAGGCCGAGGCCTACGGCCCGATCACACAAGGTATTGCAAAGCCCGTAAACGACCTGTCGCGCGGATGCTCGGCACTGGATATCGTGGGCGTTATAGCGATCACTGCGGTTCAGGCTCAGGCTAATAAATAATCGACGAAATAACTAGATGGAGGACAATAGATGAAGGTACTTGTAGTAAACTGCGGCAGCTCGTCGCTTAAATATCAGCTGTTTGAAATGGATACAAAAGCGGTGCTTGCAAAGGGTCTGGTCGAACGCATCGGTATCGACGGACGTCTGAAGCATAGCCCAGTCGCAAAGGTAGGGGCGGCTGACTATGTGATCGACACAGATATCCCGAACCACACCGAGGCCATTCGCCTCGTGTTGGATGCGCTCGTAAGCACAGAACACGGCGTTATCGCATCCGTACAGGATGTTGAGGCCGTAGGCCACCGTGTCGTACACGGCGGTGAGTATTTCAGCAACTCGGTTATAATCACAGACGCGGTCATGAAGGCGATCGAGGACTGCTGCACTATCGCACCGCTGCACAACCCACCGAACCTAATCGGCATACGCGCGTGTGCTGAGCTGATGCCGGGCGTACCGCAGGTAGCGGTATTTGATACGGCGTTCCACCAGACGATGCCGGAAAAGGCGTATCTGTATGCAATCCCATACGAGCTATATGAGAAATACAAGATCCGCCGCTACGGTTTCCACGGCACGAGCCACAAGTATGTCTCGGGCAGGGCAGCGGACATGCTCGGCAACCCGAAGGGTTTGAAGGTTATTACCTGCCACCTCGGCAACGGCAGCAGCGTATGCGCGATCAATAACGGTCAGTCCGTTGATTCCTCGATGGGCTTTACACCGCTCGAGGGTCTGTCGATGGGTACCCGTAGCGGCGACATCGATCCGGCTGTTATCGGCTTTCTTTGTGAGAAAGAGGGCATCTCGGTCAAGGATGCAGAAAGCATCCTGAACAAGAAATCGGGCGTGTTGGGTCTTTCGGGTGTATCCAGTGACTTCCGTGATATCGAGGACGCCAAGGCCAAGGGCAATAAGCGCGCAGCTATCGCGTTGGAGCTGTTCTACTACCGTGTAGCTAAATATGTAGGCACATATGCGGCGGCCATGAATGGTGTGGACGCGGTCGTATTTACGGCCGGTCTCGGTGAAAATAGCCCGACCGCACGTGCGGAGATCTGCTCGTACTTGACTTACCTTGGACTGAACGTGGATGTAGACAAGAACAATGTCAGGGGCAAGGAAGTAGATTTCGCAACAACAGACTCCAAGGTCAGGGCTCTCTGCATTCCCACAAATGAAGAGCTTGTAATCGCAGAGGATACAAAAGCATTGATTTCGAAGTAGTTCTTGACATTAGAGGGCCTTGTATGTAAAATACACAGGACTAATTTGTAGATTTGTACAACATAAGTGACAGGAAGGGGTGTTATATAGATGGGAGCTATTTGCCCA
>CAYURR010000288.1:0-2316 GCA_964446745.1 uncultured Defluviitaleaceae bacterium | reverse complement strand
GAGCAGGACGAAAAGACCGTACATTTCGGCCTATGCCCCGAATGCAAGACGATGTTTTACCATGAGGATCACGAAGTGAAATCGTTCAAGCCCCGATAGGAGGTATGTTATGAGTGACGCAACCGACAACATGCTCGGCACCGGTAATTTTATACACGCATATGTCAAGGAGGACTTGGGCGAAAACACAAGTCGGATCCACACGCGTTTCCCGCCTGAGCCGAACGGCTACCTGCATATCGGGCACGCAAAGGGCATAATCATAAACTATGAAATGGCTCGGATATACGGCGGCAAATTCAACCTGCGCTTTGACGACACGAACCCCGCAAAGGAAAACACGGAGTTTGTAAACGCTATACAGGAGGATATCAAATGGCTCGGCTGCGACTGGGAGGACAGGCTCTATTTCGCGTCGGACTATTTCGAAAGGCTCTACGATTGCGCTATAACACTGATCAAAAAGGGCAAGGCCTATGTCTGTGAGCTCACAGCCGACGATCTTAAATCATATCGCGGCACACTCAGCGAGCCTGGCAAGAACAGCCCATACCGCGACCGCAGCATCGACGAAAACCTTGACCTATTTGAGCGCATGAAAAACGGAGAGTATCCGGACGGCAGTAAAACACTACGCGCGAAGATCGACATGGCTTCGCCGAATATCAATATGCGCGACCCGGTCATATACCGTATTGCGCGTTCGCACCATCACAACACGGGTGACCGCTGGTGCATCTATCCGATGTACGACTACGCACATCCGCTCGAGGACGCTATAGAGGGCATCACGCATTCGTTGTGCTCGTTAGAGTTTGAGGATCACCGTCCGCTCTACGACTGGTTTATAAATGAGCTGGATTTCGAGATCAAACCACGCCAGATCGAATTTGCAAAGCTACAGATAGGCGGCGCGATCATGGGCAAGCGCTATCTGCGCGAGCTCGTAGAGTCCGGTACCGTAGAGGGCTGGGACGACCCGCGCCTTGTGACCTTGCGCGGTTTACGCAGACGCGGATATACAAAAGAAGCGATAAAGACATTCATAGAAAAGACCGGCGTGTCAAAGGCCAACAGCACCGTGGATTTTGCACAGCTCGAGGCCTGTGTGCGCGACGATCTAAAACCCAAGGCCAAGACCATTATGGCCGTCATCGACCCGATCAAGGTCATCATCACAAACTACCCCGAGGATCAGACCGAAGCCCTCGCCATTGAAAACAATCCCGAAAACCCCGACATGGGCGAGCATAAAATCAGCTTTTCGCGGGAGCTCTGGATAGAGCGCGAGGATTTCATGGAGGACGCGCCGCCGAAGTTTTTCCGTCTCAGCGTGGGCAAGGAGGTTCGACTCAAAGGGGCGTATTTCATCACCTGCAACGAGGTCAGAAAAGACGCGGACGGCAACATCACCGAGCTGTTATGTACCTATGATCCCGAGACACGCAGCGGTTCGGGCTTTACGGGCCGCAAGGTCAAGGGGACGATCCACTGGGTCAACGCGCGCGACGCTGTACCCGTAACGGTCAGGCTGTTTGATGCGCTGAAGGTCGACGATCAAATCAATCCCGATTCCCTAAAGGTCGTAACTGGATGTTTGGCTGAGCGCGAGGTCGAGACCTTGACCCCCGCAGATCGCGTGCAATTCATCCGCAATGGATATTTCTGCATAGATGAAAAGCTCTCAAATGAAACGTCGTTGGTATTTAACCGTATCGTTTCACTCAAGAGCTCGTTCAAGGTCAACTAAACAGGTTAGCGACATAGGCTTGCATCTGTTCCTTTGAACGGATCTGATGCGTGCCGTCGATCACGGCTTGCTTCTGAGTATCGGGCAACCGTGCAAATTGCTCCATCGCCTGTTGGTTTTGTGCGAGGGCCATACCCAGTCCTATCGGGATGCCCTCGCTGTTTACATAGTTCATCTGTGTACTCCTTATAAATCGATTAGTTAATCATTTTTATCGTTACCGGGCTTGTGCCTGTTACCGGATTGCTTTTTATTATTGCGGCCCTCGCCATCCAGAGCGCTCTGCGCCATCGTGGGGCCGCCGTGAGCCTTTTGCTCGCGCACCTCTTTGGGGTCAAGCTGACTGTCCTTTGCCATATATACCTCCTACGATCCTCCCCATGGTTTAAGGTACGGAAAATCGCTGATTTTTATACAGACGCAACGCCCACTAACAAAAATTGCAGCCGCATAGCGGCGGAAGGGAAGAATTATATGTCAGACAAGGATGTAAGAGACGCATTTATGCACGTTGGTAAGGAAACAAAGGCCATCGATGCCTCACGCAAGATGAAGGTGGGTATCAT
>CAYURR010000287.1:0-2324 GCA_964446745.1 uncultured Defluviitaleaceae bacterium | reverse complement strand
GCATCCGGCTGTTAACCGGAGGGTCGTAGGTTCGAATCCTACTCGGGGAGTTTTTTTATTTCCAAAAATATTTTGGGGGTGCGATATGTTAGAGCTGATGAAGCCTAAAAAACTCAGCAGGGGCGATAGGGTAGCCACGGTGAGCTTATCTTGGGGCGGAGCAGGCGATCCAGGCTTACGCTGGCGCTATGAACAAGGCAAAACACGTCTTCAGGAGCTATTTGGACTTGAGGTAGTGGAGATGCCACATACACTTGCGGGCACAGACTACATATATGCACATCCAGAAAAGCGCGCAGAGGATTTAATGGCGGCGTTTGCGGATACATCCGTAAGCGCCATTTTTACATGCATTGGTGGAGATGATAGTATACGCATGCTGCCATATATAAACTTTGATCTTATTAAGCGCAATCCAAAGATATTTGTGGGCTACTCGGATACCACGGTTACACATTTCATGTGTATAAAAGCGGGGCTATCGAGCTTTTACGGGCCGGCGGTATTGGTAGACTTTGCTGAGAATATTGCTATGCCCGAGTATACGGTCGAGGCCGTAAGAAATTCGTTATTTAATAGCGAGCCAATCGGTGAAGTCAAGCCAAGTGATACATGGACTGCAGAATATCTGGCATGGGAAATAGAGAACAAAAATAGGCAACGGGTGTTTAATAGAAATACTGGATATGAGATATTGCAGGGTGAGGGTATCGCGAGGGGACCACTAATCGGAGGTTGCTTGGAGGTACTAAACAGCATGCGGGGCACGTCGTTGTTTCCGCCTGTGGAGGTGTTCGATAACGCTGTGCTGTTTCTGGAGACATGCGAACTGCTCCCGCCTACCTGGTATGTTGAGGATGTATTGCGAAGCTTTGGTGCGATGGGGATATTGTACAGGATAAGCGGTATCTTCTTCGGTAAGCCGCAGAACCATACATTTTACGAGGAATACAAGCCTGTAATCAAAAAAGTGCTCTCTGAATACGGACGCGAGCGTATGCCGGTGTTGTATAACGGCAGCTTCGGGCACAATGAGCCTAAGATGCTGTTGCCGTATGGTGCGATTGCGGAGATCGATTGTGATCGTGTGGCGTTTACAGTTACGGAGTCCGGTGTGAGATAGACTTCTTTACAAAGGAGAAGGCTTATGTTTTTGTTAAGTCTAATAATAGGTGCGTTGTCAGGTTTTTTTGCAATGTTCCCATTCTTAATTATTTTTCATTTCACTATGCTACGTAGAAATAAGGACATAAAAAAGGCAATACCGCATTTTGTAGCCACATATGTCTTTTCATTTTTTATAGCGGCTGTTTTATCTACTACCGGAGTGCCATCTCTTTTGTACCTAAGAATAGCTGTAAACATCAATGTTATCCCTTTTAGAGATATATCTTCAAACTTTGTACAATATGTTGAGAACATCATATTGTTTATACCTATCGGGTTTTTATTGCCTGTTTTATGGAAAAGGTTTGAGAGGCTTTCAATAACAATAATAGCGGGTGCTTTGCTGTCTTTGCTCATCGAAATAAGTCAAATGCTTTGCTATCGAGCAACCGATGTAGATGACTTGATTATGAATACGCTTGGGGCCTTGGTAGGCTTTTGCATATATAGGGGCATCAAAAAAGTATTTCCTAAAATCGGGATAATATTTAACGATTTGAATGTGGCATGCTTAAAATGGGAAGCAGAAATTTACATTGCATTTGCGTGGCTGGCAATGTTTTTCATTGAACCTTTTATATCCCAATGGATCTGGAGTTTAATATTGAAATGATAGGCATATAGGGGCTGTAGCAGATAAACAATTCTGTTACAGCCCCTTTCTGTTATCTTTGCGCTGTTAATACCCTCATATGTACTTCAAGACGCCTTATCAAAACAGTGGCCAGCAGCACCTTCATGATGTCTCCCGGTATAAACGGCAGTACACATTTCGATAGCGAAGCCACAAGCCCTGTATTTGTGGAAAACATAAACCATGCGGTACCGGTTAAATAATAAACGAGCATACCGACTATTAACACGGCAGCGATAATGGACGTTTTATTTGGCAGCCTGTCTCGGAGCAAAGCAATAATAAATGCCGCCAAGACATAACCGATCAGATACCCGCCTGTGGGGCCTGCCAAGATCCCGATACCACCCGAAAATCGTGCAAAAACAGGTAAACCCACAGCCCCGAGTAAGATATAGATCAATTGGCTCAATGCCCCGTTTACGGGTCTGAGCAGACCACCGGCTAGAAATACAGATAATGTAGCCAAGCTGACGGGGACAGGGCTAAAGGGCAAAGGAACGATAAATTGCGCAAGCACTGC
>CAYURR010000286.1:0-2335 GCA_964446745.1 uncultured Defluviitaleaceae bacterium | reverse complement strand
ATCTCGCCGAGCAGATTTACAAGTGCCGTGAGGTAATACGGTCCCATGTCCATCATCGGGCCGCCGCCGAATTTATAGTAAAACTCCGGGTCCGGATGCCATGTCTCGTGACCACGGCAGACCATGTATGCAGACGCACCTACAGGTGTACCGATAAAGCCCGAATCTATGAGCTTGCGGCAGGTCTGGATGCCCGCACCAAGGAATGTATCCGGAGCTCCGCCTACGCGTACACCCTTTTCCTTCGCGGCCTTTAATATCTTTTGGCCTTCTTCAAACGTTGCGCCAAGCGGCTTTTCACTGTACACGTGCTTGCCGGCCTCGATGGCGGCCATCGTCACATCGAAATGCTCATATGGGCGCGTGATGTTCAGCACGATGTCGACCTCGGGGTCAGCGAACAGCTCGTGCATGTCTTTATATTTCTTGGGTATATTGTATTTGTCCACCGCGCTCTGCGCGCGCTCGTCGATCAGGTCACACACGCCTACGATCTCTATGTTCTTAAATACCTTCGTGATGTTCTCCAGATAAATCCCACTGATGGCACCTACGCCAACAAATCCTATCTTCACTGAGTATCCTCCCTTTTGGCTTTAATACATCTTCATATTGTTTTCAAAGCGTTCCGTCGTGAGGCCGTGCTCTAACGCATAGGCCTTACCCTCTGATGCCCAGATCATACCCCTGCGCATGATCTCCTGCGCGCTCGGCGAGTTGTCAAACACATCGTCGTGATGCCCGAGCGAGGTATAGAAAACCCTGCCGTTGCCCCAGTATTTCGTCCAGACCACGGGCATGTCGACGGGTTTGTTTGAGATATGATAATAGGAGATCGCCGGGAAACGGGTCGTCGCAAGCACCTCGATCGCGGGGTCTATATGTAGGTAGTAGTGTTCGCTCTTTACCGGGAAATCCTCAAGACCTGCGACGATCGGATTGGATTTTGCTGCGATATTGACCATATATTCGACACCGTCGCCGCCCGGATGACTGACCCATTGGCCGCCTGTCATGAACTGCCACTCGGTGTCCTGCCTAAACGAGTCGCACATGCCGCCGTGGCAACCGGCGAGCCCTACGCCTGCGCCGACAGCCTTCGCTATATTCTGGCTCTGATTGTGCTCGATATTGCCCATAGTCCATGCCGCGACGAGCAGATCAAGTTTCAAAAGCTCATCTAAATCCTCAAGGCATGCGAGCGTATCGGATACCGTCACTTCAAAGCCCTCTTTTTCGAGTATGTTCTTAAATCTGGTTGAAACCAAAACGGGTTCGTGACCGTCCCATCCACCCTGAAAGATCAACGCCTTTTTCATCCGCGTTCCCCCTTAATATTAGTAAAAATGTATTGAACTTTGTTAGGGTTTAAGTATAGAATCATTTTAATCTATGTGCAACAAAAACAACGAGAGGGGAATGTATATGAAACCAACGTTAACCTACATCGGGCACAGCAGCTATAAGCTCTGTGCAGCCGACGGCAGAGTGATCTATGTCGACCCGTTCTTTAAACCGGGGGGCAAGACCGAGCTGTATGACGAGCCCTGTGACATCCTGCTCGTCACGCACAACCACGGTGATCACAATGAGGTAGCGCTCGTAACCAGTAAACCCGGCTGCACGCTCATCACGCCGGAAAATGCGTTGCAAAATGGCGCGCACCAGACCTTTGATGTCGACGGCATACATATCATGGCTGTGCAGGCATACAACGACAAGCACAAGGTCGAGGAGTGCGTGGGCTATGTAGTTGAGCTGGACGGGGTGAAGGTCTATTGCTCGGGGGATACCTCAAAGACCGACGACATGTCGCAAAAACTCGCGTACATGGGTCTGGACTACGCGCTGCTGCCGACGGACGGCTTTTACAACATGTCTCCGATGGAGGCGAGTGAATGCGCGGAGATAATGAACGTGCGTCACGCGATACCGATACACAACGACCCCGGCGCGACAAAGACCTGGGAATACTCGGACAAGGGTATCGCTGATTTTACGCATGCGGGGAAGATCGTGCTGACATACGGGCAGCGCATGGAACTCGTATGAGCGAGGCATATATGGAATACGCATGCTATAACGGAGACGACCTCGGAGCTGTGTATAACCCGGGATCGACGCGATTTCGCGTATGGGCACCGACCGCCGAATGGGTGCAGGTAGTATTGTATGAAACAGGAGATAGGTTTACCTCCGAACGGCCACGGTCCCGCCACGATATGAAAAAGGACGTGGACGGCACATGGGTATGTACAGTAGAAGGGGACTTGAATAACACATATTACAACTATGCGGTCACGATATCGGGACGTACATCGGAGGCTGTGGATCC
>CAYURR010000285.1:0-2347 GCA_964446745.1 uncultured Defluviitaleaceae bacterium | reverse complement strand
GGGTTATTGTTACAGAAGGGGAAATATTACGAGCTGTTTGAAATGCAGGCGAAATATTATCGTGAGGGTGAACGCTATGAGTAAACTAACGATCAAGCAAAGGATAGCCATTACTACACGAGGGTTTGGCATACTCGAGAAATACTGTCCGGGGCTTGCCAAGGGTAAGGCCTTGTCCGCATTGATGTCGTCGCTGCAGCCGCTCGTGGCGATATGGTTCTCTGCACGGATCATCAGTGAGATCTCCACATCCCGAAACATAAACAAGATCATCCTATATGTAGTCGCGGTAGTTTCGATAAACCTTGTTGCGTCGATATTAAAGGGGATAGCAGATAAGATATGCGGTGAAAAGGAATCACAGATGTGGAGCTTTTTCGGCAAGGTCTTTTCCGATAAGCAGATGACGATGGATTTTATGGATCTCGAGGACGCAACGATACAGCACCGTAAGAGAAAAGAGGAGGAAAACCTCTTTATGTTTGGAAATGGCCTCGGGCAGCTCGTTTGGGGGACAAGTGGGCTCGTGGAGGCCGCTGTAAACATCATTGTGTCTATCGCGATGATTATTACGCTGTTTAACTCCAAAACGACGCAGGGCTTTATCGACTCACCGCTGTGGATCGTGGTGATAATACTCGTGATAGTGTTTGGCGGGATTAGTAATTCGTGGGCATTTGAAATGGAAAACGATGTGTTTACGAAATGGTGCGATGATACAGTCTGGTTCAATCGCTTGTTTATGTTCTATGGCTGGGAGCTCTACTCAACACCGGAACGCGCAAAGGATTTGCGCATATATGAACAGAATTTCGTGGCCGACAGGGTGCTGTCAAAATTGCTACTCGAGGATAAACGGAACGATCGGGCCATCAGCCGCATGTCCGCATATCAAGGTATAGCCTGCATAATCATAGGCATTAGTAATGCGATATGTTACCTGTTTGTGGTGCTGAAGAGCTTTTGGGGTGCTTTTGGGATCGGCAGCATTGTTCAATACGTGGGGGCATTAAACAGGCTTGGCGAGGGTGTACAAGGCCTGATGTTTATACTCTCGGACAATGCCGTATACTGCTCGCATCTGCAAAGCCTGTTTGAGTTTCTAGATATCCCGAACAAGAAATACCAAGGCACGATCCCGGTGGAAAAGCGCAGCGACAACGAATATGAGATCGCGTTCAACCATGTGTCGTTTAAATACCCGGGCAGTGAACAATTTGCTCTTAGAGACCTTAATCTCAAGTTTTATATCGGTCGGCGCATGGCTGTCGTGGGTATGAACGGCAGCGGTAAAACCACAATGATCAAGCTGCTGTGCCGTTTATATGATCCGACTGAGGGTGAGATCACATTGAACGGAATTGATATAAAAAAGTATGACTATGCGGAATATATGAATATCTTCGCGGTGGTGTTTCAAGACTTCAAGCTGTTTTCATTTACACTCGGTCAGAACGTCGCGGCTTCAATTCAAGTTAACAGCGACAGGGCACTGGAAAGTTTAAAGACGGCGGGGCTATCAGAGCGATACGCCAGCATGCCAAGGGGCCTTGATACGCCGCTGTATAAGGACTTCGATGCAGACGGCGTAGAGGTGTCGGGCGGCGAGGCTCAGAAGATTGCTCTTGCACGCGCGCTGTACAGGGACGCACCGTTTATCATACTCGACGAGCCTACGGCCGCACTCGATCCCATAGCAGAATATGAGATATATTCCACATTTGATGATATCGTCAAAGACAAGACCGCGATCTATATCTCGCATCGGCTGTCATCGTGTCGTTTTTGCGACGATATCGTTGTATTTGATCAAGGCAGGCTCATACAACGCGGTAGTCACGATATGCTCGTTGCCGAACAAACCGGGAAATACTACGAGCTCTGGAACGCCCAGGCTCAGTATTACTCTGATCTTAGTTGATATCCTTAAACACCCGTTTTGACATAAGTGAGATAATGCCCGATACGATAGCGGAGGCAAAGATTATCAAGTACGGCGTAGCTTTAAATGTCTCAAACAGGAATCCGTACATAGCCTGACCGAGCGGATGTGAGCACATGGCAAGCGCCATAACACAGGACAATACCTTACCCGTCAGATGCGAAGGGGTCTCACCTTGGATAAACGTTAGTAATTGGATCGTAGCCATCGTCACGACAGCCATCATTAAGAAGAAGCAGATACTTATAATCAAGTAGATTGTAAACGCCGGTAAACCGAGCCACAGTGAAAATCCGACTGGCAATAATAATGCAGCTGTAAGTACCAGCAATATATAAACCTTACTAATGCTCAATTTCTTTGCCAATACACCGACCATAATACCGCCGCAAAGCCCTCCGGCAG
>CAYURR010000284.1:0-2360 GCA_964446745.1 uncultured Defluviitaleaceae bacterium | reverse complement strand
CTGCCGAGCATATCCCCAACGTACAAACCGCACCGAAACTAACATCTATCTGCCGCACAGCCGTTTCTGCCAGGGTGGATTCCCCGTATAGAAAGCCCAATAAGATGATTAACCCGATAGGTACCAGCACTCCGAAAAGCACAGATGAGAACTCCCTAATCGAAAGCTTAGCCTCCGTTTTATACATTAGCCACAGTGTCTTCATGCCGCTTCATCCCCTGTAAAATGCAAAAATGCCTCGTCCATATTGCTTTTCCCGCTCTTTGTAATTACCTCTGCAACCGTACCGGTCACAAGAATCTTACCTTCCTTCAAGATGGTAACGATATCGCATAAATTTTCTACCTCGTCCATATAGTGGGAGGTCAGAAAGATTGTCGTGCCCTTCTGTTTTAGTCCGTGAATGTATTTCCAGACCTCCCGTCTGGCTTTGGGATCGAGACCTGTGGTGAGCTCGTCTAAAAACACAAGCTCGGGGTTTTGCATTACCGCGAGCAGTATAAACAACTTTTGCTGCTGCCCCCCGGACAAATCGGAGACATAGGCGTTTTCTTTCTCGGATAGCCCGAATTCCTTTAGCATTACCCTCCAGTCATTTGCATGTTTGTACAGCGAGTGCTTGATCTCACATATTTCCCTGACCTTTATTCTGTATTGGTAAGCCGGGTTTTGAAACTGTACCCCTACTTTCTCAAACAGTTGTTTACGGTTTTGGGAAGGGTCTTGAGACAAAATGGAAATCTTGCCGATGTCGGCTTTTTTTGTACCCAAAAGACAGTCGATGGTAGTGGATTTCCCTGCTCCGTTATGGCCAAGCAAGCCGTAGATGGTACCCCTTTCAACCTCAAAAGAGATACCTTGCACAGCCTTTACTTGACCGTAACTCTTAGTTAAATTGCTAACTGATATGATATTTGTCATATTAATCTATCTTTCTATCTGTCTGACGGGGCGCGCTTCGATATATCCTCTGTAACCTTGCGGTTCTAGCTGGAACCTCGGAGCATCTTCGTCCGCCCAGGCAAATCCGTACATTTCGGGATTATAGCTGTCAATCGCCCCTTCAAGCTCATTGATTGCCTCATAAAAAAGCTCATCCTCAAAGGGTTGCCCTTGGAACACCATCATCTTACATGGAGGAAGTTCAATTATTTCTAACCCTTCAGGTACAATGCCATTGTAATCGGCGCTTACCTCAACCCCTTGTGCATAAACAGACGTGCCCTCGGGCCTTAAACACTCGGGTAGCCACATGCCGATCGGCTCATACAAGGCTTCTTTAATGCTGCACAGCAGACCCCATATCTTACAATCGACCTCTTCACAATATTCAAAATAATCCTTTGCGTTTATGCCTCGCTTTAGAATCAATTTCCTTGCCGGTCGGTCAATAACCTGCACAAAAACGGTGTTCACAGATTTCTTCTCTTCCATTAGATCATTCCCTTTCTGAATAAATGATTGTGCGGTGCCGGATGAATAGCTTTCTCGGACGGGGTAAGGCATGAAAAGATGGATAGGCGGAGTATGCTTACTGTATTTGGATGGGGTTATGCCAAACTCCTTTGAAAATGCTCTGGTGAAGCCTTCATGAGAGTCGAAGACAAAGTCCATGGCCACATCCAACACCCTTACATCGGCATCACGCAGCTTGAGGGCCGCCTTGGTCAGACGCAAGGCTCGAATGTACTCAAACGGTGCTTTACCCAAAAGCTCTTTAAACATCCTCGCGCAGTAAAACGGTGAATAGCTTACATGCTTTGATAAATCTAAAAGCGTAATCCTTTCGTAGATATGCTCATCGATATATCGCTGCATTCTTGCTACGACGCTTACCTTTTCGCATTGTTCCATAAAATATCACCCCGTTCGTTTGTGTATTATACAATAGTGTGTAATGAAATTCTTGACCTGCGTTGCATAATAGTCTATTCATGGTGACGATAAGACAACCACATTTTGCCGTGGGTTTAGATTTATTGCCATTTTAACTCGATAATGATAATATTATAGATCATACCTTGAAGATTTTTATATGCCGCGAGATGAAAGGGTCTAAATCATGTTAAATGAAATTGAGTATTACAGTACCCCAGGTCAACTTACTGACCTTGCGGAATATTCAGAAACGATAGATGAACTGACTGATAATCCAGAGTTTATATGTCAAATTGTTCAAGGGTTGATGGTGCATGGCGGGTGGATAAAAGTGTATGGTATCAAACCAAAACACGAGAGCCTAAATAAGCTATAAATGATTACTATTTAACAGACCTATCTTTGCAAGTGCCTAAAGCATTCATAAACATCCAATCTCGATATCCTCTATGCTTGTAAATAATATCATGAACATTCTGAAA
>CAYURR010000283.1:0-2369 GCA_964446745.1 uncultured Defluviitaleaceae bacterium | reverse complement strand
TGGCGCGAGAATGTAATGCAATAACTATTCGATTAGACACTCATGCTTGGAATACGCCAGCGAGAACCTTGTACGAAAGATGCGGTTTTCGCGAAATCACTCAATGGACATGAATAATTATGGATATGCAGCAAACATTTAGCGTTTTTGAGTAAATTCTTTAAAACGCATTACCAATAGGGGTGAGACAATTGTTTGGAAAAACACTGCTTTGGGTTTCAGGCTATTTTTGTATTATTCTGCTTTATACGGCTATTGATGTATTGATATGGCGAAAGATCAACAGCCCGATATCTGCTTGGTTAAATATATCTACAATGTGTATTGTTTCGGGGGTATATATCCGGCTTTGGGCGGCAAGAAATTTATATCAACTCAATATTTGGGGCAATGTTTCGTTTGTGGGTATTTTCTTAGCCATACTTTGTTCCATTGTATTTTTCCTTTTGTTTGATAAATGCCTCGACCCTTTTTTCGAACGTCTGTTTTCGACAAGCGAGGAAGCATATCAAAAATCAATACTGACATTGTCGAAAGCGCCTATTGCTGCGTTTGTTCGTGTTTGTATATTAGCCCCTGTTATCGAGGAGATTATAATGAGAGGATTTGTATTAGGAGGGCTTAAAGATACATCGGGCTCGGTCATAGCATTATTGATATCCGCAGCCATATTTGCACTGTTTCATTTCAATATGCCACAAACGGTTTCGGGCCTTATAGCCGGTTTAGTATTAGGGGTACTTTACTTAAAGACGGGTTCTCTTTTATGTTGTATGGTTGCACATTGCGGATATAATGCCATTTCATATTTTACAACCATCTACCCGCTGATCGGCAAGGGACATTTATAATAGAAAGTTGGCGTTAGCGATTTTTAGGATAGGTGAATTATCAAAACTGACGCAGGTATCGATCCGCATGTTGCGATATTATGATGAAACAGGTCTATTGAAACCGGCTTGCGTAGATAGGTATACAGGATATAGGTTATATTCGGTAGAGCAAATAATGGTAGTCAATAAGATTACCTTTTTAAGAGACACCGGATTTAATGTGTCGGAAATAGCATTAATTTTAAACAATTGGGGAACGGAATATATAACCGAGCAGTTGAAAAATAAGCAACACGAGATAGAAACTGCCATACAATCAGAGCAAGACCGCCTAAACAAAATCCGTTACGCGTTAGACAACGTAGGCTGTGACAGAAAAGAGATAAACGTTAATGTGTCTTTAAAGCACATACCGAGCTACAGTGTTCTGTCTTTGAGAAAAATCATCCCTGATTATTTTGCCGAAAAGCAATTGTGGGGAGAAATGACTTATTTCATAAAGAACAACAATGTCAAGGTGACAAACGAGCTTGATTTTGCAATGTATCATGATCAAGAATATAAAGAGAGTGATGTTGATGTAGAGGTCTGCGTGACCGTTAAGTCGACGGGGGAAAATGTCCACCACTTCACCTATATGCAAACAGAAGAAGTGCCCATAATGGCATGTACTATGGTCTATGGAGCATTTGAAAATATCGCAACAGCATATTTGGCCTTTGCCGAATGGCTCTCTAACCATAATATGTATTCAATGACAGACAATCCCAATAGGCAGATATGCCACCGTGGTCCATGGAACGAGGAAAATCCGGAAAATTATCTTACAGAAATTCAAATCCCTGTAATTAAAAATATCATTTGACTCTCACATGATGGTAGGGTTTACGATAGGTTTATCCCAATCAATCAGGAGGTTTTCAAATGGAACAGTTTATTGTAAATCAAATTGGTAATATCAGAGTTGACGAGCAGGGTATGCGTATTGAGGTTTTTCCAAGGTACAAGACTGCTCTGAAGGGGCTGGATGGATTTAGTCATATCAATGTGTTTTGGTGGTGCAACGGTTTTGACGATGAATTATCACGAAGCACGCTCGAATCCCGGTCTCCATACAAAGGCTCCCCGGATATAATGGGTATCTTTGCGACCAGATCACCGATCCGTCCCAATCCAATAGCCTTGACGCCCGCACAGATCTTGCATATAGACTATGATAAAGCAGTGATCTATATCGCATATATTGACGCAGACAACAATACGCCCGTGATCGATCTAAAACCGTACACGCCAAGTTTAGATAGGGTCGAAAATCCGGCAGTTCCCATATGGTGTAGACATTGGCCCAAAAGCCTCGAGCAATCCGCAGAATTTGACTGGGAAAGTCAGTTCAATTTTTAGGTAAGACCACGAAAGTTTTTGGGCCGGTGGTATGAAATATAAATATGACATACTGTTGTCGGTATCGACATAATACAACTAGAAACAACAATATATGACAATTATTGAAGCCACAGGCTAGCCCACTGTCATCGT
>CAYURR010000282.1:0-2404 GCA_964446745.1 uncultured Defluviitaleaceae bacterium | reverse complement strand
TTTGCGGGACATTTCTCACAGATTTCTTTGATGGTTTCTGCATCCTTTTCCGATATCTGTTCGCTTCTAATAACCGCCTTTTTATCGGACATCATAAAATGCTCTGGTAACCTCCTTGCACATATACCGCATCCGATACAATAATCGGTTTTGATGGATAAGGGGGTTTTGTTTTCCCTGGCTTCATCATCGTGTATATCTTTTTTTCGGAGTATTAAAGACGATAACCAAGCCATAATGAATATCGCGCCGACAGTCAGCACCCACCGCACAGCCATAAACTTTATACCGAGAAATTTTGCTTCGTTGGCGAGCATAGGCACTTTAATAACAGCCCAAGAGCTAAGTATAATGATGATGCTTGCGATACTTGCACCTTTTTTTAATAGCAGCTTGCATATGGGGAAAGCGGCATAAATAGGACCGGCTGACAGACTTCCGAGTATAAGCGAGAAAATACCTCCAAGAATCCCCGATTTTTCGCCGAGCCGACGCACAATCATATCTTGCGGAATCCATGCATCAATTAGTACCGTAAGTAAAAACACAACAGGCATAACAGTGAGCATTTCGAACAGATAATATCCGCTGTTTTTAATCGCCTCAAGACCTTTATCGGGAGCGATTATAGATATGATAATGTAAATAAGTGCTACAAAAACAAGCCTCACATCAACACCCCCATAGTAAGCGCTATTAACACGGCCAAACCGAAACTCAGAGCGTTTCTGACCACCGCAAATTTAAGCCCAAATTCTCTTTTTTCAAGCGGAAAGGTTACGACACCAACCATTGTAAGTGTGGTCAAAAACGCCACCGCCGGGATTATGCTTGCACCGTAACTGATGAGTGAGCCAACCAACGGAAATGCCACAAATGCAGGTATCAGTGTAATTGAACCAATCAACGCACTGATAACCGTAGATAGCGGAGTATTGGATGTTCCGAGAAGTCTCTTGATGGTTTCGGGTGGTATAAAGGTCAGAAGCAGTCCGATTAAGAATATGATGGCTATTATCTCACTCATCATGCTACTCATCATACCCTTGCTTTTTTTTATTGAAGCAAGGGTTTTTATTTTATCCTTGGTAATGGAAATGATGAAAAGTATTAAACCGAGTGCCAAAAATCCAATGGTAAAAATGTCCATATGTAACCGCCTATTCGAGTATTTAGGACTTGATCCTATGAATTAATTATACTATGCTAAAGAAAATGTTTAGGTTGCATTTGCAACGGGGAGTGATAATTTGGAACAATACATTGATGATCTTACAAGCAATCCCCTGTTTACAGATATTGAGTCTATTGAGATATTGCTTAAATGTTTGTCCGTAAAGACTGTTTCGTATAAACAAGAAGATTTTATAATACTCAGCGGCAGTGAAGTACATGAGATAGGTATCATACTTTCAGGACATGTAAAGGTTATAAAAGAGAACATCGATGGCAATATCGTCATATTATCGGAGCTATCAAGCGGTGAAATCTTTGCCGAAGCCTTTTTGTGTGCCGGAATAACAGTCAGTCCTGTGACTGTCCAAGGATCAAGCGACTGTGAAATCTTATTTATTAATTATAATAAAGTAAACAATACTTGTTCCAAACACTGCCAGCATCACTACAAGCTACTACAGAATATGCTCAGGCTTATCGCTCGTAAGAGTGTAATGTTAAGCCAGAAGATCGAGATAATGGCCGGCCGGACTATCCGTGAAAAGCTATTGCTGTATTTAAACGCACAAAAGGGTATGGCAAACAGTAAAATGTTCACCATACCCTATAATCGTGAGGAATTGGCACACTATCTTTGTGTTGATAGGAGTGCAATGTCAAGAGAGCTTTGTAAAATGCGGGATGAGGGGCTAATTAGTTTTCGGAAGAATGTGTTCGAGATACTTGATTTTAAACGCCTTACTCTTGATAAAATATAAAATGACTAAGCCTTCCAATACCGTGGCCAAATAAAATACTGTAATGATGTATGTGCTATCAAACGGATAAATCAATATGCTGCCGGTAAAAAAATTCGCAATCATATGTACAAAGGCACCTGCTATGATGCTTCGTTTTGTTTTTATATACACTATCGATACAATGCATGAGAGTGTGATGGACATCACTATAAACATAATACCGTGAATGGGTGATGCTTGCCAGGCGATATATTGACCGTTTCCGGGATAAAAATACCATGGAAGATGCCAGATGCCCCATATGAAGCCCAAAATAGCAGAACCGGTCCAAAAGCCATACCTCGCAATCAATCGATCCAAGGCATATCCCCTCCAGCCGAATTCCTCGTTAAACGGTCCGGACATCACAGCGAAAAACACCATGGTCAAGAGTGGCCATTTAAAGCCCATCTGCCTGATATCAAATGCCCTTCTAAAGTAATCTATCT
>CAYURR010000281.1:0-2416 GCA_964446745.1 uncultured Defluviitaleaceae bacterium | reverse complement strand
TAATACCCTCTAATACAAAGTCGGGCGACGGTATCATGCCGCCGGTGCGGTTTATTAGCTCTACGGGCTTTCTGCATTCCACCGCGAGCTTGATGTCCGTAATCATCTGGCCCATGCTCATCTCGACGCAGATCAGATGCTTTACACGTGGATCATCCTTGATCTGTGCAAACGGGCGCGTCGGGAACGGATACAAGGTGATCGGACGGATAAGTCCGGCCTTGATGCCCTCCTTGCGAGCGGCGTTGATCGCGGCCTTTGTAATACGTGAGGTCGCGCCGTAGGCTACGAGTATGATCTCGGCATCCTCTGCCATATAGCTCTCGTATTGCTGTTCCTTCTGCTCTATCAGCTCATATTTCTTATATCTTTCAAACAGCTTCTTTTCCAGGACCTCTGGTTCGAGATAGAGGCTGTTAACGATATTGCGCTGGCGTTCGTTGTTGTGTCCGTCGGTAGCCCATGGCTTCTTCGTGGACTCGGCCCTTTTATTCTCGTCGAATATAACGCTCTCCATCATCTGTCCGAGCATACCATCACCCAAGATCATCGCTGGCATACGGTACTCGTCAGCCTTGTCAAAGGCCTCTATGCAGACGTCTACCATTTCCTGAACGCTCGCAGGCGCGTAGACAAGCAGATGCAAGTCGCCGTGGCCGGGGGCCTTTGTTGCGAGGTTATAGTCAGCCTGTGAGGGCTGTATGCCGCCCAAGCCTGGGCCCGCACGTTGGATGTTTATGATCACCGCGGGTAGTTCTGAACCCGCTATGTACGATATGCCCTCGGTCTTTAACGAAATACCCGGAGACGAGGATGATGTCATGACGCGTTTGCCTGTGGCGGCTGCGCCGAGTACCATGTTAATAGCGGCTATTTCGCTCTCGGCCTGCAGATATGTACCGCCTATCTTGGGCATACGCTTTGACATATATGCGGCGACCTCGGTCTGAGGTGTGATCGGATATCCGAAGAAATGCTTGCATCCTGCGAATATCGCTGCTTCAGCCAATGCCTCGTTGCCCTTCATCAGTAGCTTTTCCAATATGTTTTCCCCCTTTACCTATTGCTTAGCGTGTTACCGTGATGATCGCCTCGGGGCACATACGCGCGCACATCGCGCAGCCCGTGCATTTGTCCTGCTCCTTGATGCACGCGGTGTTGTAGCCGATGCTGTTGATACTGTCGCCATCGATCGATAAAAGCGACTTTGGACATGCATTTACGCAGAGCTCGCAACCCTTACATAGCTCGGACTTGATGGTCAGTGTTGCCATTCTATCTCTCCTTTACCAGTATTGCTTTGTATATATAACCGGTTTGTTGCCCCAAGGAAATGCGATCAGCGGTATGCCTGCGGCCTTGCTCAATGCATCAGCAAACGGCTTGGATCGCTCGTTGTGTTCGTCTGTCGTATCTATGCCGACGTTTGAGTTATTGATGATACCGGTGATCGTCAGGTGGCTCGCGCGTTCGATATCGCGTAGGTTAGCGAGTGTCTCATCCACATCACGCGTTAGCGGGCGAAAGTAATTAACTACATAGTACATCTGATAGCCCTGCGCGATAAATCGCTCGGAATAAGTACCAACAGCAACCGCACCCGCATCGTCGCCACCGACGTCCCAAATGGTTTGGGCCTCGTTGTCGAAGGCCTTGTTGACCGTAGGGGGTAGGGCAGGTATCTCGGCGTTTGTGTTCGCAAAAGCCGAAGCAATAATCTCGACACCATGATCGCGGAGGATGTCGGCATTGTCAAAGGATCGGAAATACGGGTTTACGATATCAAGATCGATAAGGTACGCTGTGTGAAGGTGTAAGGCATAGTTTACGGCTATATTGGTCTTGCCGGTGCCGTAATGCCCACAGATGATGATGTGCTTATCCATATATATCCACTCGTTTTTTGTGTTATTCTCTAAATATAAACCCTGACATATTAACAAAATACAATGTGCGAGTCAAATTCTGAGGAAATATTCAACGGGGTGGGGGAGAAATTACGAAAAAGAGGAATTGAGGCCACAGAAAAACCGTTGTATTAGATGTAGGAAAAATAATGGAAAATTTCTTGGAAAAAATGCTTGACATGTCATACCCTCATGCGTATAATAACTACTCGTGAGCAGCACTTACGGCAGCAAAACAAACGAGAGGGACTGCATTCAATGGCAAAGAATAAAAGAGGCAAGGGTATAAAGAAGATAGTCAATTGGCGCGGCAAATGTCCAGCTTGTACACGTACCGGAGTAAAATTGCTCTGGGAAAAAAGTTCGGATGCTGGCGACAAGCTCAAGGTATGTAAGCGTTGCGGTGCATAACAATACATTAATATGTATAACGTTGTACTGTGTTAGCATAATACTATAACAGCTTTGCTTGCGGCTCGTTGGTCAAGCGGTTAAGACACGGCCCTTTC
>CAYURR010000280.1:0-2485 GCA_964446745.1 uncultured Defluviitaleaceae bacterium | reverse complement strand
TCTCCTTTCCGTTAAGTGTTACCGTTTTAGCGTTTCATCTTGGGATCGATCGCATCACGTAAGCCGTCGCCTAAGATATTGAAACACATAACGGAAATGAAGATGCATAAACCGGGCGGGATCCAATACCACCATTTACTTTGGATGACGATGATGTTGCGGGCATCTTGAATCATATTACCCCATGTAGGCGTTGGCGGTGAAACACCGAGCCCCAAGAACGAAAGCGCTGTCTCTGTGAGAATGACTGAAGCCATGCCCAATGTCGCATAAACAATGACATACGCAAGTACATTTGGAAACAAATGCTTAAACAATCGACTGAAATCGCTGATACCGAGAGCCTCGCAGGCCTCCATAAATTCGAGGTTTCGCAACGTGAGTATCTGACCGCGCACGATACGCGCGATCGATGGCCACGACAGCATTGCTAGTACAAATATTAGCGTTGGGATCGAATTACCCAATATAGAAACTACTGTAATACAAATCATTAAAAATGGAAAACTCATAAATATTTCAGCTATACGCATTAGGATTGTATCGACCAGACCGCCGTAGTAGCCTGCGATAGCGCCTATTACAACGCCAACTAAACATTCAAGCACTACAACCGCCAGACCCACGCCCAACGAAATACGACCGCCGTAAAACAAACGTGTAAATAAGTCACGTCCGATGATGTCCGTACCAAACCAATGCGCCGCACTCGGTGGCTGATCGCCCATTTCGATATTTGTGCGTTCCATCGGGTAGGGGGAGATGATCGGTATTAAAATGCAACCTAATATAATAATTATTAGTATAAACAAACTGATAATGGCGAGCTTATTCTTTTTAAGCCGTTTGATAACGCCACTCCAATAGCCTCTTTCCTTCATATGCTACCTCCCCTTAATCAAATCTAATGCGTGGATCAGCCACGGCATAGAGAATGTCGGCGATGAGTGAACTCAAGAGTGTTATAAGCGCGAGTATCGTATTGATGCCCAGGATCAACGGATAGTTCCGGTTCATCGTGGCTTCGACGGATATCTTGCCGAGGCCGGGCAGCGCAAAGATCGATTCGGTGATAACCGCACCTGAAAACAACATCGGTATCGAAAAACCGAGGAGGGTAATTATCGGTATTATAGCGTTACGAAGAGCGTGCCTGTAGATGACGACCTTTTCCTTAAGGCCTTTAGCACGAGCTGTACGCACATAGTCTTGTTTTATAACCTCAAGCATACTTGAACGCGTGTAACGCATAAAGCTTGCGGCGGACGATAGTCCGAGTATAAGGACAGGTAAGACAAGGTGATATGCCACGTCAAAAAACTTTATTATTGGGTTGTTTGTAAATAACAGAGGATTCTGTTTACCGTATAACGGGAATATCTGCACGTCTACTGCAAATGTCTTTAATAGCAGCAGCGCGAAGAAGAATGAAGGCATACTGATGCCTATCAACGAAATGATGGTTAGTACATAATCGAGTTTAGAGTATTGTTTTGTGGCGCATATAATACCCGCAGGTATGCCCACAATCATTGCGAAAATCAAAGATGATATAGCCAATGTAAATGTAGAGCCTATGTAATCGCCGATAACATCAAGCACCGGCTTTTTATGGCTGATCGAATAACCCAAATTACCTTGTGCGGCTTCTTTTACCCACGAGGCGAATTTTTCCGGCAAGGATCTGTTCAATCCGAGTGCTTCTGCGAGCTCGGCCTTCCTAGCAGGTGTCATCCGTGGATCCATCAAGGTGGCAAGAGGGCCCCCGGGCGCCTTTTCCAATATTAAAAACAGTAAAATCAAGATCCCGAAAAACACAGGTATCATTTGTAATATGCGTCGTATTATGTAATTCTTCAAGCAAGCACCTCCTGCATATATTTAATAAAATTTACAAAACAGGCTGTAGCAAATCATGATGTCTTTATGCTACAGCCTGTGAAATGCTAAAATATTTAACTTTACTCGATAGTCATGTTTCGTACGTTGAGCTGCCAATCAAAATATGTGCTCAGATTGCAGTTCTTTATACGGTTGTTTACGCCCCAGATTTCGGAACGGTAAGCAACGATGATCGTCGGTATTTCCTCGTTCATGAGCTGAGCCCATTTAGCGTAGATCTCCTTACGCTTGGCTTGATCGAACTCTGATTTACCTTGCTTGATAAGTGACTGCGATTCCTCGTTCAGATAACCGGAAGCGTTAAAGCCGCCCTCGGTGAATGCATCGTAGTCAAACAATGCTCCAGTCGGGTCAGGATCAAGTGAGAGCGAGAAGCCCATCGTGTATATATCGAAATCCTTTTCGCCCGGAGGGGGAGCCTGTGTACGGGACTGAACAGTTACGAAATCCATAAGCTCGATATTGAGTTCGACACCGAGCTCTTTCCATGTATCGGCTGCCATCGAGGACAGTATGCCCGGCCATGGTGAATCCGAGTAAACGAGCCAACCTACGGTGAGCTTCTTGCCGTCTTTATATCTGA
>CAYURR010000279.1:0-2488 GCA_964446745.1 uncultured Defluviitaleaceae bacterium | reverse complement strand
ATTCACATCCTACGCTGCTATTTGAGTTTCAATCTTTATTCGGCGGAGCAATATGATGCTGGGGCAGATAGATATTTGCTAAGACATGAAACGGCAGATGATGACCATTACAGTAAATTACATCCAAGTAAACTGACCTTAAAGAACAGAAAAAGGTGCTTATATGACATTAAAAAAATAGGTTTTCAAGTAGGCTCTGGTTTTATGGTTGGCTCTCCTTACCAAACTACACAAAACCTAGCTGACGATCTATTGTTTTTAAAGGAGCTACAACCTCAAATGATAGGCATAGGACCTTTTATACCACACAAAGATACACCTTTTAAAAATAATTTGGCAGGGACATTAAATGCAACAATAACTATGATAGCATTAACAAGACTAATGCTTCCAAAGGCGCTTTTGCCAGCAACAACTGCTCTTGCAACAATAGCCGAGGACGGACGTGAAAAAGGTATTTTGGCAGGAGCTAATGTTGTAATGCCAAACTTATCACCTGTAGAGGTAAGAAAAGATTACATGCTTTATGACAATAAAGTAAGCTCCGGTGATGAGGCAGCCGAGTTTGTAACTTCTTTGTCTAAAAGACTTGAAAAAATAGGTGCTGTTGCAAATTTATCTCGTGGTGACCATGTAGACTTTTCAATAAAATAGATTTAAAGAGCTTTTATTGATGAAATTACAAAGTATATCAAAGACAAAATTAATATTTATTATTATCAGCAACGCTAAGTAAAAGGATATATCACAAGTCCATCAACATCAATTACAATTCATCTCTTTAGATAGCCGTTTATATTCCTGGACAAATGATAAGCACCGCGCTACAATCCATCCCCTACCCGGCATGAATCTAACGCGGTGCTCCATATCATCCTACCCCTATAACCCTATGCACATCCATCCCGCACAGCCCATCGAAATATCCCTTATTATCCAGATGCGCCTGCCATTTCTTGGGTGCTAACTCACTCACGCCCCTGCGGATCGCCACATCCAGGAGGCGTTTTTCTATATACACGGGGCCCTCGGCAGCCGAGACAGCATCGCATAGCTGTATCAGCCGATCGTAATCCGTATACTCAACCTTTTCCAAAAATGACCTTATAAACACACTCTCTTCCTCAGTGCAATCATTTTGGCCGCTGTATGTGCGAATATCCTTAATCCCAGGGAAGGAATGCGTCAGGCATATCCGCGCGCATTCGTCATACCCTTGTTCCATCATGAACTTATATCCCAAGATGATATGCCGCATATCCAGCACGCCATAGCGTCGTCCGATATCATGCATACGCCCGAGCACCTCGGCCCGATCCGGATCAAATACAGGGATCGCATCCCCTGCTCCTCGCTCCGCGTTTATACGCTCCGCGATCTTACGTGCGCTCTTGCCCGCCTCTATGCAGTGGTCTATCCATTTGCCCGGGTTCATGCCCGAGGCCTCGTTCAATAGCTCCATGCTGCGTTCAAGCGACGGATAGCTATGCATTACATCCACCGATCATCTGGGCAAAGCCCGTGAGTGGTATCTGCATATCCTGGATATGGCTTGTGATCGCGCATACGAGGTTCATGTCGGGCTTTACGATGATATACTGCCCGTTCATGCCGTCTGCTCGAAATGCATCGAACGCGCAACGCCAGAACTGATAGCCGTAACCCTGGCACCAGTCTACGCTCGCTCCGGGGCTCGCGTTTTCGACCTGCTTCGAGGTCGCGTCGTTCACCCATTTCTCCGAAACGATACGCTCACCCTGCCATACGCCCTTATTCAGATACAGCCGCCCGAGCTTGATCATGTCAGAGGTTTTTATAAAGAGCCCATAACCACCGAGGGTTATACCCTTTGGGCATGTACCCCAGCTTGTTTCACCTATGCCCATCTTCGCGAACGGGCCTTTGATCAAGAAGTCATGAACGTTTTCGCCCATCACACGGTTGAATATCGCTGAGAGCATATATGTCGCAAACGTGTAATAATTGAACACCGTGCCGGGCTTGTGTTCTATCGGCATAGACAGAAACGCTTTTACCCAGTTATAGTCCTCCATCATTAGCTCCTCGGGAACCGTGTGCCCCGTGGACATCGTCAGCAAATGCTTGACCTTCAGCGCCCGCTTGTTATCGCTGTCGCAGAGAGCGCTGTATTCGGGAAAGAACGAGAACACATCATCCTCTACGGAGAGCTTACCCATATCTACGGCTATGCCGATCGCCGTGGATGTAAAGCTCTTACTGACCGACCACATGACATGAGGCGTGTCCTTTTCGTCGGGTCTGAAATACTCCTCAAATATAGTCTTTTCGTCCTTTATGATCATGACACTGTGTATGTCAAGATTATTGTCCTTTCTCATGTAGTCGATAAAGCGTGTGATGTCCATAAGATCACTCCTCGTTTGTGTATTTCCACTATCTTATCCAATGAATGCTTCGCATGTCAATGTCTTGACAAAGATTGATGAAGAGACTATGATTCATACCA
>CAYURR010000278.1:0-2526 GCA_964446745.1 uncultured Defluviitaleaceae bacterium | reverse complement strand
CTGTCTACATCTGAATGTTTTGTAACATGTTCTGCTGCCAGTCAAGCATCATAAATGTAGATGCCAGCGTACCCGCCGTAAACGCAAGTGTAAGCAGGAACAATACAAGTGTAACGACTGCTGCGCGTGTGTTTGTAAAATCATTCAGTTTCTTCACGCCAAAAAATACCAATATATTTGCCCATATGCCGAATATGTTTATCGAAAGCAATATACAATACAGCAGATTTGTTATATTACCTCCGGGCATCAACACCGCAGCCAAGGACGTCATATCCAGCGACGTATTCATCATGATCATCAGGCTCGTAGTAATCAATGAACCTATCCCCGAGACCACACGGATATGCAAATACATCGAAAAATACTGTTTGATCGTCGCGGTACCCTTGGCGATCTTAGTAACGATGAACAGTAAAAGTGCCGATACCAACATCATCAAAGGTGCAGCAAGCGTCCCTATTACGGAACCTACCATTGAGCCTATGTTCTTAGCGTTCTCGACCTGATCCTTTACATCCTCAGGTAATACTGGATTGAACATGTCCATGCCGTATCGCTCGATAGAAATCGCAGACATCTCCGCCGTGGTGATCTGAACGAGCCTCGGGGTGATCGGCAGCATAAATAATGCAAGCACGATCGCTACAATGATCATCGTCCATATCGGTTGATGATAGCGCAGATTTTCCATTAACTTGCCCGGCGCGATAAATACCGATATCAGCCGGTCAAAAATACCCATCTGCGCGGGTACTTCCTCCTCGACCATTTCTTCTGTCAAGCCGAGGTTATTGTCTTCTTCACTCATAATGGCCTCCCCATATGTTTATAGCACGCCTCCGTGACTACCCTGCCACGCGGTGTGCGTTGTATAAAACCGAGCTGCAATAAATACGGCTCGGATACATCCTCTACGGTATCCTTTTCCTCGTCTATCGACGCGGCCAGTGTATCCAAACCAACCGGCCCGCCGCCAAATTTATTTATAATTGCGTCGATGAGCTTTTTATCCACGACATCGAGCCCTAGCGGATCCACATCGAGTAAATCGAGCGAAGACGCCGCGGTCTCGCGGTCAATAAGTCCATCGTATTTGACCTGTGCGAAGTCCCTTACGCGTTTCAATAAACGATTGGCTATACGCGGTGTGCCCCTGCTGCGACGCGCTATCTCCTCCGCACCGTCTTCAACAATCTCCGCGCCGAGCACCCTCGCGGAGCGTTTGATGATGTCCACAAGATCCGGTATGCCGTACGGCTCCAAATGTTGTACGACACCGAAACGATCACGCAACGGCGCGGTCAAAAGCCCTATACGCGTCGTTGCGCCTATCAGTGTAAATTTCGGCAAGTCGAGGCGTATGCTCTTGGCCGTTGGCCCCTTGCCGATGATGATATCTATTACAAAATCCTCCATCGCAGGATAGAGTATCTCCTCGACCACACGGTTCAAACGATGTATCTCATCTATGAATAATATATCGCCCTCGTTCAGATCATTTAATATCGCGGCCATGTCGCCGGGGCGTTCGATGGCGGGGCCCGCACTAATCTTTATCTCCGCATCCATTTCGGCAGCGATGATCTGCGACAGCGTCGTCTTGCCGAGACCCGGCGGCCCGTACAGCAATACATGATCCATGGACTCGTGGCGTTGCTTCGCGGCCTCGATAAATACGCGCATGTTGGATTTAACCTTGGACTGCCCTATGTATTGATCAAGGCTCTGAGGCCGGAGCTTCTGCTCATAGAACGCATCGTCCTCATATAGCCCCGCCGTCATGATCCTGTTCTCGCTCATATATTATCCTTCACGCTTCTCTCACAATACATTATGTCACCATTCACACGGATCTATTTAACAGTCTCAACGACAACCTGATGATCTGTTCGGTCTTCATGCCGTCTGCCGCCACCTCGCAGACGGCTTTCATCGCATCACTGCGCCCGTAACCGAGTGCAATCAATGCGTCCGCCGCGTCCTGACGCTCGCTGCTGAGGCCTGTGCCTAAACCCTCTATGCGCCTGAGCTGCGATTCATCCGACGTCGTCAAAAATTCCTTCGACTTCTTCATCTTATCCTTGAGCTCGAGCACGATGCGCTGCGCGGTCTTTTTACCTATGCCCGGCGCTTTGGAAAGCCCGTCTGTATCATCCGAGATAATCGCCATCATTAGCTGCACGGGCGACATCACGGACAATATGCCGAGCGCTGTCTTTGCACCTATGCCCGACACACCGATCAGTTGCTTAAATATATTGATCTCCTCGCGCGTGACAAAGCCGTACAGGCTCACATCGTCTTCCTTTACGCTCATGTGTGTGTACAGCGATGTTTGCTCACCATGGCGCAGCGACGACGCGGTCGTCGGGTTTATCAAAATCCTGTAGCCTATGCCGTTACAGTCGATCACGGCTTCGTGATCGTTTACATGTGCGACCGGCCCCTTTACAAACGCGATCATGATTTCTTTTCGGGCACCGGCTTGATGCAGATATGCACCTCGTCGAGCTGCTTCTGCGT
>CAYURR010000277.1:0-2535 GCA_964446745.1 uncultured Defluviitaleaceae bacterium | reverse complement strand
CCTGGCGCAGACAGAGCGCGTCTGTATACAGCTTTGACGGTATATCGGGCGACGGCGTCACGACGATGTATATGATAGAAAACGACTATTACTTCGGGCGCGACGGCTACTATGGTTACGGCGACGATTATGAGCGCTTCGCGTTCTTTTCAAAGGCCGCGCTGGAGTTTCTTATAAAGGTTGATTTCAAGCCCGACATCATACATTTCAATGACTGGCAGACAGGTCTCGGCCCTGTATACCTGAAGGACATGTACAAGGGCTTTGTATTCTATTCAGATATAAAGAGCATATTTACTATACACAATCTGCAGTATCAAGGGGTCTTCGGTAGAGAGGTACTCTCCTCGTTAGACCTAAACGACGGCTACTACACAGGTGGACAGCTCGAGTTTTATCATAACATCAGCTTCATGAAGGCCGGGCTTTTGTATGCCGACGCTATCACGACAGTCAGCGAGGCATATGCACGCGAGATACAGACCCCGAACTTTGCATATGGCATGGACGGCATATTGCGTAGTCGCGTGCAGGACCTGCACGGCATCCTAAACGGCATGGATACAATCAAATATGATCCGATGACCGATAACCGCCTTTATGCAAATTTCAACAAGAACGACCTCTCAGGCAAGCAGGAATGTAAGCGCAAGCTACAGGAGCGTTTGGGTCTGCCGCAGACGAGCGCGCCGGTGGTCAGCATCATCACGCGCCTCGTCGACCAAAAGGGTATTGACCTCGTGGCTGTTGCTATCGAGGAAATACTCTCGAAGGATCTGCAGCTCGTGGTTCTGGGTATCGGCGACGGGCGATATGAGAATATGTTTAAGCATTACGCATACCATTACCCGCATAAAGTCTCGGCTAATATCTTGTTCGACGACGATATCGCGCAGAAGATCTATTCGGGCTCAGATATTTTCCTGATGCCGTCGCTGTTTGAGCCATGCGGTCTAGGTCAGCTATACGCTATGCGTTACGGCACCGTGCCGGTCGTTCGTAATACAGGCGGGCTCGCCGATACGGTTAAGCATTTCGACAATGCTACGCTTACGGGCAACGGCTTTGTGTTTAACGACTATCTCGCTAGCGGAATGATGTGGGCTTTGAACGAAGCGCTGCGTACCTTCCACAACCAGGATGAGTGGCACAGCCTGATCGAAAATTGCATGGATTGTGATTTTTCGTGGGACGCATCGGCCAAGAAATATAAGGCTTTGTACCAGAAATTGATATAGTTACGCCCTCCCCCTCATAGAATATATCGAATGATATATTTATGGGGCGGTTTTTTTGAGGAAATCACTGACTATTGCATTTGTTTATACGACCGTGATACTCGGCGCGGGTTTCGCGTCCGGTCGCGAGCTGTCCGAGTTCTTTGTTAAATTTGGAGCGGCGGGTATCGTCGGTCTTTTGATAGCCGGATTACTGTTCTCGTTTATCGGTTATGCGGTGCTGGATATCTGCCGCACGCATAAGATTTCGGACTACAACCTATTTATGGACAGGGTTATGGGCAAACGTATCGGCACAATCGTTGAGTTCGCCGTTGTGTTGTTCATGTTCATCCTGTACGCGACAATGCTCTCGGCCTCGGCCTCCGCGATCAGACAGGCGTTTAACCTCCCGTTTACCGCGATGGTCATCTTATCGGGTCTGGCTTGCTTTGTGCTGTTGCTGTTCGACCTCGACGGTCTCGTTGCATTTAACGCGCGTCTCGCCCCGTTTATGATCGCGGGTACGATCGTTATCGGCATATATGCATTCCTAACGCGTAGCGTCCCTACCTCTGCTATAACCGACGGGTTTGCGGGTTCTACATCCTCAGCATGGCTGTTATCGGCGTGTATCTACGCTTCGTACAACATCGTCACGGCTATCTCTGTGTTGGCGGCTATGGGACATATGGTGCCATCGCGAAAGGACGCAGCGTTTTCAGGGATCATTGGCGGCGTGATGATGACCGTGCTCGGACTGTTTCTTTGTGTGCCGCTGTTTCTTCATCAGTCCGATATCATGAATGCAGATATCCCCATATTGGCGATAGTGACCGAATACGGGACGTTTTTTGAATACATGTATCTGCTTCTTCTGCTCTGCGCTATACTAACAACCGCTATCTCTAACGCGTTTACACTCAGTAGATGGTTGACCGGACGATATGCGGTAAAGCCTATCTATGCAAAACTCGCCGTTACGGCGCTCGCCTGTGTGTTTGCGCATATCGGCTTCTCGGTCTTTGTTTCAAAGGTTTATCCCCTATTCGCCACTGCCGGTGCGATAGAGATTATATACATCGTCAAAACACATCTCGGAGGAATGAATGCCAAACAAAACGGTCATAATAGCTGCGGTGGTCTTGGTGCTGATCGTGGCGGTCTCCGTGGTCGGTAACTTTACGGAGGAGCAAAACTTTAGTACACAGAAAATGAAAATGGCCAATACCGATATAGCTGTGACATATGACTTCAATGCGAACGCATATTTCTACAGCAATAACGATAAGGGCTTCTTTTTTTGCACAAAAGACGG
>CAYURR010000276.1:0-2536 GCA_964446745.1 uncultured Defluviitaleaceae bacterium | reverse complement strand
TCTACGGGCATCTTACCCACCGGGAAGTTTTGCTTTACGATGAATATTGCCTGCTCGTACCATTTTGTGTTGTCGCCTTTTATCAGGATGATTTTATCCCTTTGCATAAGTGCCTCCTCGGTAGTGTAATGATCCGTTGTTTTCTACCGAGATTGTTGCCTGTTATTTCCATTTTATACAGCAGATGGTAAAAATCAAAATATCTTTGCAACCAGTACCGTTATGTCGTCCTTGATCATACCGTCAGCCTTTTTCTTGGCCTCCGATAGTATGTAATCAGCTATGTCCTGCGGGTTTGAGTACTTCGCGCTCAATAGCGTATCCTCTATCCACGCCTCCTTTTCCGAATAGGTCGGTATGCTGTCTATAAGCCCGTCTGTTGCCATTATAACCGCGTCCCCTCTCTCAAGCTTTTTCTTTGAAACCTCCAGATCCACATCCTTTAACATGCCCATCGGTAATGACGATGAACGTATCACCGATACTCTATTGTCACGTACCAAGTATGTCGAGGAGGCCCCTATCTTTATAAACTCCGTATCCCCTGTGTAAAGATTTATAGAACATATGTCGAGCGTCGAGAACGACTCCGAATTGCTCTTTAGCACGAGTACCGAGTTGATGATCTTTACAGCTATCTCATTCTCAAAGCCCGATTCCAAAAACTCCTCTAAAAGCTCGACCGTCGCGGTACTCTCCCTGCGTGCGCGGCTGCCTGTGCCCATGCCGTCCGACAGACACAGTAGGCATTTCCCGTTCTTTAATTCCATGCTCGAATAGCTGTCCCCGCATTCGGTTCGTAAGCCCTTGCTTTGGTTCGCAACTCCGCTGATCACGCGTAGCTTCTTTTCCTCCACGTATCGCGTACAAAACAGGTTCCGGTGGAAGACCGTCTCGTCCTTTTGCATCGTGCGCTTGAGCACACCATATAATATATTCTGAACGGGCTTGTCCCAAAACCTCGGATTTGAATTATCCCTGTGTGTCACAAGCACCTCGTACAGACCCGATTTATTTTCGAGTACTATCACCCTCTCCACCTCCATATGCTGCTTTATGAACTCCGATAACAATTGCTCCTCGAGATCCTCCGAGAAATGCATCGACACATTTACCTCGGTTGCGAGGTTTCGCATAATGCCCGAGATGCCCATCAGCTGCTGGCTTATCAGAGCTCGGCTCTCGGCTATGCGGTTGTTCCAGTTTATATTGAGCTTGTACCTGTCGTATTGCTTTGAGAGCATAAATATAAAATGCTTTGGGTTTATGCATCCCAACCCCGTCGGTAGGTCGTCGTTATTTATCTGCCCATTCTTCTCAGCCTTGTCCAACAGTTCGTACATGATCCGGTATGTATTAAAGAACTCATCGTCCCAGCAGGTCTCCCGTCGCGTGCAGTCATGGCAGCAGTTCTCCGATATCTCATCTATCAATAACGAGACATCGTTTTTGGCGCGCTCCTGCTTTGGTACCGTGAGGCTCTCAAAGGTTGTCGAAAGCTTGTCGAATGCCTTTGCAAATGCGAGCAGCTTGTCGCTTACGACGGTTTTTATCAGCTGTATGTATTCCTCGTTATTGTCCGATGCTGGGAATACAAAGCTAGATATATGAAAATTAAAGCCTGCCGGTGTGATCATAAACAGCGCGGCAGATACCGCTATTGAATACAGCAACTCTATTCTTATTAACCCCTTATTGACCACATAAGCCGAGCATGTAGCGGCCAATACAAATATTAAGATCTCCAAAGGCTTATCATATTGCTTACCCTTTTTAATGGTACCGGCCGCAAGTCCGCATATCGCAAATATCACCGCCAACGACACATCCTCATATCCGGCCATATATAATAAAAATCCACTTAGCATACCGGCTATCCCACCTATCGACGGACCGGCTTTATACGCCATCAGCAGTATCAAATATGCGCATAGTGTAAATCGCAACGACACGACACCTAAAAATATATCCGCCGCTCCCGTGATGATACCGCCGCATAGTATCGCAAGGCTGATCATGTCCTCATTCGTGAGTACAACATTGCGCTTGGGGCTTGTAAATGCATTTACACCGCGTTTTAATACAAATGTGAGGCAAAACGTAATCGCCCCCTCGAGGGTGGTCACAAACATTAATAGATTATTGACCTTATCGAAATACGCAACAGCCAAGCCTCCCGCTATACACGCGAATGCCCCGGCCAAACCTTGTGCCGGGCTTTTTATATACACATTTTTGTGCTTTGAGACATATGTAGACACGAAGAAATTCAACCCACAGAGCAGCGCGATGATAACAAGGTACCGCAGAAAAAACACCGAACCGATACCGAACTTTGTGAGCACCCCTACCAATACACAGCCCGCCGAGACATAAAATATATAACCCGAGCCAAACATTGCAGACAAATAGGCTATACATAGCGGTGTCAACAGGTTAAACAGCGTAGCTCGTCCCAAGAAAAATCCCATTAGTGCCATGCCGAATTTTACCGCGTCATAACGTGAAAAACCGACACGACTCATGTTTATATGAC
>CAYURR010000275.1:0-2576 GCA_964446745.1 uncultured Defluviitaleaceae bacterium | reverse complement strand
GTACAACAGTTGGTAAGCTCATTATAAGTGCTAACACTAAAGCTAAAGTGCATACCGATAAATTGTGTAATACTTTTTTCATTTAATCCTCTCCATTCTAAAATTTATCAGATTTAAGTCTAACGTTATAGATACAGTCTAACATTTCAGAGCCTGTTTAGTATATAAGCTTGGTAAATATATGATATAATAAAGCTATGAGAAGAGAATATCCAAGTGACATCACTCGAGAGCAATTCGAGTTGAAGCTGAGCGAAAAAAGATTCTAGAAATGCACAGACATCAATGATAACTGTTGATTTAAAAAGTGTACAAAATGCCGATGTAACCGACCGCAACGGTGCTATCGAAATGGTTGAAATTACGATAATGAAACGGATAATTTGTGCAGTGTAAAAAGGTTTTAGTTGATGGCGGATATACTGGTGAAAATTTTGCATTAGAGATTAAATCACTTATCGGTGCACAGGTCGAGGTCGTTAAGTTTACATCACGGGTCCAAACTCACATATTCTGTCCGGTGAAATTGCTATGAACTCGCTCAAACAATAAAAATCGGAGGAAATATATGATAAAACCAATAGAACATAACGTTACTGTTTCGGGTATTTTGGGAATGCGCAAAGAGTTAACACTACAGTATCTGCTTTCATTAAAGGACAGCAACCTCCTTATATCGTATTACCAAGAGGCCGGACTGAATGGCTACACCTATCTGCCCTATGATAAACATGAACTTCATAACGGTTGGGACAGCCCGCTTTCGCAAATCCGCGGTACGTTCACAGGGCATTGGTTATCCGCAGCAGCTCAGATAATTGTACAGACAGACAGTAGTGTAAATACAACCATACTCAAGGCTCGAGCGGATTTTATTGTATCGGAAATCGCGCGCTGTCAAATAGAGAACGGCGGTGAGTGGTGTTTTCCAATACCCGAGAAATATCTACTTTGGCTAAAGAAAGGCAAGCGCACATGGGCGCCTCATTATGTCTGCCATAAGGTTATGATGGGACTGCTTGATATGTATATATTTACAGGCAACAAACAGGCTTTGGATATTGTAAAAAAAGCCGCTGACTGGTTTTACAAATACTCCCTCGACATTACCGATGAACAGATGAGAACGATGATGCACGAGGAGACTGGCGGTATAATGGAGCTATGGGCTGATCTTTATGCCATAACCGATGATCCTAATCATAAATTTCTAATGGAACGCTACGAACGCTGCGATTTAACCGAGGCTTTATTGCGTGGTGAAGATTGCCTTTCTAACATGCATATGAACACTACGGTACCAGAAATTTTAGGCGTGGCCAAAGCTTATGAGGTTACTGGTAATGAACGCTATTTGAATGCTGTAAAAAAATACTGGGATGTCGGAATAGAAACAATAGGAACCTTTGCAACAGGCGGGAGCTCCAGCGGAGAGGTTTTTACTTCTCCAAATCGACAAGAAAGCCGTTTGGGTATGCTAAACCAAGAACACTGTGTTGTGTATAATATTATGCGGCTAGCCGATTTTCTCTTTAGACAAACGGGGCAAAGCTCCTACCTTGACCTTTGGGAACGTAACTTTTATAACGGAATTTTAGCACAAGGTTTTGCGCCACATAATTATATCCAACAAGCTGGCGGCGGTGACCGTGATATGGATAGACTTGTTGCATACTATCTTCCTCTTGAGGCAGGTGCAAAAAAGGTATGGGGAAGCGCAACAGGTGATTTTTGGTGTTGTCATTGTACACTTGTTCAAGCTAATGTAAACCTCTTTCGATCGCTCTACTATATACAAGAGAACACTGTCTACCTAGCACAATTTCATGAAAGCGAGGTAAATATAATCTTCGGTGATCAAAAGTATGTAAACATAAAACAGGAATTTCCATGCGTTGATATCATTGACATAAAAAGACAGCAAAAGTTGACGGGCACTCCGGGTTTTGTGGAACAGAACATTACCGTAACGTGCGCAAATAGCTTTTTCACATTGGCTGTACGACTCCCCAATTGGTTAGATGGTAAAGCGACAATCACCGCCGATGGCGTTGCTGTACCATACACTGAAAAGGACGGATTTGCACTTATTACCATAGAAAACACTGTTACGCTCACGGTGATTTTACCTAAAAAACGAACTGTAATACCATTGGCCGACAGAGCCAATACCGTTGCCTTTGCGGATGGCCCTGTAATCCTCGCTGCGCTCTCACCACACGACCAAAAACTATACTACAAAAATGATCCGTGGGAAATATTAGTCCCACACGATGAGCTTCATTGGTCAACCTGGAATGGCAGTTACAAGACAATAAACCAGTCACATAACCTGGTGTTTGTTCCTTTGTACAAGATATCTGATGAAAGGTACACTACATATTTTGAATTAACTTCCGAATAATAAGTATTGAAGGCTGTGAGATATCAAGGGTGATGTGTGCCACACAGAACAGTATAGCATTTGATATGGTTCATAAAAGGTAACGTGTTATCAAAGGGTGAACAGCCCCCGCTAATGCGGGCGTGTAAATTAAAATGTGTATTCGAGTAAAACCGCACAAACTCGACAATTA
>CAYURR010000274.1:0-2590 GCA_964446745.1 uncultured Defluviitaleaceae bacterium | reverse complement strand
AGCGCATTGTGCAAACGGTCAGTTATCTGCCGCACTTTATCTCGTGGGTTATCGTTGCCGGACTGCTCTTCTCATTCTTTTCCACAACATCCGGTGTTATCAATAATCTGCTGATGTCTGCCGGTATTATTGACAAACCACTCGACATTCTTTCTAACCCGGACAGCTATTACGGACTTGCCGCGTTAAGTGAGGTTTGGAAAGAGACCGGTTGGGGCGCCATTATCTACCTCGCCGCAATAACATCCATCGATCCGTCACTGTACGAAAGCGCCCAGATTGACGGTGCCGGAAGATTGCAGCGTATACGCTATATCACGCTGCCATGTATTCGCGGCACGATAGCTATACTGCTGATTCTATCCATCGGCGGGCTGTTGGGCGCAGCCGGGTTTGAACAATCCATGTTGCTTGGTAACTCGATGAACGTTTCCCGTTCCGAGATTATCCAGACCTATATATACAAAAACGGATTGGGTCAGGGGCGGTATTCGTATGCTGCGGCAGCCGGATTATTTCAATCGATAATATCGCTTATACTGGTGCTAAGTGCTAATGCCATGTCGAAGAAGTTTGCGGAAACATCGCTATTCTAATGAGAGGAGGGATTGAAATGCTGGGAAGTAAAAACGCGATCAGAAAAACAACCGAGGACTGGATTGTGGATGCCTTTGTCGCGCTCTGTTTAATACTGACGTTTATTATTACCTTCTATCCGTTTTATTACGTTATTATAATGTCATTAAACGATGGGATAGACGCACAAAAGGGTGGCATTTACTTTTGGCCGCGAGTGTTTACCATCCAAAACTATGTGACATTCCTGAACGACCCCCAATGGATTAACGGTATAGTTATATCAGTGTCAAAAACCTTGCTCGGAACCGCCACAGCGGTGTTATTCACCTGCATGGTAGGATATGGGATGTCTTTCCCAAATCTTGCGTTTAGCAAACCCTATAATATCATCATGCTGGTGTGTATGTATTTTTCAAGCGGACTGATCCCTTATTATTTAACACTTAACCAATATGGTATGTTAAATAAGTTTATTGTTTATATAATTCCGGCTCTATTTAGTGTATACAATTGTATAATTGCGAGGGCATTTTTTAGGGAGATGCCATTTGAATTGTATGAATCCGCAACACTGGACGGTGCGGGTGATTTGCGTATTTTCTTTAAGATAATCATCCCCCTCGCGCTTCCTATGGTGGCGACCATAGCATTGTTTGTAGCCGTGGGTCAGTGGAACTCGTGGTCTGATACAGCGTTTTTTTGCCCGGCTAACAAATCACTTCGTAGCCTGTCCTACTTAATGAGGGATGTCATTACCAAAAATCAGGTATCAAATCAAGCACAGACCCCGGGCATGGATATGATCGGCTCGCGGTTAAAAACCACGGTGCAATCTATCCAGATGGCGGCGATGATAATAACGGTGCTTCCCATTGTTATGGTCTATCCGTTCGTACAAAAATACTTTGTAAAAGGTGTTATGCTGGGGGCCGTGAAGGGATAAGTAATGAGGAGGTTAATATGATTTCAGATCGTGATTTAATACGCTCAACTGCAAAACGCGAAAAACAGGAGCGATTGCTCTATTACGCAGACTTTGCCGGAGAGTGCACTCAAAATGTATTGAGCCACTACGGCTGCAAGGATATGACAGAGCTATCAAATACGCTTGGCTTCTTTGCGCCTGCCGGTATGTACGCCAAAAGAAAAGCGGACGCTCCCATTTATGATTACAGCGGCTATTTTACCGACATAGATATCCGAGAAGGCGTGAAGATAAACGATGACGGCGTGTTGCAGCTGCCGGGTTCCACGCACCATTTCACGCATACCATTTCTCCGCTTAGAAACATCTACGATTTTGAGGAGATACAAAAATTTAACTATTTCAGAGACCCCGGTCATTATGACTGCTCCCATTTTACAGATGTTGCCGAAAAGGCTCACTCTGAAGGTAATGCAGCCTGTTGTTGGGTGGGACGTTTTTTTGAAACCAGCTGGCAGTATCGCGGATACGAAAATCTGTTGGCCGATATGCTTGTAGAACCGGAAATTGCAGAGTATTTCTTTCAAAAGGATTTGGAGTGGAATTTGGCACTGACCGAGCAGGCCGTCAAAGCGGGAGCTGACATGTTATATTTCGGTGACGATGTGGGCAGCCAAAAAGGGATGACCTTTTCCGCCGAATTGTGGAGAAAAATGATAAAGCCCCTTTGGGCAAAGGTGTTTGCTCACGCACGGTCCATAAACAAGGACATTGTTATTTGGTATCACTCCTGCGGGGATGTAACCGATATAGTTCCCGATCTTATCGAGGTGGGGTTAGACATCCTAAACCCCATTCAACCCGAATGCATGGATATTTATGCCGTACAGAAAAAATATGGCGACAAACTGAGCTTTGACGGGGGATTGGGTACGCAAACGGTTATGCCGTTCGGAACCCCAGCGGAGGTTGTGAGGGATACAACACGCCTTGTCGAAACCTTTGGAGCAAACGGCGGATTTATACTTTCACCGTCTCATGTGTTGGAGCCGGAAGTGCCTATAGAAAACATCGTTGCATATATTG
>CAYURR010000273.1:0-2622 GCA_964446745.1 uncultured Defluviitaleaceae bacterium | reverse complement strand
TAGAGATATCTTTAGACCACTTGCGGATAGTAAGAACTTTTTGTTGGCATAAAAAATACTGCTTATTGCGAAACAATAACATCATATTTTTATGTACAGCATATAATATATATGCATCATAGTACAGTATGATTACAATTGTGTTGACACTACTCATATGTTATGCTACGCTATGAATGTAGTCAAAGAATTGTTATGAATACGCTTACTTGTCGGCGTAATAAATTGACGGTTTGAGTGAATACGCTTACTGTTTGGCGTGACAAATTAACGGTTTGATTGAATACGCCTACCGTCTGGCGTGATAAATTGACGGTTAGAAGAAAACTCCCTCGTATAACAAGGGAGTTTTTTTTGATTAAGAAAGGAGTCATATGATTGAAAGTGGTTTTTATAAAATATCACAAGATTACATAGATATAATAAGAGAATTAGGTGGCAGATATAATGATGCCAAAGAGCGGCCTATTTATTGTTGTTTTGTAGACAAATTTATTAAAGGTATGTACTGGATGATACCTACCGGTGACTTATCACACCGTACACCAGAGCAAATCCAAAAAATAAAGGAATGGTGTGCGTTAAATGAAAGAGACATTAGATGGGCTTACTGCCATATTGGGCATACTAATCGTGATGCGGTATATAGAATCAGTAATTGTTTTCCAGTAATACCCAAATATATTGATGCTCCATATATATCCCAAGGTATCCACTTGGTTTTACATAATAGTTATGATATTGAGATAATAAAGAAGAAAATCTCAAGAATCCTATTTGCCGAAAGCAAAAATCCCAATAAATTTGAGCAACATATTACTGACATAAGAAATAGATTAATAGAAGAATTAAATACATAATTCAATCTCTAATGTTCTACTCACTGCTTCCTTTTCTGAGCGTTCATACGGAAGTCCAGCTCAGGAGGCGGGGATATTTGATCACGGTCAAATGCTTCGCCTTTTTTGCGTGCCTTTTGCTCTTGTATCTCGTACCAGATATCCGTGACGGAGTTTTCACCTTCACGTATGTCCGCTATCTCTGCATATCCGTTTGCGAACAGGATCTCCTCCGCTTTTTCGGCATCTGAGAGGCGTACATATGCAAACGCGGTATATTGTCTCACGCGTGGGTTCGCGCGTATGGAGTGCGGCAACCGTTCCGATAAACTCACGATATCCTGATATGCCTCTGCATCAATCAGTAAACGCAACGCTGCCTTTACGATCGAGATATCGTCCGGCTTGGTCAGTACGAGTTTTTGCGCGAGGATGACATATGACGCATTTCCCTCTAAGCTATCGAGCATCGCGAGCCCGTACATAGCCCAGCATGAGGGCTTCAGCTCCATAGAACGGTTTAGATACAGTCGCGCCTGATCGAATGCCTTTGTTGCGTAGAGCATCATGCCATATTGCATGTTCGCATACCAATTATAGCGTTCCGAGGCTTCAACGGCCTTCGCGAGTATATGTTGCCATTCCTCCTGGCCCATGTATGAGGCCGGAATTTGATCCGGATCGGGTTCCGGGAATGTGTTTGTTTCCAAGAGTTGTACCCACGCCGCTTGCTCCTCGCCTGTCTTGCCGTAGTCAAGATGCTCTGGAAGTGGGGGATATCCGGCCTTTCTGCGCCTCATATCCTCAAGTGCGGCCCAACCATTACCGTGTGTGATGACCTCATCGGCAGGCTTAAGGGCGATACTATGCCTCGTACTTATCAACAATTCCTCTAATGCGTCCTCACTGATCAGCGCATCCAAGCCCTTTTCGACTTCTTCCTTTGCGACTTGCCAATCTCCGTGCAGTTTGGAGCCGTCCACGTTCAACGCGCCATATGCCTCGAGCCATTCCCATGCCGTCCTCGGAGGCATAGGCAGGCATTCGTATTGTGTACACGCAAGCCCTGCCTGAATCTCTGCATATCGTCCGTCTCCCTTTTGTGAGAGATATTCTTGCCATTTGTCGCCGCCTGGCCCTTGTCCCCAGACGAATAACTTGCGGCCCTTCAATCGCTTAGTCGAAGTTTGAATCAACCCGTAGCCGCTATTGTCAGCCTGGCAGACATAGCGGCGTTTGTCATGTCGTAGCTTCCAGAAGAAATCGATAGCTATGGGATTGTTTACAGGATATGTAATATCTACGTCACCGCTAATTGGCACTGTGGTCTTAGATACCATTGAGTTTCTGTTTGTGTAGGTCTCGTCCGCTGGGATGATTACACGCCCATCTTGCAGCTCGGGCACAGCGATATTGCTCCACCAGTACATCGGTATCACACGCGGGTGATGATTGACGATCCGCATGCGGCAAAACAACAGCTTTGAGCCCTCAGGCAGAAAGAAATCCATCTGATAAACAATCGCGCGTACGCGCTCGAACTGGTACATACGCAGAACCGGGGTTCCGTCGTCGGCGGTCAAGCTGGCGGTAAACATCTCCGCACATGTTGAATTGTGATGCCCGACTTGCCCGCAATTGAACTCGACACCACCAGAGAACCACGCATTTCGTATAGCCAAATTGCCATATCGCAACACGGGATTTCGGAACAGCAGCTCTTTTTCGGCCTGTTTGTCGTATAACGACCATAATCTACCACCCAAGGACGGCACGAAGATCG
>CAYURR010000272.1:0-2677 GCA_964446745.1 uncultured Defluviitaleaceae bacterium | reverse complement strand
TGACGATAGCCAAAAGGTTTTTTTCCACTGCTTTAGCAGTTTAGTGCTATGTTTATAACGTACATTAAGGCAAATTATTCAATACTCTTATTTCGATTATATCCTCTTGTTCTTAACTGGATGATATTGTCATAAATGATGGCACTTCATTAATGTTTTACTATTATTTGTTGATCAGTCCATTTATGGAATGTTTTAGCCAACTCGATTGTAGGTTAGTGGGTAGCTATGTTGAGGTGATTAGTTTTATAGATCAGTAGCCAATCGCCTTCTCCGTCAACATGACATTCACGATAATCGATATAATTGCCTTTGAGAGGGTGGTCCCGGTATTCGGGCTGCATAAGTTCGCAGACCAATAATAATTCATATCCACGTTTTATTAACATAAGCCTATTGCGTCTAAATTTAGTGGAATAATCGGGAGTATATTTATTCACTATCCGCCTCCAACTCATCCTCTAAATCCATTGCCGCAAACATTTCACTAGCATTAGAGAAAGATTTAGGCTTGCGGAAGCCACTTTCATGTTCATCTAAAATCTGCTCCGCTTCTTGCATGGATAATAGTGTGTATGCGTTTAATTTAGGGTTCGCGAATTTCAAAAGGAAAGCCGTTTCGTTTAATGGACATATGCAAAAGCATTGATAGCTTCGCTTAAAATTGAGTCTGATATTTTAGCTTTGATTTCTATCATGCCGTATGGAGCGATAAAGAAAGGAGAATTGAAATGAAAGCATTGAAGCGTTTAACATCGGTAATTTTGGTATTTGTGTTCATTATGACATCTGCACCAATGGCCTGGGCTTCCGTCTCACCATACTCACTATCGGTCGATTTGTTCAAAAGATTGATAGACGATGAAGAGGTCATCAACTCATATTATTTAGATTTGGGTAACGCATATATGGGGGAAGGAGACAATAGTTCTGCACAAATAGCCGAGGTCGCCGCTTTCGGTAGGCAATTAACAGCAGGGGTTACAGACAACTATCAAAAGGCGAAAGTTATATTTGATTGGTTCGAAAACAACTTTACATATGATTATCAATTATTTGATGATGTTAAAAATGGCAGGGTAAATAGAATTCTTTCTGATTCCTTCTACAATTCATTTAAAACTCGCAAGGGTGTTTGCGAGGATTACACGATGCTTTTTCTTGTTATGGCAATCGCATCGGGAGTGCCAACAGAATATGTCGCCAGCATGCCAGACAGCAATAACATTAGGCATATATGGAACATTTTTTGGTATGACAAGGAGAAACGTTGGGTATTGGTTGATGCAACATGGCACATTTTTGACATACCGATCGAACAGTTTTCGAATTATGATCCTGAGCAACTTTCATTTCATTATATAGGTAACCCTAAGGTAGACGATAAGCCTCCAACATTCTATAACAGCTCCGCTATGTATACGAGCAATAAACAAATCATGTTATACAAAGGTCAAAAATACAATCAACAATTAAACCCCGGCAATGTATCCAACGTGTCTACATATATGCAATTTACCGGTGTTTTGCTTGGTATGTCGGATGATGATGCACATAAAAACATCGTAATACAAGATAGTTTTACAATACCAAAAGGCGAAGGTCCCAGTTTATCGGGTTTCAACGTCACTATTGCCAAACAAGCCACTGTTACGATTGACGGCGCCTTGTACTTGACTTATATGTATCGTGCAAAATCAGTCATTAACGTAGAAGGCACGCTCATAGTTAACACCGACGGCAGATTGAGTTTGTCATACCAGGCTCAGATCAACGTCAAACCAGGCGGTAAAATAGTATTTAACTATAACGCCGCTCTTGAGATCCAAGACGGTAAGGTTACCGGGGCCAATATAAATATACCATCAAACGGTAAATATTGGTGGAACGGTAATAGGTTTATCGATCAACCGCTAATCATAGATTTAAGGGATAAGACATCTGATAAAAATGGCACGACCTCAACGTACAAAGCGGGGACACATGTAACGGGAAGCAAATCTTACACTTCATTGATAATTGACAGGAATGTGTGGCTTTTCCCGGGGGTCAATATTGATGATCGTAACTGGGTTAAATTAAGGGATATGGCGGCAATATTGAACGGGACGTCAAAGCAGTTCGGGGTCGAATGGATAAGTGGCTCAAATAGTGTTTCAATATCGGTGGGTCCTGAGTATGTTCCGGTAGGTAATGAGTTGAGAGATGTGTTAGAGAGTCAAGTGGATGCCGTTGCGACGTCGCAAACATTGTTGTTGAACGGCAGGGGTGTTGAGATTGACGCGTTCAACATCAATGGAAGCAACTATTATCGGTTGGTTGATTTAGCTGCACTGTTAAATTTTAGTGTCAACTGGGATCCGGAAAGAGAGGCTATAACACTGGATTTGGATAGCCCTTATGGACAATGACTCATCGCCAAAATGATAAATGTATTAACTTCATACAAAAAAGGGGTAGGGCGGTAACATCCGCCTTACCCCTTTTTTTCTCAGAGATCCATTCACTGTGTGATACTTCATGCAGACGTTTTACAGTTGAAGCCTTAGCTTCGACTAAAACGAAAGGCTCAGAATCCATCGTTGTGGTGTCGTGGAAGTGCTTATACAGATCGGTAGCTATTACGAGGTCGCTGCCAACCGAACCGAACAGCGAAACCTTTTTGTTGAAGATGCTG
>CAYURR010000271.1:0-2712 GCA_964446745.1 uncultured Defluviitaleaceae bacterium | reverse complement strand
ATAGAGTTTTTCTCTACGGTAGCTATTATGGGGAAAAAACGGATAAATTATACATTATTAAAAAAATTAGGAGATGTGAGCATGTCAAACACGGAAAAGGCATATCAAATAGCAAGGGAGCGCTATGCTGAAATAGGCGTCGACACAGAGCTCGCGATGCAGCGTTTGGAGAACATCGCGATTTCGATGCATTGCTGGCAGGGCGACGATGTAGGGGGCTTTGAACATACCGGAGCGGAGTTGTCCGGCGGCATACAGGTCACGGGTGCATATCCGGGCAGGGCAACATCACCCACACAACTGCGTGAGGACCTACAAAAGGCACTCACCTTGATACCGGGCAAGCAGAAGGTCAGCCTGCATGCGATATATTTAGAAAGCGACAAGCCCGTCGCGCGTGACGAGATCGCTCCCGAGCATTTTACCACCTGGGCAAACTGGGCCGTAGAGCAGGGCATAGGCCTGGACTTCAACCCAACGCTGTTTGGTCATCCGCTAAGTGCGGACGGTTTTACACTGTCATCGGCGGACGAAGCCAAGCGAGCATTTTGGATCAGGCATTGCATCGCAGCCCGCAAGATCGGCGAATACCTCGGACAAAAAACCGGGCAAGTCTGCGTAAACAACCTCTGGATAGCGGATGGGTTCAAGGATACGCCCGTGGACAGATACGGATACAGGATGCGTCTAAAGGCCTCGCTCGACGAGATATATACCGAAAAGATCGACAGGGCGTTTAACCTTGACGCGGTCGAGAGCAAGCTGTTCGGCATCGGCTCCGAGAGCTGTGTTATCGGCTCGCATGAATTCTATCTTGCCTACGCGCTTTTGAACAAAATATTGATCACACTCGACGCCGGGCATTTCCATCCGACCGAGCAGATATCGGACAAGATCTCGTCTGTGCTTGCATATGCGGATGAATTGTTTTTGCATGTATCGCGGCCCGTGCGTTGGGATAGCGATCACGTCGTGGTATTAAATGACGAGCTCTCACAGATAGCCAATGAGATCATCCTGAACGGCTTTGAAAACAGGGTACATATCGGCTTGGACTTCTTTGACGGCAGCATCAATAGGATAGCCGCGTGGGTTATAGGCACGCGCAATATGTCAAAGGCGTTATTGAACGCACTGCTGATGCCCGCCCAGACGCTCAAGGAAGCCGAGCATTCGGGCGACTATACAAAGCGCCTCGCGATGCTCGAGGAGCTCAAGTCTTATCCGTCCGGTGCGGTATGGGATTATTACTGTATGAGCAATAACGTACCGGTCGGGCTCAAGTGGCTCGACGAGGTCAAAGAGTATGAAAAGAGTGTATTGATCAACCGATAAGGGGTGCTTCATGAAGAATAATAAACTCAGATATGCTATCGGTATGTTCGGTACCTCGATACCGGTCAATATGTTTAAGACCTATGCGGCTATCTTTTATGTGGATCGCCTCGGCCTGCCGATGGCGAAGTTTTCTCTTGTGTTATTGTTGTATACATTCCTGGACGCCATAGATAATCCCATCTATGGCTTTCTTTCTGACCGCACGCGAACAAAATGGGGACGCAGACGGCCATGGCTCGTTATCGGTACACCGCTGTTGGTGCTCGCGCTTATAGCATTCTTTAATGTGCCCGGTTTTATAACGGGCAATGGATTGTTTGCGTATCTGCTGCTAGCATACTGCTTGACCGGTACGATCGATTCGCTGATAAACGCCAATTACGGGGCGTTGTTTCCCGAACTATTTCCGGATGACAAGCAACGTGCGGTCACAAACGCGATGCGGCAGGCGTTTCAGCTTGTGGCTATGATCATCAGTATCGCATTGACCCCGGTAGTTACCTCTGCGATCGGGTATCAACTCACGTCTGTGATCTACGGATTATTGGGCGGCGCGGTCATCTTATATATGACTTTCGGCTGCCACGAAATTCTCGATGCCCCGGAGCTTGCCGAGATGCCGCGCTTTCTGGAGAGCCTAAAGGCGCTCGCAACCAATCAACGTTTTTGGATCGCAGGGCTTGCGAATGCGTTCTATTCGGCGGCAGCGTCTATGCTTACGGCCTCGATGCCGTTCTTTGTCAAATACGCGCTCGGTGAGCCGGAAAGCATGACGACTGTGTTGATGGCCTCGGTGCTTGTTGTTGCTATAGCGGGTGTTGCTGGTTGGGCATATCTGATCAAGAGATTTTCATTGCTGCCGGTATGGCGCGCTGCGCTGATGTTTTTGGCTGTGATGCTGATACCGCTCTATTTGTCTAAAACCCTCGTGCCCGCGATCGTATCGAGTATATTGGTGGGACTTGGTATCGCGGGGACTATCGCAACGATGGATCTGATCGGCGCGCGCATTATGGACGAGGATAGAGCCAAGTCCGGACAGAAGCGCGAGGGCATCATATCGAGCGCGATGGGCTTTATGAATCGCTTAAACGGCATATTTACAGGGCTTGGCTTTTATCTCGCGTCGACTGTATTCGGTTTTGAGAGCGGCAATAACCCAGGCCCCAATCCGGGGGGCGCGGCGCGGTTTCTACTGACGCTGTTTCCGTTTGGGCTTATGTTGCTGAGCCTGGTATTTGCTATGATGTTTAAGGAACCGGCACGGCATGACGAAAGATAACCTTGAATATTTCCTGGAAAAATTGTAAGATTATCATTGGTGTATCAACAATATTAAAAGGGGGAAATGTATGCTGTATTCTGCAGAAGTGG
>CAYURR010000270.1:0-2721 GCA_964446745.1 uncultured Defluviitaleaceae bacterium | reverse complement strand
ATGAGCCACGACAGCGTGATGCCGCCTCCAACACAGAGCAGCACAATCTTTAACACTAACTTGTAGGTCGAAAAATGTGGTGCGCCTATTAAGCATTTCTTGCTGTCCGTATCATATTTTTCATATAACTCGGTAGGCGTACCGAGTTCTGTTAAAACCAAGCGTATATCGCTTTCGGAGGGTGTGGCTTCGCCACACCTCTCTGTTAGCATATCGGATATCAAACTATTCAAATCATCTGCCACTTCATTTCTCATCTTAGATTTCATCTTTTTTGTCACTGCGTAGATATAGCGCTCTATTAAGTCGTTATTCATCCCCATTTACCCCCAATAGTTTATTTACATTTTCAGAAAAGCTGTTCCAGTGCTCCATCGTTTTGTTCAACACGATCAAACCATCCGGAGTGATCATGTAATACTTGCGCGGTTTCGCGCCACCTGTTTCCCATTCGCTCTTAAGTAGGCCCTGCGATTCAAGCCTGCGCATCAGCGGGTAGAGTGTATTCGCCTCAATAGGTACATCGTTTTCCTGCAGTAGCTTGACCAGGTTGTAGCCGTACATAGGCTTGCGTAGTTGACTCAGCACCAGCAGGATCAACGTCCCTCGTCGCAGCTCGAGCATCAGAGCGGAGACTACCTCGTTGTGATCCAATATATCACCTCGTGTATTAATGTTGTAAACATTATATTGTGTGGTACACACTGTGTCAACAGTAAAAATAATACCACGGCTCTGCACGGATCATTACGGATTAACACGGATACAATCATACATTACTGTTGTCCGTGTCAATCCGTTTATATCCGTGCAGAGCCGTGGTAAATGTTTTGATCCGGTATTTATTGAGGTTTTACTCCGGCAGATACTGCCCGTATCCGATCAACTTACTTCTGAGTAGTGCGGTATCCACTGTATGTGTATTCACTCCGGAAGAATCGGCATCCTTCATATCGAGTGCAATGGACGCTGCTACACCGGCGGCCTCTCCTGTAGCCAGGCAAACAGGCATCACGCGTACGCTTGCATTGACCATGTGATCGGTTGAGATCGTGCGACCGGCCACGAGTACATTGTCAAGGTCTCTGGGCACGAGACAGCCATAGGGTATCCCGTGGGATTCGCCGGGACCATATCTCTTCACACGCTCCGTGATATCGTGATTGCCACCCTGTACCTCCTCGATCTCCTCTTTGGAGTTATGTACATCTATGTAGTAACAATTGCGTGCGATCTCGTCCGGAAAGGATTTGCGTTCAATATAGTCCTGTACGCTTAAGCAGTAGTCTCCGACGATCCTACGGGATTCGCGTATACCCATCAACGCTGGGGTTTCGGCGACATATGAACCCGCGAATGCCTGCGGAAAATGCTTGGCAAGCGCATCACGGAACATGAATGCCATCTTGCGGCCCTTTTTCATCGCCTTACTGAGTTGAACGGGGTCTGTGCCGTCTAGGTCGAATATATGCCCGCAGTTGTTGCCCACGGTGCGCGGCGCGATAAAGCCAATATTTACATTCATGTCCACGATGTCCGGAAATTCCTCGTCATACATCATGCGTGCCGCAAGCTCGGGTTGCGACATCGGCGGATGTGTAAACGCATATTCATCTACGTTTCCGAGCACAAAGCACATCGTCGAGGGCTGTACCTGACCACCATCACCCTTTTTGATCTCCGCTCCGGCCCATGCGCATACATCCGCATCACCTGTACAGTCGATGTATATGTTAACGCGATACGCTGTCATACCGGATTTGTTAGTGACCACTATATAGTCGATATTACGCGCATCCTTCATGCATACATGCGATATGAATGTATGAAATAACACATCTGCGGCGTGTTCCTCTAGGATGTCATCATATATGACCTTGAGCTTTTCAGGTTCTATCGGAACCCAGTCTGTCTTTTCTTCGGGGACATGTGGCATCTGCTTCTTGAGGGTTTCAAAGATGCGCTGGCCGAGCCCCTTGTATATGATCTTCTCAAGATCTGAAAATGGGCACCACGCAGGTATCAGGCCCATCGTGCCCATACCGCCCAACGCGCCCGTTGCCTCTATCAAAAGTGTCTTTTTTCCCTCGCGTGCTATAGCCGCCGCTGCTGTCACACCGGCAGGGCCACCGCCGCAGACGATCGCGTCGTATGTATCAATTAATGGGATTTCGGTGGTAAATATCGTGTTCATGATAGGCCTCCTAGTTTTATATAAATAATTTAGTAATTATGCACAGTATACATATATTTAAAGCTATACGCAATGATAAAGCGGCATTGACAAATGAATGCATCATTATATAATAATATATATCGTATATCTATGCATTGAATTGGGAGGTAAGTATGGCCGTTAACAAAGAGCTGTTAAAAGGCAGCACGACGATGTTGATACTCAATCTTTTAAACAAGGAGGACATGTATGGCTACCAGATGACTAAGACGCTTGAGGATATGTCGGACAACACCTTTACTCTGAAGGAGGGGACGCTGTATCCAATCCTACATGTGTTAGAAAATGAAAAGATGATTGAGAGCTATTTTGATGACGAGGCTTCATTGCGAAAGCGGAAATACTACCGTATTACAAAAGAAGGCCAAAAACTACTTAATCAAAAGAAACAGGAATGGCATCTGTTTTTTACCACAATAAATAAGGTCATAGGGGGTGATGTCTGTGAACAAGGAACAATTTTTGAATATGCTATGCGAGGAAAT
>CAYURR010000269.1:0-2819 GCA_964446745.1 uncultured Defluviitaleaceae bacterium | reverse complement strand
GTAAACTTCGGCTGCGGCACGATCACAGGCAACTATGACGGCCAAAAGAAATACAAAACCGTCGTAGAGGACAACGTATTCATCGGCTGTAACACGAACCTCGTCGCTCCGCTAACAATCAAACGCGGCGCGTATATCGCAGCAGGCTCAACGATTACAAAGGACGTACCCGAGGACACACTTGCGATAGCACGCTCATGCCAGGTTCTAAAGCCCGAATGGGAAAAAAGGAAAATGGAAAAAGCGAAACAACAATGAACCGTATACAGAAATGAGACTTGCATATGAATATCATTGACATACACGCGCATATATTCCCGAGTGAGCTCGAGCGCCGTGCCACAGAATTTCTCTGCGGATATTATGACATGCCAAAGAAGGACAACGCGCTCGTGGCCAACCTACTCGAAAATGCCGCACGCATAAACACAAGCAAGGTTGTCGTGCACACGACCGCGACAAAACCCGAGCAGGTACCGAATATAAATAACTTCATAGCCAACACAATACAAACCGACGAACGGCTGTTGGGTTTTGGCACGATACACCCGGACTACAGCGACATCGAGGGCGAGATAGCCCGAATTAAATCCCTCGGGTTAAGGGGTATCAAGCTGCATCCTGATTTCCAGGCGTTTGATATCGATGCTCCGTCCATGTACAACGTGTACGAAGCCGTGGGCAATACCCTTCCGTTTCTGATACACCTCGGCGATAAAAAGAGCGATCATTCATCGCCCTTGCGCATGGCCAGGGTGCTGGACGACTTCCCGTTCCTGCGAGTGATCGGTGCGCATCTGGGAGGCGTATTCCGCTGGGAGGAGGCTATATCCTGTCTCTACGGTAGGAACATATACTTCGACACCTCGAGCGCCGTTCGCCTGCTGCCCGCAGACGAGGCATTGCGCTTGATAAGACTGCATGGTGTAGAAAAGATCATGTTTGGCACAGACTTCCCGCTCGCCTCACACGAGGAGGAGCTCGCACTCGTGCAGGGCCTCGGTCTCACGGATGACGAGCTCGATCAGATATTATACAAAAATGCGGAGACATTTTTGGGGCTGTAAAAAACAAAAAAATACCACGGGTTTTGCAGATCCGTTTTGATCTGTGAGATCCGTGGTAATGTGTTTAGGAGGTGGAGTTTTGCCTGAAAAGCCATATGTTCCACCATATCGTATAAATGACAAAATAGTAAATCTGATCGCAGAAATAAATGAGTATATGGGTATGAGTCCGCATTTGCGGCGCGAGAATCAGATACGCAGTATGAGGCTTATAACCTTTTACTTACATTTGATCCCTTCAGCATATACGATTTGCTAAAGGCGCATAGGTTATTAATGGAGGACTTGACAGCGGAATCAGGGCATTTTCGATCTGGTGGCGTCAGGGTATTTGCCGGAAAGCAGCTGGTCCACATGGCCCCGTCTGCGAGCATGGTGCCAAAATTGATTCACGACCTTGTTAAGCGTAATAAGGGATACATTGCTCGAGCACGCTCAACCCGAGCAAGTCGAAACGGAGATGACAGACAGATGAAACTACTTATACTTTGCGACCAGCAGAGTCGGGATTATAACGATATGAACCTCGGCGAGGCCGTTACAGAGGTTGCGAGAGCTACAGGCTGGGATGTTAAGAAGCTGCCCATAGATTTTGATGATATACACTTTTGTACGGGCTGCTTCGGCTGCTGGATAAAGACCCCAGGTTTATGCGTGATAAAAAATGACAACGCGAATGTCATTGCCCATGATTTTATGAACAATGACGCCGTGCTTTTGCTCTCCCGTATCACATACGGCGGCTTCAGCGCGGATATAAAGGCTATATTGGATCGCATGATACCAAATGCGTTGCCATTTTTTCAAATGCTCGAGGGTGAAATGCATCACCCCCAGCGTTACAAAAAGATACCACACTGGATAGCCTTTGGCTTCGGTTCCGTTACAGACGAGGAAGCCGATACCTTTACCGAGCTCACGAAACGTAACGCGCTCAACTTCCATCCCCCGAGGTATCTCACATTGATAGCCCGCGGCGAAGCGGAGTTGCCCCGGGCATTGTCCGATCTACAGACATTTCTAAAGAAGGAGGGCGCCATATGAAACGAGTAGCGGCTATTAACGGCAGCCCACGCGCAAACGGCGTATCGGCTATGTTTATCGAGCAGATAGGAAACCGGCTTAAGGCCGAGGTCATGACATATCAGGCCACAAAGCTTTTAAAAGAGCAGGGTTCCGGGCAGGGAGAGCTTGAACATATCCTTTCCGCAGATTGCCTGCTGATTGCGTATCCTCTGTATGTGGATGAGCTGCCCGCACCGCTTATCAAGCTGCTGACATTACTCGACGAGGCCGCGCAATCTGCAACCATGCCGCTCCCGGAAGTGTATGTGGTGTGCAACTGTGGCTTTTACGAGGGACACCAGATTAGCACCTCACTTAAAATCATTAAAAACTTCTGCCGCCGATCCGGGTTTAAGTGGCAATACGCCGTGGCGATCGGTGCAGGCGGGCTCTTTAGGCCTGGGACGAATGACCTGTCCAAAGGGATCACCGCCACGGTTTCCAAAGCATTGGATGCACTGACAAAGGATATGGACGATATTAAACCGTCCGTAAAGCAATCCGACAAGCAGGATGTTTATGCAGGTCCGCAGATACCCCGATTTTTGTATAAGGCCGTGGGAGAAATATCATGGCGTGTAGCCGCGCGGAAGAACGGCGTCGGACGGAGGATTTATGATAGGCCGCATGAAGATGTATAATCCTTACAGAGGGCTAACTCATATAGATATACTATATATTATAGCC
>CAYURR010000268.1:0-2848 GCA_964446745.1 uncultured Defluviitaleaceae bacterium | reverse complement strand
TTTTGGGCAGCTGCGTCATTAGCGTCTTGAGCTTCTTTCCGTTATTATAAGGAGGGATGAAGTACACGGGATACATACTGCGGCCTTCGGCATCTAAGTTGTTTGGGTATCTTAGGCTCTTATAAAAGCGCTTCGCATTCTCAGGGTCGCTGACCTCCGAAAGGAATTGCTTCACCACGGTTCGCTTCTGCCCTTCCGTCAGTGGCATCCCCTTGATCAGATAATGATTGGTCCTCACCATCAGCTCATATGCGGTCATTATAATTCCCTCGGCTGCATCTTCGCAGATATCAGCAGCTTATAGTCGTTTAGATCTGTTTCGCTCTCTATCCGAAACATCATCCATTTCCCCATCTTCATGTAATCCGGTGCGTTGTCATACATATCCCGCATCCGATCCGAAAGCCGTTCACGTATGCCCTCCATTACCCCCTCCAGCTTGTATGCGATCACGATAAACACTGAAAAGCCATCCTTTTCGGGGTACAGCGTGCCAAAGTTCTGTCCGGATTTTTGAAATTTTACATTCCATCCCGGCTTACCAGAGCAACCGCTATAGAACATCTTGGGCTTGGACTTGTAGGAGTTTTGCATATATTCAAACAGCCCGTCCCACAATACCTTGCCGTTTCCGCCGATGTATTCCCCCATATCCTCAAGCTCGGGCTTGTTGTTACCGTCAAACAATGCGTTCCACTCCAAAATTTCGCTCATGCTTCTGCCTCCCTGACTAAATGCTTCCCATAGTGTTGTAGCCGGACCGTATCAATTGATTAGCTGCCCTCATGTCATAAATTATGCGTTCTTTTCACATTCCATTTCTTTCACATTCTCTTTGATATCCGATATATACGAAATCACCGGATCCATTAGAACCCCGACTATGATCCCATTCTTGGTCAAATGCTCGATTGCCTCAAATCGTTCCATTTTATATTATCTCCAAAACAAGACTGTATTTACTGATCTTTTTATACTATATAACACTAAACTTGACAATAGTGTGTCATATCTCTATCTCTTAAACAGTGGAATTAGCGTGGTTGACGCTACGAAGATATTTATGAAGGATATTTAATTAGGTTTTTAATAGAGGAAGAAAATGTATGGTCCAATCAAAAGCAGGGTCATAGACATCAATAAAATCAATACTACCCAATATGAAATCAAGTCCTTTGCGTTTTTTTACTCTTTGACTAAAGTTAAAATTGATTTTATCTAACCGAATCCTATCTTGACAGCAGCCAAAGTTAGCATTTATATTGTAGCCTTGTACACGCAAAAAGAAGAGGGATTACCTATACATTGGGGAGGGTGTTAGATTTGCAAGGTGTAGAACGGTATAATGTTAAATTACTTCCTCACGATAAAATGTGGGAGGTTGAATTTGTTGAAACCAAAATCCAAATTCAAGATTTATGGAAAGACAATATAACTGACATTCAACACTTTGGCAGCACATCAATTAAAGGTATTTTAGCAAAACCTATACCTGATGTTGCTGTCGTTCTAAAATCATTTGCAAATATGGATATTGAAGCAATGGTTCAAGCCGGATATGATTATCGTGGTTTGCAAGAGCCAAATAACGATAGACATCTCTATGTGCTTCGCGGTGATAATGAAATATCATTACGCCATATTCATTGTTATGAGCCTAATAATACTGATTTTGAGCAATGCATGCATTTTCGTGATTATTTGAACAATCACCAAGAAAAAGCTCATGAATACTCCGAGTTAAAGTATAGACTTGCAGAACAGTTCCCTAATGATAGGTCGGCATATGCGGCCGCAAAAGAAAGCTTCATTGATTCTATCTATAATGAATTACGACAAGGATCATAAGTATTGTTGTTTTTACAACAGACATAAGACATCGTTTACGCTATACTGCATATATCAAAACAACCGGAGGTTATTTAATGATCAGACAAATAATAAAGATCGATGAAGACAAATGTATCGGCTGCGGCCTGTGTGTAAACGCTTGCCATGAGGGAGCTATTGGCATGGTAAATGGCAAGGCGAAACTCATGCGCGACGATTACTGCGATGGGCTTGGCAACTGTCTACCGGTCTGCCCCACAGCAGCTATCAGCTTTGAGGAACGGGAGGCAGCAGCGTTTGATCAGGCGGCGGTAACGAACAACACAGCGAATAATGATCAGCCGAAGACCCTCGCATGCGGTTGTCCCGGTACACATTCGAAATCCTTAAAGCGTGAGGAGCAACATGCCGGTGCACAAACACACACGCAACCACAGTCTCAAACACAAACTATCCCCGTCCAAACACATCTGAACCAATGGCCCGTGCAGATCAAGCTCGCGCCACCCAACGCGCAATACTTTAGCGACGCGCACCTGCTGATTGCTGCCGACTGTACGGCCTTTTCTTACGGTAACTTCCATGCCGATTATATGAAAAATAAAATCACCCTCATCGGCTGTCCAAAGCTCGACGACGGTGACTACTCGGAAAAACTGACCGCGATATTAAAATCTAATAACATAAAATCCGTTACAGTTGCACGTATGGAAGTACCCTGCTGCGGCGGTATCGAAAACGCCGTCAAGGCCGCTCTGCAAAACTGCGGCAAGATGATACCCTGGCAGGTCGTCGTGATCTCGACCGACGGCAGGATCATAGACAGATAACGCACCTTCACTAAGCACCTACAATCCCCTGCGCATGCGCTCAAGCTGCTCGGCAGTCTTTGGATCCAGCAGGTCGATCAGCACATTACGCTTTACGGGTTTGTTATCTATGTATTGTTTACGTTGTTCTTCCTTTGCGCGGTTTATTTCCGCCAAAAGCTCAACAGCCGAGATGCGCGTCGCACCTC
>CAYURR010000267.1:0-2854 GCA_964446745.1 uncultured Defluviitaleaceae bacterium | reverse complement strand
AACCTCTATGTCGAGTGGTCGGTAAACGAAAAGGCCGCGCTCGAGGTGGCGGCCGGTGCGAGCTATGCGGGTGCACGCGTGCTCGTGACGATGAAGCAGGTCGGTTTAAACGTAGCGTCCGATCCGCTGATGAGCTTGCGCTATGTGGGTATAAACGGCGGCTTTGTGCTCGCGGTAGCGGACGATCCGGGTCCGATATCCTCACAGACCGAGCAAGACACGAGACATTTCGCGGCGTTTGCGAAGCTGCCTCTGTTTGACCCGTCCTCGCCCGAAGAGGCTTATCAAATGATGCTTGACGCTTACGAGTATTCCGAACGATATAAAACACCTGTGATCATTCGACCGACCACGCGGATATGTCATGGTTATGCAAGCGTGGCGTTGGAAACGAACAAAATTCCGCCGAAGACCCCGCAGGGATTCGTAAAGGATAGCAAATGGGTCATATTCCCGTCACTGACATATAAAAACAAGCTCGTGATAGAAAAGCAAATGCCTGAGATAGGCAAGGAGCTCGGGGAGCTGCCATATACAACTGTTGTAAACCCCGATGTGCAAGCTACTGGCGTGACCAAAAAGGCTGCGATCGCCGCGGGCGGCATCGGTTACGCATATGCTATGGAGGCGCTCGATCAGATCGGACTCGAACTTCCCGTATACAAATGTGCGACGTTCCCGATCGCGGAGGAAAAGACTTTAGAGTTTTTGCAGACGCAAGAAAAGGTGCTCGTCGTCGAGGAACTTGACCCCGTGATCGAAAAAGCACTGGTATACATATGCGGGAAATATAAGCTGGCTACCCGGATATACGGCAAGCTTACAGGACATATGCCCAATGCAGGGGAATATTCCTCAGACAGTGTCGCGCAGGCGATACAGGCGTTTGTTTCAGGACACGAGGAGAGCACAGGAGATGACGCGCAGCAAGCCGGATCTGCATGCGCCGTGCCGTCCGCATCCACGCCACAGCGTCCGAACCTGCCGATACGCCCGCCCGTTTTGTGCGCGGGATGCCCGCACAGGGCATCGTTCTATGCGGTAAAGGCCGCAACCAAAGGCATGAAGGTCGTTTATACCGGGGACATCGGTTGTTACACGCTCGGCAACGCCGCACCGCTCAATATGGTCGACACATGCCTATGCATGGGCGCGGGGATCACAGTCGCACAAGGCTTAAAGCGTATAGATCAAGATGCTGTACATATCGCGTTTATAGGGGATTCCACGTTTTTCCATACGGGTATACCGGGGATTATTAACGCCGTCTATAACAAAACGGACATCATGGTCGTGATCTTGGATAACTCAACAACCGCAATGACCGGCGGACAGCCGCATCCGGGCACGGGCAAGACGGCCACGCAGACGATAGCGGGCTGTATAAGCATACCCGACATGCTCAAGGCCATGGGGGTTCAAAGTGTACAAACGGTGGATCCGTTTAAATATGACGAGGCGCTCAAGGCCGTGCAAGACATGGCTACGGACAAGGGTGTGAGGGCATTGATCTTTAAGGCCCCATGCATAGTCGTCAACAAGGATAAGCCGCAGGAAACGGTCTCTGTAGACAAGGTGCTCTGCACGGGCTGCAAGATATGCGTAAACAGACTGGGCTGCCCCGCGATTGCTCTCGAGGACGGCAAGGCCGTGATATTGGCGGATAGGTGTACGCATTGCGGTTTGTGCACATATATATGCCCGACCAAGTCCATCAAGCGCGCAAAGGCGGTGGAACACAATGGCTAATAACGATAAACAAATCAACCTGATCATAGCCGGGGTGGGCGGGCAAGGCATCGTATTGATGTCGAAGCTCATAGCCGCCGCCGCATCCGCAAAAGGGCTAAACATACGCACGGCCGAGACGATCGGTATGGCGCAGCGCGGGGGATCGGTGTTCAGCCACATCCGAATAGGTAAGGATGTGTATTCGCCGCTGGTCTCTAAAGGTAAAGCCGACCTTGTGATCGCGCTCGAACCCGCCGAGGCCGTGAGGGTCGAGGGGTATTTAAAGAATGGCGGGGAAATGGTTGTGTTTGACGAACCCGTGATACCCGCAACGAGTTATTCGGGAGCAGGGAATACATATGCGGTTTCTGAGGTTCTCGAATATATAAAGAACCGATATCCCAATGCGACTATAGTACAGAAAGCTAAGCTGCCCGAGGACATACATCCTAAAACGATCAATGTGGCGATGTTATATATAGCCGCAATGAAAGGGCTACTGCCGTTTACAGCCGCAGAACTCAGAGCTGCAGCCGAAAGCACGATTAATCCTAAGTATCTAAATATGAACATACAAACAATGGATGCCTGCGAACAAAATGGATTTAAGGGGACGATCATATGACACAAGAGCTTTTGACTCAGATAAAGGCGGCTATCAAGCACGCTATGAATTCGCCGTATTACGCGAAGCATTTCGAGGGCATAAACCCGGAAGATATCAAAACCAAAACGGATTTTTTAAAGCTGCCGTTTTCGGATAAAGAAGAACTGCGCAACGCGTATCCGATGGGGCTCTGCGCGGTCGATCAGGACGAGATCGTGCGCATACATTCGTCATCGGGCACGACGGGCACACCCGTTATCATCCCGTACACGCAACAGGATGTAGATGACTGGACTGCAATGTTTAAGCGTTGTTATGAGACGGCGGGCGTAACCAAAAGCGACAAGGTGCATGTAACCCCGGGTTACGGCCTCTGGACGGCGGGTATAGGTTTCCAGCTCGGAGCGGAGGCGCTCGGCTCCATGGTCATACCGATGGGTCCCGGCAACACGGATAAACAGCTCAAGATGATGATGGACATCGGCTCGACGGTATTGTGCGCGACATCGTCGTATG
>CAYURR010000266.1:0-2879 GCA_964446745.1 uncultured Defluviitaleaceae bacterium | reverse complement strand
CGTTTATGCTCAGTATCTCGATCTATTATCTGTCGATATCGAGGGAAAGCCCATACGGCCTTGAAACGTTGTTTGCAGGCTTTAATAATTTTATTCCTTCTCTGATATTGATCCTGCTCGTTTCTATCTTTACATTTTTGTGGTCACTGTTATTTATCATACCGGGTATCATTGCGGCATTGCGATATTCACAAGCATTCTTTATCCTCGCGGAAAACCCAACCATGAGCGCTCGCGACGCGTTAAACCGCAGCAAGGAAATGATGCGCGGGCATTGCGGACGATTGTTTTTCCTTCAGCTTACATTTATCGGTTGGGCCTTCTTGTGCTTATTTACATTCGGTATCGGATATCTCTGGCTCTTCCCTTACATTATGACAGCCAAGGCGAAGTTCTATGATAACTTGAGGCAGAACGAAACAACATATACAGGCATTGTAACGCCATCGACATATACACCGGGCCAGAATTGATCAAACATAGCCTATGACTTTTTACAGGCAATACGCACAGAATTTAATCGTAAAGCTCTCGGAGGCGGACTACGAGCCGCTGACTGAGGATGATAGACAACTCATAATCACAAACGACACAAGGCGGGTTTCCCTGTACAAACAGGAATCCGCCTCGCTTTGCGTTATCCATATAATAAACGCTGACCATATCCTCGAGGGTATGCGTCCGCTCAGCTTTATTCAGGGCCAATACAAAAACGTGTTCGTCGTGAACCTATTTGTGTTTGATACATTAGATGGTGCGGACCTGCGTATTCTGGATAGAGGCAAGGCCTTTACAGACCAGCCTGTCTATGAACTGTACTGGGCCATTTCACCGAGCGCCGATAGCGTCCGCTACAACCCCGTGCAGCCGTCTGACATATTCGGACTGCAGCGTATCTTGCGCGCCGCATCTGCGCTGAGTCAAGCCCCTGCCGAGACCTCCGTGCCCGATGTCGGAACCATATCACAGATAGCTAAGGAGCAATCTCCATTCGCTGAGCTCACGAGCAATCCGTTTGTATACCTTATAATCATCGTGGCCAACGCCGTTATGCTCTACCTAATACAGACCAACGGGGATTCGGCCTCCGCCGCCGTGCGCTTCGGTGCTCTGTCGCCCGAGCATGTATTTACGTTTGGACAGTATTATAGGCTCGTGACCTCGATGTTTGTACATTTCGGGCTCATGCATTTTCTATACAACAGCTTCAGTCTCATGATATTCGGCGGACGGGTCGAACGCTGTTATGGACATATACAATTCTCATTTATATATTTTATGTCCGGTCTTGTCGCGAGCATCTGCAGTCTGATGTTTACACGCAGTGTGGCCGGCGGCGCATCCGGTGCTATCTTTGGCATCATAGGAGCGGCTGCCGCATATGCGCTGATCACCGGTAAATCCCTTTCGGGCCTGAACTATTATATAATCGTTATCTTTTTAATCGTGGGCATCTCTATGGGCTTCGTGACCGATAACATCGACAATTATGCACATATCGGTGGATTGATTACGGGTATGCTCATAGGTTCTCTATATACAATAAGGAGGAAGCACAATGACACCAAAACAAAGGGCTGTGGCGGCTCTTAACCTGCAAATACCGGACATGGTTCCGACGTTTGAGCTTGAGTTTCAGTTAGAGGAGGAGATGTTCGGCAAGCCGTTCATCACCCCCGAGCTTCAATACGAAAACCTAATAAAAAACAGCCCCGCCGAAAAGGAGAGGCTGCTATATGAGGCTGCACAGTATTTCGCGCATGTCTATACAACACTCGATTATTCGATCATCCCGGCATATGGCCCGGGCTTGACCGGTGAATTCTGGAGCGGTGGCCCGCTCACGGATGAGTTTAAGCTGTTCATGAAATACCTTCGTGAGATTGTCGGCGATACTGTAATGCTCGGCTTCCATGGGGACGGTACATATGCAATACCGGACGGCGATCACATGTTAGATTTCGTCTACGCACTCTCTGACGATCCGGACGGGATGAAACAGCAGGCCTCGGATAACGCGAACCGCGCGATTGAGCGCAACAAACGCTTGCAGGACGTCGGTATCGATGTTTTGCTTCTATGCTCCGATTACTGCTACAACAGCGGGCCGTTTATATCCCCCCCGATGTTCAGAGAGTTCATTCAACCATATCTCGCACGCATCATCGAGGCCGCACGACGCGACGGGCTATATACGATCAAGCACACGGACGGTAATATCATGCCGATCCTGGATCAGCTCGCAGAGTGCAAACCGCACGGATTGCATTCGATCGATCCGATGGCAGGCGTAGATATAAAGGAGGTCAAGCGCCTCGTAGGCGACAGTCTCTGCCTTTGCGGTAATGTGCACTGTGCTGCCATGCAAACCGGCACTGAGCAAGAGGTCATCGACAGCGCCACCTACTGCCTCACACACGGCAAGCCCGATGGCGGATACATATTCTGCACGAGCAATGTGCCGTTTAAGGGTATGCCGCTCGAGAGGTATTTGATGATATTGGATGTCTGGAAGAGTATGAGGAATTATTGAGCTATAATAGATCGCGTATCCTTGCAAACCCTATAAGTATCTGGGTTTGCAAGGATTTTTTTTAGTTGGCTACTGGCACGCCCGTATACAAACTTCAAAAGTGGTATAAAAGCCGATAATTAATCAATTTACTCCACTGGGCCCAACTCAATTGACCAATTACCTTTTATGCAATAACGCGGCCAAGAAAATTCAAAGTCTGCATGTTCAATGTTTTTATCAAATGTCATAGTTATGGTTGCGGTGTTACCTTTTATGCTAGTTCCGGCTTTTATAACATCTTTGCTATATGCACCTATGTCAATTAGAGAAATGGTTTTATCGTTTCCTGTGTTCAATTCAAACT
>CAYURR010000265.1:0-2897 GCA_964446745.1 uncultured Defluviitaleaceae bacterium | reverse complement strand
ACGAGACAAAGGCCGTGATCGCGGAGCACAGGGTTATGGGCGCGGACTACATAGGTATCGGTTCTGTGCCCGCCAGATATTCGCGTACAGAGGACGGCATCGACCGTTTTATTAAAGACTACACCCCCGCAGCTAAGGCCATTGCTGACGAGGGCATGCGCCTGATGTATCACAACCATCACTTTGAGTTTATTAAAAGCGGTAACAGGCTGCTTCTGGATCAGCTCACGGACTGCAAGGAGCTCGGCTTTACGCTGGACCTCTATTGGGTACAAGCGGGCGGAGGGGATCCCGCGCACTGGCTCAAGAAACTGGCCGGACGTGTAGATACGATACACTTTAAGGACATGACGATCATGATGGGCGAAAAGGCCGAACAAAAAATGGCCCCGATCATGGAGGGCAACATGAACTGGCCCGCCATATTTGATGCATGCAAGGGCGCGGGGGTCAAGTACGGCTTCGTCGAGCAGGACGAATGCAACGGAGAGGATCCGTTCGACTGTTTGCGCATCAGTTATGAAAACCTTGTTCAAGCATTGGGAGGGGATTGTATATGAGCGAAGCAATGAAGCCCGTCCGTTTCGGCATCATAGGTGTCGGCAACATGGGTTCCGGGCACGCGCAGAGCTTTATTGACGACAAGATCATAGACGGCGTGTTGACCGCCATATGCGATATCAAGCCCGAGCGTCTCGAGGCTATAAAGGACAAATATCCGTCTGTGGAGACCTTCACGGATGCCGATCAGATGTTTGACAGCGGGCTCATCGACGCTGTGATCGTATCCGTACCGCATTACGATCATCCGCGGCTCGTGATGGACGCGCTTTCGCGTGGAATACATGCCATGTGCGAAAAGCCCGCCGGTGTCTACACAAAGCAAGTCGAGGCCATGAACGCAGCGGCAATAGAAGCCGAGAAGCAAGGCACCGTGTTCGGCATCATGTTTAATCAGCGTACGAACAGCGTCTATAAAAAGATGCGCGAGATTATACAAAACGGTGAGCTAGGTGAGATGAAGCGTTGCAACTGGATCATCACGAACTGGTATCGCTCGCAGGCATATTATGACTCGGGTGACTGGCGCGCTACTTGGTCCGGCGAGGGCGGCGGGGTTCTGCTGAACCAATGCCCGCACAACTTAGACCTCTGGCAATGGATATGCGGCATGCCGTCAAAGGTACACGCATTCGTACACGAGGGCAAGTGGCACAACATAGAGGTAGAGGACGATGTCACGGCATATGTGGAGTATCCGAACGGCGCGACGGGCGTGTTCGTAACCTCTACAGCCGATGCACCGGGCACGAACCGCTTTGAGGTCATGGGCGATTTGGGCAAGCTCGTCTACGAGGACGATCAGCTACGCTTCTACAAGCTCGAGACCTCCGAGCGCACATTCAACAGCACGAACACCATTCCGTTCGGCGCACCGAAATACGAGGTCATCGATATCACTACCGACGGCTCGAACCCGCAGCATGTGGGCGTGTTGAACGCGTTTGTGGACAAGATATTAAATAGGGGCGAGTTGATCGCACCGGGTATCGAGGGCATAAACGGCCTCACGATTTCAAATGCTATGCACCTATCGTCGTGGCTCGGCAAAGCCATTGAACTGCCGATCGACGCGGAGCTATATTACGCGGAGCTTCAAAAACTCGTGAAATAAATAAACTACTATGGAGGTATTACATGAGTTCAAAGGTATTATTCGCATCGGTGGATTATGACAGATATGACGCGGACATGACATTACCCGCAAAGTTTAAGCGTATGATCGACAAGATGGAGCTAGCCGACAAGGTCAAGGACAAGAGCACCGTCATCAAGATGCATGTTGGCAGAGGCATCGGCTTTACGACCATCCACCCGCTGTTTGTAAAGATTTTGGTCGATAAGCTCAAGGAATACGGCGCAAAGCCGTTTATCGCAGATCAGAGTGTCGACGGCGCGCGTGCACGCGGTTACACAGAGGAATTTTTGGGCTGCCCGATCGTGGATGTTTGCGGGGTTATGGGCAAATATTTTTACCCGCGTAAGGTCGATTTCAAGAAGCTGCAGCATGTAGATGTAGGCGGACATATTCAGGATGCCGATTTCATGATAGACCTTTCCCACGTAAAGGGTCACGGTGCATGCGGCTACGGCGGCGCATGCAAGAATATCGCTATGGGTTGCGTTACCGACAGGACACGTTCCCAGATCCATAACTGCGAGGGCGGTATCATCTGGAACAAGGACCTCTGTACACATTGCGAGCAATGCGTCAAAAGCTGTAACCACAACGCCAACAAGTTTAACGGCGAGGAATACAATGTATTCTTCCACCACTGCACATTCTGTCAGCACTGCGTAAAGGTGTGCCCGACAGGCGCACTTGTAATGGACAATGATGCATACAACGATTTCCAGACCGCTATGGCTATCGCTACCAAAGAGGTTGTCGATACATTCGAGAAGGACAGCGTGTACTACATCAACTTCCTCACGAACATCACAGCACTCTGCGACTGCTGGGGTCTTTCAACACCCGCGCTCGTACCCGATATCGGCGTAATGTCGTCATGGGATATGGTAGCGGTCGAAAAGGCTTCGATGGATGCTATCAGGGTTGAGAACCTGTTGCAAAACGGCGTTCCGAAGTCCGTTGAGCTGAAGTCCGAGGGCCATTTGTTCGAGCGTCTGCACGCAAAGGATCCGTATGTCCAGCTGACCGAGCTCGAAAAGGTAGGTCTGGGCAAGGCTGATTATGTTTTGGAGGCTTGTAACTAAAGATTTTGCTTTACACACGAGAGGAGATATGACGGTATGGAATTTCTTGCACGTTTTTTTAAGTTAAAAGAAAACAAGACCACCGTATCAACCGAGATCATCGCAGGTATAACCACGTT
>CAYURR010000264.1:0-2897 GCA_964446745.1 uncultured Defluviitaleaceae bacterium | reverse complement strand
TCAGCAATGTTTTCTACGGTGTTTAACAAAACGGTCTTCCCGACACCACGTAAACCATAATACATTACCGAGCGTGAATGATAACCGCATGCAACAGCCTCGACGCGCTTTCTCGCATTGTCAATAATATCGTCTCTGCCTGCCAGGTGCTTTGGCATAACACCAGCGCCCGGTGTATATGGATTCCTGAAATCGATCACAAAACGCGCCTCCTCTTAGCAATTATTCACAGTTTATTTCAGTTTAAAACCGTTGTCAATCAAACCTAAGCTTCCGACTTTGTTCCGATACGCTTTGTTATAACTGCTTTATCACATCGGACATCTTGGATATTATCAATCGTCATACTACAGTCTGGGGTAATGCTTATGATCACAAAGCTTGAGAAAGGTTTTCGTATAGCGCTTCCGGTTTCAATACTTGAACAAGCCGGCATAGGGGAGGGGGCTTTACTTGATTGCCGATTCGGTGACGGGATCATATCTCTGATCCCGCAAAAAAAAAACTGCCGATACACGCTTGCATATGCGGCTGTTTAAGAAATTCCGGTTGATGGCCGGGGAGCGGGTCGTGCACATGCGAAACAGAAAGGCCGAGGAGTTGCTTGCATACTTGGCATGCGAGCGCGGTCGACCCGTACGCAAGACGACTGTCTGTGAGGATATCTGGCCCGGTGCCGAGCCCGAAAAGGCCCGCGACTGCCTGTACAAGGCTTGCAGGCATATCAGGCAGTTCAAGGCCGAGGGTGTGGATGTGCCCGTTATGCTGCGTCGCGGCAGCATTTGGCTGGACATGGAGCGGGTGGAAACAGACACAGAGGCATTTTTATCGCTGTACCACGAAAACAATCCCAAAGCCGACGCCGATGCCGTGGATATCTACGAAGGGCCGCTGCTGTCTGATGAATGTTATGAATGGAGCAACGTATACGAGGCGAGCTTCGAAATCAGATACATAGAACTGCTGCAACGTTTAACCACGCACTATAGGGAAGCCGGCTTGCAACGGATTGAAAATTATTACCTTGAGAAGTCCATGATGTATATCTAACGATGCGAAACTATAAAGGAGGATCGGTATGGATATCAATTTTCACTACCACGTGACATACACGTCCGCTGTAGAGGCGGGCTTTACCCCCGCTCAGGCACATATCATCGCGCGCGCTGCTCGCTTTGTGGACGAGGCCGAGGATGTCAGCGTACAGACGCCTACCAAAATCGCCATCAAAAATATCATTGATACGTTTAACTTTTCAAATTCCGAGGTCAAGCGCATAGCAAGCATTTGGCCCGTTTTTCACTTCCTGCCCGGGGATTTTATAAACATCGCGGCATCGGTGAAGCGGGAGCTTGTCACAAGCCCTAATGCACTCTTGGCAAAGGCCACGAGCCTGATCTGCGGGGCCGAGAGTAGCCTCGTCGAGCATATCGTTAACGCGGCGAGAGCTCGTTACAACGCTAACCCTGATAACGCAGCGTTGATCCGAATAGGTATCACGATGCACGTACTCGCGGATACATTTGCGCATCAAGGCTTTGTGGGATTCCCGATGGCCTCCATAAACGAGGTCAGGGAGGTATATGTAGACAGTCCGACCGAGAGGTTTGAGCGTAGCAGGTGGATGCCCATGGCCTCGCTCCGTGGCAGAGAGGTCTATAGCCCCGCGTTCAGCGAGATGTCATTTGGATATCTCGGGCACGGACGTATCGGACACCTGCCGGACAAGCCCGGCATAACGTTTAGGTACGTCCCGGCTTGGCTTAACATCAATTCAGAGACCTGTATATACCGCTCAAACCCAATAGAGTTTTATTGTGCGTTTATGCAGATGACAAATGCTATGCAGTACATAAACGGCGGCTTTGGAAGCTTTAACCGAGAGATTGACAGAGGGATCTTTTTTGACGCGCGTGGTGGTATCAGTGCCGATGTCCAACGATACATAAGCCTGTTTATGCAAGCCCCCGAGGACAGTGCGCTCGGCTCCGTGTGGACGGGTCGCTTCGGCAATCCTGTAGGTCCGTATCAAATACTCACAGGTTCCGATCGAGCAGCCTTCGACAACGAGGCCGCTGCGCACCGGAACGAGGTACTCAACGCGTGCCCGCAGCTGCGCGCATATATACAGGGCTAAGATTTCATTTCAAATATGAAAGGGGATGCAATATGGGGCAATATACAATGAATATGGTCGACGGCGCCGTGGTCATAAAGGATGGGAGTCTCACAGAGCGTTACAGCCTGTCCGAACGACCGCAAACAAGCAGTCGGCTTGTTTCCGAGGAACGACAGGCGATCCTCGGTCAGATCAATCTTGCAAAGCTACTGGACAACCTTGACGACTGCGTGGACCTGCTGAATATCACCTACAACGCCGTTAACGGTATGAAGGGTTTGCAAACAAGTGTATCGGATCTGCAGATGAGGCTTGCAAAAACGCTGATCCTCAGTAACGATACAGTAAAGTCATTCGGTTACAAGAGCGATTCTATCATAAACAAGTTCCTCGACGCATATGGATATCTATTATCAGGTGATGAGGGTTACGCGTTGGATCTGCTGACTGAGATAAGGGATGACGCAACCCAAATGCGTATCAAGGCCGAAAAGCTCAGCAATGAGTTTGCAAGCGTCGCCGACAATACGCAAAAGGTTCTGAACGATACTATCGAGCACAACACCCAGCAGTATGAGAAACGCGAAGAGGTAATGGCCGCATCCCGGCGCATGGAGGCGGAGCTTTCCGCCGCACAGGAATTAAAGACCAAGCTCGAAGAAAATGTAAAATCATTAAATGAAGAGTACAATAACCTGCTAAAGCGTCAGGAGAGACAAGAGGAGCGCGCGTTTGCTCTACAGCTTACCGGAGCGATATTAGGTGCGCTCGGGATAGC
>CAYURR010000263.1:0-2911 GCA_964446745.1 uncultured Defluviitaleaceae bacterium | reverse complement strand
AAAACACCGGCTTGTTTCATGTCCAAACCATCGAAGCCGACGCGGTGATACTCTGCACGGGCGGGCTATCTTATCCGCGTACGGGTTCGACTGGTGACGGATACAAACTCGCAGCGAGTTTAGGCCATACGATCAAGCCTCTAAAGCCGATGCTCGTACCGCTCATCGCAAAACAGAAATGGGTTTCCGAGCTGCAAGGGCTGTCACTTAAAAATGTGAGCCTAAAGCTATATCTCGGGGGGAAAAAGGTATTTGAGGATTTTGGTGAGATGCTGTTTACGCATTTCGGTGTGACCGGTCCATTGGTATTGAGTGCGAGCCGATTCATAACGGATTACAAGCAGGAACCTGTGATCGAGATCGATCTAAAGCCTGCATTATCCGAAGAGGTTTTGGACGACAGGCTATTGCGGGACTTTTCGCAGTATAAAAATAAGCAGCTCAAAAACAGTTTAGACGAGCTGCTGCCAAAGCTCATGATACCGGTGGCTATAACGCTATCGGACATCGATCCCGATAAACAGGTAAACCAGATCAGCAAAGTCGAGCGTAAGCGTTTACTGCGCGTGCTTAAATCCCTGCGCATAGACATCACGGGCAACAGAGGCTATGACGAGGCTGTAATAACAGCCGGGGGTGTCGATGTATCGGAGGTAAACCCATCCACGATGGAATCGAAGCTCGTGAAGGGCCTATATTTTGCGGGTGAGTTATTGGATCTCGATGCTCCGACAGGCGGATATAATCTGCAGATTGCGTTTTCGACGGGATATATGGCCGGGATGAGTGCGGCAAGGATTAAGGCAAAGGGTAAATCGTAGGGAGGCAAAAATGAACAAGGACAACAGCGGTAAGCCTTTAGCCGTTGCGATAGACGGGCCGGCGGGTGTGGGTAAGAGCACGGCCGCAAAACGCTTGGCTGAGATGTTTAACTTAAGATATGTGGACACCGGTGCTATGTACCGCGCAATAGGTTATTTCTGTGCTCAAAACGGTATAGCGCTGACCGATGCGCAAGGAATAACGCAAGCGCTGGAGACTATGGATATATCCGTAACCTATGACGAGGCCGGTCAGCATGTACATATAAATGGCGAGGATCTGACCCCGTACCTCCGTACGTTGGCAGCCGGGGACGGAGCATCGGCAGTCGCAAAGATCGAAGCCGTTCGCAAGCGCCTTGTATTGCTGCAGCAGCAGATCGCACGCTCAAATAATGTGATCATGGACGGGCGAGATATCTGTACGGATGTGTTGCCGTTTGCGCAGGTAAAGCTGTATATGGATGCATCTATCGCGGCACGTACAGCAAGGCGTGTTTCGGAACTCGCTTCAAAGGGGATCAAAGCAAACTATAAAGAGGTCGAGCGGTCTTTAACTGAGAGAGACCAACAGGATATGAGCAGGGAATTTTCACCGTTGCGGCGTGCAGAGGACGCGATATATTTTGACACGAGCGAAATGGATTTTAGACAGGTTGTCGCAAGGTTAAAGGTAATGATTGAGGAAATCATTGAGCGTGAAAGGGGACTGTGACGGATGTTTTATAAATTCGCGAGGTTTATAGTCAGCGTTATATTTGGAATTCTCTATCGTTTCGAGGTCTCAGGTATAGAAAACCTTCCCGAGACGGGTGGGTTTATCATCTGCTCGAGCCATTCGATGCTCAAGGACCCGATAGTCATTGCCAAATATGTAAAACGGCAGCTGCGCTTTATGGCAAAGAAGGAACTCTTCTCGATATGGGGACTGAAACAGTTGATAACGGCGCTCGGTGCGTATCCGGTGGATCGCAAATCAGCCGACACCTCAACATATAAGAACACAATCAAGCTGTTAAATAACGGTGAGGTATTGTTGATCTTTGCGCAGGGCACGCGTATGAGCGAGGTCGATGTCAAGAGTGCAAAGGCCGGTGTCGCACTGTTCGCAGTCAAGACTCAGGTACCTGTGATACCATGCGGGATTAAACATGGCGGCGGTATATTCTCTAAGATCACGTTGCGTTTTGACGAGCCGATGACATTTGAGAAATATAAGGATGAGAAGTTAAAGACCGAGGTATTGTCCCATATTACCGAGGAAATCATGACGAGGGTAAAGGCATGCACATTATAACTGCAAAGTCGGCGGGCTTTTGCTTTGGTGTGGCAAAGGCCGTGAACGCGGTCTACGAAGCTGCCAAGACGCAAAAGCTCTGTACATACGGTCCTATCATTCATAATAAGACGATCACCTCAGACCTTGAGAAGTTGGGTGTCAGGATTATAAATAACCTCGATGAGGTCATAGACGAGACCGTAGTAGTACGTTCACACGGCGTACCAGCGGCTCTGTACGAGGAAATAGAAAAACGCGGATTGAAATATATCGACTGCACATGCCGTGATGTAAAGAAGCTGCACCTTTTAGCCCAAAAGGCCGGGCAGCAAGGGCAAGGACTCATTATCGTAGGCGATGCAAAGCATCCGGAGATCGTTGGTGTAAACGGTCACTACAGCGGTGCGTATCCATGCATCATCGTGAACACGCCCGAAGAAGTAGATGCTGTGCATTTTGAAATCGGCGTGAAGTATGTGCTCGTTGTGCAGACGACATTTATGCGCAGTAAATTTCAATGCATACTGGACAAGCTGCTTGCAACCGGAATCGATATTGAGGTGCACGACACGATTTGTCCCGCTACAGATAAGCGTTTGCATGAAGCCATAGACCTCGCGAAACAGGTCGATGCGATGATAGTTATAGGCGACAGACAGAGCTCAAACACCGCGAAACTGTACGAGGCATGCAGAAAAATACTGCCCCGGACATATTTAGTCGAATCATTTCATGAATTGGTGTTGAATAATTTCTCCGAAGGTGATAGAATTGGTATTACTGCCGGAGCCTCAACGCCGCCGGCAATCAC
>CAYURR010000262.1:0-2971 GCA_964446745.1 uncultured Defluviitaleaceae bacterium | reverse complement strand
CAGATGATCGACTTTTTGAAAAAGATAAACCGTGAGAACGGGGTCACTATCATCGTCACGAGTCACGACATGGACGATCTTGAGGAAATGGCACAGCGGATATTGATGATATCGGGTGGAAAGATAGCATATGACGGGAGCTTTGAGGGATTGCGCGATATCACGGGTAACCTCACGAGATTTACCGTGACAATGGAACGTGGGACAAAGCCACGGATCACGGGCGCTACGCTGCTGTCGGCCGAAAACGGTGTATACGAATACGAAGCCGATCTTGCAAAGCTACCGATCAGAAATCTCTTGGCAGAGCTTTCCCAGATCGAGGGCATAAAGGACGCGGAAATTAAAAAAGCTCCCATCGAACAAGTGATAGCGGAGCTGTACAAGGTATGGAAGGGTTAAGTGTATATGAAGATAGACCGCTTGATTGGGATTTTGACCATATTACTACAACGGGAAAAGCTCACATCACCTGAATTGGCGGAGCGTTTCGAGGTGTCGCGCAGGACAATACTGCGCGACATCGACGCGCTCTGCCGCGCGGGCATACCGATCACTACGTCGCAGGGCGGAGACGGTGGTATCGCGATCATGGATGGTTATAAGCTCGACAAGAGCATATTGACCACAGATGAGCTCGCTAACATCATCGCGGGACTTAAGAGTATCGGTAGCGTTTCGGGTTCGAGCGAACTGGAGCTATTGATCGAAAAGCTCTCTCCGGGCCCGGACGCAATGGTCTCTTTGCCTGACAGTATCATCATCGACTTGTCCTCGTATTACAAATCCAGCCTCACGGAAAAGATCGCACTGATAAAGCATGCGATCAATGAGCATAGAGTTTTGAGCTTCGATTATTACTACGAAAAAGGGCAAGCCCGACGCAGTATAGAGCCTTATTTTATACAGTTTAAATGGAGCTCGTGGTATGTATATGGATACTGCCGAGATAAAGAGGATTTTCGGCTGTTTAAGCTAAACCGCCTCTGGAACCCGCAGCTTACGGACGATACCTTTTCGCCACGCGCGATCCCACCCGACGCACACGATCGGGATACGATCTCCTCCGAGCCGTACCATGTACAGTTGTTGTTTGATGTAGCCGCGCGCTTTCGGCTCATAGAGACCTACGGGCTGAACTGCTACACGGAAACGGAGGATGGGCTTTTGATGGAAATGGACTATACGAACAGGGAATTTATAAAGAGCTGGATATTGAGCTTTGGCGACATGGTCAGCGTGGTTTCTCCAGCAGATCTTCGGGAGGAAATGGCTGGGGTTGTGCGGAGGATGGCAGAGAGGTATCGGAATGAATCATTGTAAATAGTTCCGGAAGCTTTTATAATAGAGCAACCAATAATACCACGGAGGGCCATATGAAAAGATATCTTCTACTGTTAATTTTGGTCGTATTAAGTGGATGCTCGGCTGACGAAAAACCCGCACCGTCCACAGAACCCGCAGTCGCAACCGCCGAACCCATAAGCACCCCTACCCCGGAACCCACCCCCTCAGCAACCGAGGCTTTGCTTCAGAAATACGCGAGCTTTATGGGGTTTAGTCAAGACGGCAAATTCTTCGAAAAGAATGAATTGGCGGCACTAATAAGCGCGTGTGCGGAAGCAACAACCGACAGCGAGAGAGAGGATATTTATGCCATATTAAAGGCAGGGTTCACCTATCCGCCGAAGGATAGGAGGAGCTTCGACAGCGAATACATATCAGCACTAAAGGCAACCGCCTATCCGCTGCTGAACGAACTGCAATCCGATAAGGAAAGGGAGATGCTCGCATTTCTGTGTGCCGATGCTATGTTTGAATATGTGGTCGAGGAATTTAACCGCAACAACATAGGGCTCATCAGCTCAAATCTTCCCGAACACGGGATCATAAAATTTGATAGGGGTTATGACCGCATTACGGGAAGCATCAGCCAAAGCATAATCCCGTCAAAGTGTGCCGAGCTAACATTGACGGGACATGAACAAGCGGACCTGCACCTAATGAAGAGGATACATGACTACGACATGGAAGGAAACTACGAAAAGCCTATCGACAACGCAGAGTTGACGCTTATTACGATGTTTCTGATTGAGAACGGTCAGATAGACGCATTAATACAGAACAATTGCCTGACGCGTTTCATCGATTACGAAGCCGAAGCAATCATCACGCGTTACCTATATGAAACGCGCATGAATACCGCAACAGCCGATTACTGGAAAAACGCCATGCAAAGTACCGTCGATTATTGCATGGATACGATAAAAGACGATGCATTTAACGAGATTGCACGATTCGGGGACTATATGACGATCAATAACGATCCAGTGTTGAAGGATATTTATCAGGACGCGATAAAGCCGACCGGCTCGAAGATAGGTATACCAGATGCCTTTATAGCACTCGGCTTTTTTGAGGACCCGGGGATCAAAACCGCGTTTGAAAAATATACCTTTGACACCAGAGCAAAGGACGCATATTTCGGCGATAGGATTTCGTTTACGAACAAGGTGCTCGCCAAGCTCAACACGAGCGGAGCGGAGCGCTTCGTCCCATCCGACCCGCAGCCGGATTATTATGTGATGATGATCTCCCCCGTTATAGATCCGGTCAGCGGCACTGAGGCAACAGAAGAAACCAACGAACGCGATGCGCCGATCACTACCGATTATCTATACTATTGCTTTAACAACGGTGACATGAAGGAAACATATGACCCGAACCATGCAACCTACCGCGTTGAACTACGTCTGGAATATAAACGCAATCCGCATGACTTCAACAACGCAGGGATATATAAGCCGCAATACGACAGCGTCACCTATTTCAGGGTCACAAACCTCGTTACCGGCAAAACCTCAAAGGAAGTCAGCATATCGGACGACCCGTTCGATGTCGGTGAGTCGGTTTCCAAATCCATGCTCGACAACGCAACCGTATATTACGCAAGACCCGCGCTCTTCGAAGC
>CAYURR010000261.1:0-3024 GCA_964446745.1 uncultured Defluviitaleaceae bacterium | reverse complement strand
TTTTCCAAAGCAAGGAGGGGGTATTTAAAGCTATATTGGAAGAATATTATGAGCGCTTTAACCGTTTGCTCGAGGGTTTGTGTATATACAGGCCTAACACGGAATCCTATATCGAGGATATTTATCCCGTGCTTAGGCGTATAGTCCATGCTTATTTCAATTTCGCTCAGGAAAATCAAACATTTTACTTACTGCTGCTGTCACTGGCCTTTGCGCCACCGACCGCCCAGACCACCGTCATAACGAAGCCGTACGTCACGCGGCAATATGAGATAATCATAAATCTATTTAAGGACATCGCAGTTCATCACCCAAATCTAAAAAACAAAGAGTTTGAATGTGCGTGTAATTTTATCGCCATCATTAATTCAAACATTGGCTTTTGGTATCAGGGCTATGTACAGCTCGACGAAAACAAGGTAAAGAGGATTTTGCAACAATTTATGCACGGCATTTTTTCATAAAAAATAAAAAGGGCATCAGCCCTTTATATTTTTGCATCCTATATACATAACGGTATATATTATAAGGAGGATAAAGCAATGCAGAAAATACCGATGGGCAATGAGCGTCTACATTATCGCTCGCCTAACATAAATGTGTGCTTCAAAGCTACAATTAAAGGAGTAATAACAAACGACCAATTTCACAATGCTATAAAAGCCGTTTGTCAGCGACATGTTTTGCTTACATGTATACTACAGACCGATGATAACAATAATATCTGGTATCTGCCAAATCACACGGAGCCAAGCCTTGAGGTATATGAAAGCAATAACCTTGATTGGCATAAATGGTATGAAGACGAAGACGGTAAGCCTTTCGATTTTACAAATGGCCCGCTTGTAAAGTTCTGTGTAATTCGAAAGCCCGAAGTGATGGATATTGTTATACTCGGACACCATGTTATCGGTGACGGTATTGGATATCTTAACCTGCTTCGTGATTTTCTTTCTGCGCTTGATGGAGATCTGGATGCAACACCTATTAAATACATAACCGACAACGCTATAAGGGGTCGTTCGGGTCTTGGCATTATTTCTACTCTTTTTGCAAAAAGCCTTAATAAATCCTGGCGTGCCTCTCCAAAACGATTTACCGAAAGGGAGTTCACGGATTTTTTTACTACATATAGAAAGACACACAATTCATGTATGTACTTGGGAGCAGTTGATAGTTCGCGACTCAATCGGATTATTTCGAAATGCAAAGGGATCGGCATAACTGTTAATGAAGCCATCTCCACGGCTTTTGTAAAGGCACTTCTCGACAGTGGATACAGTAAAAGCGATAACGTGAAATTGGGCGTAGCCGCAAACATCAGAAATGAAATGCAAATCCCCTCCCCCGATGCCATGGGTAACTGCACTACAGGCATTAAAACGCTTGTACAATGGGATAAGACACAATCTTTTGCGGGTAATGCAATAACTATTAAGAAGGCACTGAGGCAGCAGCTTGGTATACCGAAATATCGATATCAAGTTATTCACTTTCTAAATCTTCTTGATAAACACTTTCTGGATGCGGTTCCCTTTGCCGCTTATGGTGACTTTAACAATCCACATGCAAAAAAGCTCGCAGCGATACTAGGAGAAACGGCAGACAATAAGGGTATAGGCGTTTCCAATTTAGGCAAGCAGGATATAGGCACATTTCACAATTTATCTGTAGAAGAAGTATTATTTATTCCCCCGGCTTTCCCGGCCAATCTCATAAACATCGGAATTATAACGACAAATAACCGTATACATTTTTGTATACGGTACTCACAATCTGATATTCCGGATCATGTAGTTGACAATGTTTATGTTAAGGCGTTACAGTTACTTACAGAGTGATGTGAATGTTGAGAAAAATTGACTTAATTATACAAGCATTAGCCTCCACGATTTTTTGTACGAGTTTTACTTTGATAAACAGGACGTAAACTCCATTTTGACTGTTCCAACATTTACACTTTCCTTTCATCCGTAAAAACCCGCTTTGATAAAATCGAAATTACTATTGAAATCGCCGCAGTTCCAAAAATTACTACATATGGCACAGCCTTAAAGCTCTCGAACAAAAACCCATACATCGCTTGACCGAGTGGTTGTGCAGACATAGCAAGTGCCATTGCACATGAAATGACCTTACCCGTTAAATGTGTTGGCGTTTCGCCTTGAACAAAGGTGAGTATCTGCACAGTTATCATTGTAGCAACACTCATAAGTAGAAAACAGCTTACGCTTATCACTAAGTAGCTTGTAAATGGGGGCATAACGAGCCATAATGTAAACGCCATAGGCAGGAGCAATCCGGCACAGATAAGCAGTAGCATATACAACTTTTGGATAGTTAGTTTTTTTGCTAACACCCCAATCATTATACCGCCAACAAGTCCTCCTGCTGCCAATGCTCCTTGTGAAAATCCGTAAAATTCATCGGACATAGCAAGGGTCTGCGTGATAATGACAGGCATAGAAACCATCAGCATCGCACTTAAAAACATATTAAATGCACTTATAATGCCAATGCTGTTTAGAATAACAGGCTTATCCTTTCGCATAAAGGTTAGGCTTTCGTATAAATCCTGTTTTACAATCACCCACACGCTCTCTTTTCCTTTGGTTTTAGAATGAGGGATAGTGATAAATATCTCCATAATTGCCGAGAGCAGAAAGCAAATGCCACCGACAATGATGATTGGGTTAAGCCCCCACAATCCAAACAGAATACCGCCGATAATAGGAGCTACTAAATTCGCAAGTGCATTCACTTGGTTAATGATTGCATTGGCAGGGAGCAGTCGTTCATGGTTCTGTAAAAGCGGTATGCTTGCTTGCACTGTCGGCTGATACGCACCTTGTATGCCGAATAAAAACATTAAAACTACTATAAGTAAAGCAACCAACTCCACCTTGCCAAGCAACAGAAATGCCACAAGCATCAAAGCGGCAGTCATAAAATCGAGGATCACCATAACGTTCCGCTTGTTAACCCTGTCGGCAATAATGCCGCCTATGGGCATAAGTACAATCA
>CAYURR010000260.1:0-3028 GCA_964446745.1 uncultured Defluviitaleaceae bacterium | reverse complement strand
GTTATAAACCGTTTCCGAATTTATAAAGTGCTCGATCTTTTCGGTCTGCTCCACCTCGTTATTTGATTCGTTTATAAAGCAGAGTAATTCATGAATGGTATCGTGCCTGAAAATTAAATACTTGCCCAGTTCAATCCCCTTATCCGTCAATGTAATTAAACCGTATTTTTCGAATTGGACCAAATCCTTGTCCTTTAAGTTCTTGACCATTTTTGATGCGGAGGACGGTTTTACATTCAAGCATTCGGATATGCGGTTAATCCTTATTACTTCATTGTCCATATATAGTCTATATATCATCTCAAGATAATCTTCCATCGAATAAGTAATATTTAGGTGTTCGATCAATGAATAACCTTTGAGCGTATAAAAGCTGATTTTATCCGACATATCAATACCTCCGTGAATCACATATTGCACAATGGGTATCTTGTAACCAAACCCTTTATATCTGCATATTTTAGTCTCAGGAAAGAGTTTTTCCCGAAGGAAATTTATATTCTTTATGCTAACTTTATTCAGGGGAGAGAGTAAATATGTCCGATTTACATTGCTTGTCTGATTTAAACCAAGGATATACGGCTGTAGTCAAAGAGCTTACCGCATCTGGGAGTATACGCCGCAGATTACAGGATATTGGCATAATCGAAGGAACCCGCGTGGAATGCGTACAAAAAAGCCCGCTCGGTGATCCTGTTGCATATCTGATCAGGGGAGCGGTCATAGCTCTCAGAATGGAGGATTCATCAGGGGTTTTAGTGCAGATATAGTGGGGGTATAGCGTAAATGGGCATTAATAAGGATTCCATGGGTGTAAAAGCAATCGATGCGGGCTTGGTCATAAAAAAAAGGAAAGAGACCGATAAGGTAATAGCTTTGGCAGGCAATCCAAATGTTGGGAAAAGCACGGTGTTTAACGAGCTGACGGGTTTGAGGCAGCATACGGGAAATTGGCCCGGAAAAACCGTTACCAATGCCCAGGGGTATTGCGAATACAAAAATGCGGGTTATGTATTGGTAGACTTGCCGGGTTGCTATTCGCTGATGGCCCATTCCGCCGAAGAAGAGGTCGCGCGAGACTTCATTTGCTTTGAAAAACCCGATGGGGTCATTGTAGTATGTGATGCCACATGTCTGGAACGAAATCTGAATTTGGTGCTGCAAACCCTTGAAATAACAAATAATGTTGTAGTATGTGTCAATTTGATGGACGAAGCAAAAAAGAAGAAGATCCATGTGGATTTAACGGCATTGTCTGAAAAGCTCGGTGTACCGGTTGTGGGTACGTCCGCAAGAAGCAAAGACGGATTGGACCAATTGATGCAGGCGGTCAGCGATATTTTCGTTGATACAAGCAGAACAAATATTAAAATCACATATCCCGATTACATTGAAAACACGATCAGTAAACTGGAACCGGTTATTAAAACGCAATTAGGGGAAAAAAACGGACAAATAAACGCGCGTTGGCTTTCACTTAAAATACTCGAATCAGAAAATCACATAACAGAAATATCAGATAATGAACAGGTCAGAGAAATCATATCTTCATTCAAAAATACTCTAAAAGAAAATAATATTACCGAGCAAAGGCTAAAGGACGACATTGTATCCAGCTTAATCAAAACCGCCGAAACGATTTCAAGCGGCGTAATATCCCATGGCAATAAATCCTATAACAATAAAGATAGAAGGCTCGATCGACTGATCGCAAGCAAGCATATAGGTTTTCCGCTTATGTTTTTGACACTGCTTGTGATTTTTTGGATCACGCTTACGGGTGCAAATTATCCAACGCAGTTAATCAGCCGGTTTCTCTTTTGGATTGAAGGGTATCTGCTGTTATTTTTGAAAAATATAGGGGTTCCTATATTTATATATGAAATGCTAATTTTGGGTGTATACCGAGTTTTGGCGTGGGTGGTTTCGGTTATGCTGCCTCCTATGGCCATTTTCTTTCCTCTCTTTACCTTGTTGGAGGATGTAGGGTATTTGCCGCGTGTGGCGTTTAATCTTGATAGGGTTTTTAAGAAATGTAACGCATGCGGCAAACAAGCACTCACAATGTGCATGGGCCTCGGATGTAATGCGGCGGGGGTTATCGGCTGCCGGATCATCGACTCACCGCGCGAACGATTGATTGCGATCATTACGAATAATTTTATGCCCTGCAACGGGCGCTTTCCGACTTTGATCGCTTTACTCACGATGTTCTTTGCGGGTGGGATAGGGCTCTCAAGCGCAGCCGAGGGGGCAGGGACCGGAGCCCAGAGCCTCGTAGGTACCCTAATTTCGGCGACTATGCTTACACTCGTGATAGTGCTCGGGGTAGTGATGACGCTGGTCGTGTCGAGGCTGTTGTCCGCGACCGCATTAAAGGGTGTGCCGTCCTCGTTTACGCTTGAGTTGCCGCCGTATCGCAGACCCGAGATCGGCAAGGTGATCATACGTTCGGTGTTTGACCGCACATTGTTCGTACTCGGCAGGGCCGCGGTTGTCGCGGCGCCAGCGGGGCTTGTGATCTGGTTGTTCGCGAATGTACATGTAAATGGTCTGTCGTTGCTTGCGCATTGCTCGGGCTTTCTGGATCCGTTCGGGCATATGCTCGGGATGGACGGTACTATACTGTTCGCGTTTGTGCTGGGCTTTCCGGCCAATGAGATTGTTGTTCCGATTATCATCATGGCATATATGTCCGGCGGGACGCTTGTGGAGCTTGACAGCCTGAGCGCATTGCGTGAGCTGCTAGTCGAAAATGGCTGGACACCGATCACAGCCATATGCACGATGTTATTCTCGCTGATGCACTGGCCGTGCTCGACCACATGCATGACAATAAAAAAAGAAACGAACAGCCTCAAATGGACGTTTGTTTCTATAGCGGTACCTACCGCGATGGGTATAGCGGCGTGTTTCGTGGTGGCAGGTTTAGCGCGAATACTGGGATAGGGTAGGGAAGGGGGCTTTTATAGCCCCTTTTTTTACTTTGCATATATTGCCTTATATTCTGTCGGTGTGCAGTTTTTAA
>CAYURR010000259.1:0-3055 GCA_964446745.1 uncultured Defluviitaleaceae bacterium | reverse complement strand
TACCGCCGCACTCGATCCTATAGCAGAGTATGAGATATACTCCAAGTTTAATGATATAGTTGGTGACAAAACAGCGATCTATATCTCACACCGTCTGTCATCATGCCGGTTTTGTGATGATATCGCCGTATTCCACGAGGGCGAGCTCATCCAGCGCGGCAGCCACGAACAGCTTGTGACCGATGAAAACGGCAAGTATTTCGAACTTTGGAATGCTCAGGCGCAGTATTATAATGATAAGAGTGCATAATCATCTATTCTGTACAAACTTCACGATCTCCACAATCGGTATCACGACCACCGCAAGACCCATCGATACGAAATACTCGTCGACTGTGATGGGCTCAAAGCCGAATGCGTTACTCAAAAACGGCACGAAGATAACGAGTGTGGATGCGAGCACGCTCGCAAGCATAGCTGCCCACAGGAAGCCGTTCTGTGTCTTTATCCCGAGCACGCTGTGCTTGATACTGCGCATGTTGAAGCTATGGAACACCTCGGCCATGCTCATGGTCAAGAACGCCATTGTCATGCCATCCGGGCTCGAGACGATCTCCCAGCGTCCGCTTTCCATATAGTGGCCTATGAAATATGCCGCTACAGTGAGTACCGCGACCATCACACCCTGATACAGCACATTTACACCCAAGCCCCCCGCGAATATCCCTTCATTGGGATCGCGGGGCTTTTTTTGCATAGCGTCACTCTCGCCCTCCTCCATGCCGAGCGCGAGCGCCGGGAAGGTATCCGTTATCAGGTTAATAAACAACAGATGCACGGGCTTTAATATCGTAAAGCCCATCAGCGTCGCTGCAAAGATACTGATGACCTCACTGAGATTCGACGCGAGCAGGAATTGTATCGCCTTGCGGATGTTGTCAAATATGCGGCGACCCTCGGATACCGCGCCCACGATCGTCGCGAAGTTATCGTCCGTGAGTACCATGTCCGCGACGTTTTTGGTCACGTCTGTACCCGTGATGCCCATACCGATGCCGATATCCGCTGATTTTATACTCGGCGCGTCATTTACGCCGTCACCGGTCATAGCGCATACATAGCCGTTCGACTTCCATGTATTTACGATGCGCGTTTTATTTTCAGGTTTTACACGAGCGTATACGCTGTACTTGCCGATCGTCTTTGTAAATTCATCATCCGGTATCTCATCGAGCATCGCACCCGTAATAGCCTCGGACGCATCGTTGATGATGCCGATCTCCTTACCGATCGCGACAGCCGTGTCGATGTGGTCGCCCGTTATCATGATCGGTCTGATACCGGCCTGCTTACATTGACGTACCGCATCTATTACCTCGGGCCTTACCGGATCGATCATGCCTACCAAGCCGATAAACACGAGTTCGCTTTCGAGTGCCTCGGGTTCGAAGCTTGTGGGCATGGTGGTATATGTCTTAAATGCCCCGGCCAGAACGCGCAGCGCGTTATCGGCCATGCCCTTGTTTTGAGCTAATATCGAGCGTCTATCGTCTTCACTGATTTCTGAGATACTGCCGTTTTTGTATATATGTGTACAGCACTTTAGCACCTCATCGGGCGCGCCCTTTGTATAACAAGTATATTCGCTTCCGATTTTGTATACGACGCTCATCATCTTACGCATACTGTCAAACGGTGCTTCACCGACACGCGGTTGCTGTTCGCTGAGTGCGTTCTTATTGATGCCCAATTTAAACGCATAGTTTACGAGCGCGCATTCAGTCGGTTCACCGACCGCTTCATTATTCGCATCGAGCGTCGCGTCACTACTCAACGCCAACGCCGTCGCCAGAAGAGTGGCTTCAGTTCCATTAGCTGCTTCATTTCCGGCTTGCGCACCGCTTTCACCGGGGGCGTAATACTTCGTTACGGTCATCTTGTTTTGGGTCAGCGTACCGGTCTTGTCACTGCATATGATCTGCGCACAGCCCAGGGTTTCTACCGCCGTTAGCTTACGGATGACCGCATTACGCTTGGACATATTGGTTACGCCAATAGCCAGTACGATCGTTACAACCGTCGCAAGCCCCTCGGGTATCGCGGCTACCGCGAGGCTTACCGCAATCATAAATGTATCGAGCATTGCCGCCGCACTCATATCCCCTGTCGTAAACAGCCTGAACAGGAATATGAATACACATATGCCTATAACTGCATAAGTCAGTATCTTTGACAGCTGATGTAAGCGCTTTTGGAGCGGGGTCTTTTCTTCCTTAGCCTCTGTTAATGCGCCTGCGATCTTACCCATCTCGGTCTGCATGCCTATGCCCGTGATCACCGCACGTCCCCTACCGTACACAACGGTCGAACCCATGTACAGCATGTTCTTTCTATCGCCGAGCGGTATGTCCTTGTCGCTTTGGGGCAATATATCGGATTGTTTGTTTACAGGCACACTCTCGCCCGTTAGCGGGGCCTCTTCTATCTGTAGGCTCGCGGACTCGATAATGCGCCCATCAGCCGGTACTGCGTCTCCCGCCTCGAGTAGTATCACATCACCTACCGTCAGATCCTCACTCTTTACGATCTCGACCGAGCCGTTGCGCAACACCTTTGACGTTGCTGCGGACATCTTCTGTAGAGCCTCTATAGCCTTTTCGGCTTTGCTCTCCTGATACACGCCAAGCACCGCATTGATGATGACCACCGCGAGGATGATAAATACATCCGTCATATGCTCGCCCGAGTACGCCGATGTCACAGCCGAAACAATTGCCGCGGCTATCAGTATGATGATCATGGGGTCCGAGAGCTGCGTCAATAATCGCGCCCACAACGGGGTCTTTTTGGCCTCCTTGAGTTTGTTTTTGCCGTACTGCGTCTCTCGCTCGGCCACCTGCTGCGAGGTCAGGCCGTTTATCGAGCTCTGTGCAAATTTAAGCACAGCCTCGATACTCTCAAAGTAATGCTTCATGTCAAAACCTCCTTTTATCAGTATCCACAAAAAGTAACCAATACATCCACACGCTTGTCGCTTAACGCGCAACATAAAAAAAGACCTTTGCCCGCTCTGTGTTAAGTGGACAAAAGTCTCGCGTTTTGCGTTATATCCGGA
>CAYURR010000258.1:0-3055 GCA_964446745.1 uncultured Defluviitaleaceae bacterium | reverse complement strand
AGCTGACGGGGACAGGGCTAAAGGGCAAAGGAACGATAAATTGCGCAAGCACTGCTGTCAGGGCCGCAAATAAAGCGACGTAGATACGATTTGATATATTCTTCAATGAAAGTCACCCCTGATGCTTATCTCGCCTGTAGAAAGGGTTATTACCTTGTCTGCTTCACCGGTTAGCTGTACGACCAGCCCGCCGTTATCATCGATATCAATGGCCCTTCCGGTTATTTCATTATTTTGCAACATAAATCTTATCTCCTTTCCGAGTACCACGGAGCGTCTCTTATATTCGGATAAAAACTCACGTGAGCGGAGCCTTTCTGCGTAGCCAGACAGACGCCTCAGTATCTCCGCGATGAGAGCATTACGTGTGATCTTACCCGGTTTGACACCGGGCTCGGCGCTCTGCAGAGAGCACGCGATATCAGCGAGCTCATGCGGAAACATGCTCGTGGATATGTTTATCCCGATGCCCAAGACGAGATGCTCAATATTGCCGCTCACAAAATCTGTTACCGCTTCTGTTGAGATACCGCACACCTTTTTGCCGTTTATGTATATATCGTTGACCCATTTTATTTGCGGGGATATCCCGTGCACCCGTTCAATGGCCTCACAGACGGTCACAGCTATGAGGGATGTAATAAGAACTCCTGTCTGGGCTGGGAGATTGGGCCGCAAAATGATACTCATATAGATACCGCTGTTCGCAGGCGAATAAAAGCTCCTACCCATTCGCCCGCGTCCGGCGGTTTGTTCGTTTGCGATCACTACACTAACTTCCTGTGCGCCGTCGTGAGCCCATTGCTTCGCGACCAGGTTCGTAGAGTCCACTGTCTTATACACGCGGATATCTGGTGTGCATTCTATGTCGCTCAACTCTGCGCGGATCCCCTCCGCCGATATGATGTCATTACCCTCGCACAATTGATAGCCCTTGTTTGTCGATGCGCTGATGCCATAACCCTCCTGTCTCAATTCCTTTATCGCCTTGTTAATGGCTACCCTCGAAATGTTTAACATATGCCCAAGCTGCTCGCCTGAAATAAACTCATCCCTATTACGCTCAAGCATTTCAAGTACCGCTGCCTTTGTTGACATAGCCACCTCCTTAGAATTTAATCCTTACTTTAACACGGACAATTTAAAATGTAAATACATAGCATCAAATAGGTTTACAATATAAAAATACCTTGACAATAGAGATATATAGACTAATATAAGAATAGTTTATAAAAAATGCAAACGAAGCGTGAGGAGGTTTGCGATGGATTACAACGATTATTTTTGGAATGCCTCGACGGAGGAATTGAAGCAGGGTTTTTTCTATGATGACGAGCAGCGGGTCTATACTTGCATCATATGCGGGAAGTCATTTGAAAAGGGGATAGTATATCCGATAGGGGCTTGCTTGTACAGTGCAAAACGAGCCGTAAGCGTGCACATATCTGAGGCGCATGGATCTGTGTTTGATTTCTTGTTGGACATGGGAAAGGTGTACACGAGCCTGACGGAGCACCAAAAGGCCCTGATGAAGTTGTTTTACAGTGGATTATCGGACAAGGAGATCGTGCAGCAAACAAGTGCTTCTAGCACATCCACGATCAGAAATCAGCGTTTTGTATTAAAGGAACGATATAAGCAAGCCAAGGTCATCGTAGCCATGATGGAGTTATTGGAGGAAAGAAAAGGGGATAAAAGGATGAACAACCGGAGTATTGAGACGGAGAAGTCAAACGAGAGCCTTGTGGACATACACAGGACAGCCACGATGATCGACGAAAGATATGCGATCACACAAGCCGAAAAGGATGAGGTACTCGGCAGATATTTTAACCAGGATAACAAGCTTTTGATTAAGGACTTCCCGGTCAAAGAGAAGAAGAAGATCATTATCTTGCAGCATCTGTCAAAGGAATTTGAGCCGAACAGGGAGTATACAGAAAAAGAGGTGAATGAAATCGTAGGCAGGTTCTACGCCGATATCCCGACGACCAGGCGATATTTGATTCAATACGGCTTTTTAGACAGAAAGCCGAACGGCGAGGCGTATTGGGTTAAACAATAGTATATGAGCGGATCTACACGGATAAACATATAAAAATGTTTTATCCGTGCAGATCCGTTTTTCATCCGTGAAAATCCGTGGTAATTGTGTTGGTCTTAACTTACTTCACCTTTATAAGCTGGCCGCCGTTATCAGCAGATGTGAATTCCTTTTCGGCGATCTCGATAGTAGCCATTGTGCTCTCCGGTGTAGCTGTCTCGATATCGGTGTTATTCCTGATCGCGTTTGTGAAGTATACGAGCTCGCGATAATAGCCGCTGTCCGGCTCAAGCTCCGGATAGAACTTTTCGCCGCCGTTTTCGCAAACAGACAGCTTGCCGTCGCGTGTGAAGATCAGGTTGCCTTTTTCGAAATTGACCCTGAAGATCATCTCGAAGCCGAAGCCGCCGCGCAGTGTCCAGTCGTCCTGTGCGTTTACAACCTTGTCGGTGTAGTAGTAGTTTGTAGAAACCGCGTCATAACCGCTGCCCGGGATTACATTTACGCCGGCTGCGGATACAGCGTCCGGCATGCCGAACAGCCAGTTGATGGTATCAACGTCATGGATGTGCTGATCAAGCAGGCAACCGCCGCTCTTGTCCTTTGTGAGCAGCCAGTTTTCGTATGACCATATCGGGGGATCCCCGCCACGGAAGAAATATGCGCAAACCACATTGCCGAAGCGCTTGTCTTCGACGCACGCCTTAAGGTACTCGTAATGCGGCCAGAAGCGCAGGCACTGACCGATCATGAGCTTCTTGCCGCTGTCCTTTGCAGCCTTGGTCATCTGCTCACATTCGGTTACGTTCATAGCCATAGGCTTTTCGCACATTACATGCAGGCCGTGGTTCAACGCGTAAACGCTCGCCTCGCAGTGCAGATATGTAGGCAGCGCGATATCAACGTAGTCGAGCTGCTCCTTCTCGATCATTTCCTTGTAATCTGTGTATAAGCGATATTTTGTAAAGTCGTATTTGTTATTGCCCACATCGATGTTGCCCTTGATGAATT
>CAYURR010000257.1:0-3083 GCA_964446745.1 uncultured Defluviitaleaceae bacterium | reverse complement strand
CCATCAATAAATTTGAGGCCGTAGATTTCACTCATGGTTTTATCCCACATTGACGTAAACGAGCTGCCTACTATATCAGATCCGTTCATCATCACATGGACTTCCCATCTCGACATATCCGCAAGCATTCGCTCAAAGCTCCAATAACACCCGTCAAAATTTCGGCTGTGAAATTCGGAATATGCATCGAAGTCATTCGCGTTCAAAAGACTGATTTTACCAGATCGTAAAGGCACGAAGCCTCCACTTGATAATTCACAAAGACGGCTTGCTTCTATCAGTTCCGCACCCATCTGCTCTAAAGTGCTGTTGGATATGTTTTCTTTAGTGTGCGTGCAAAGGAACTCATAACCACCAAACCTGTCCATTATATATTGAACAATCTCTCTAACGGCGCGTCCGGTGGTGTCTGCGGAAAAAATACCGCCGTTTGCTTGCAGATATAGATTGTCAGGCTCTACATCCAGGATGACACATGCGTTTATTTCCTCCGCATCTCTATAGACAAGCACGCAGTCCGACGGATTTGACAGTGCCTTTTCTATTCTCTTATGAGCCTTTGCATAGCTATCTATTTTGGGAAAGCCACTATATTTCGGATCCTGCGAAAGTAGCCATATATATTCGGTTATTTTCTCTAAATCCGATATCTGAGCTGAGTAAATATTCAAAACTCATCACAACCTTAACTGCCCACGACTTCCATCGCTATCTCGGCCCAGCGTGTCAGACGCTTCGGGTCGTGGCGCACCGATGAAATGTCTTTGAGTATCAACTCGAGGTTCACGTTTTCAGCACGCGCTATGTCTACAGTCTCTTGCAGGTCGCGTCTGATCTCGGCCTCGTCCATCGTGCCTTCAGCGAGGTACGCGGGATTGGGCTTAGCTGACATCACGATCTCACGACCGAGCTGCTCCGCGAAGCGACGCTTGTTGCTCCACGGGCTGCACGAGAGCTTCTTAAGATTCGGGATGCGCTTTACTACGTCCATGCGATCGTCCAATCTGTCGCAGCAACCATAGTAAATCATACCGAAATGCTTTGCCATTTCCGTTATATACGGCAGCTCGAACTCCTCCGTGACCTGCGGTGAAACTGACGTGAACAGCTGCGCGAGCCCCATCGACCAGCAGTTTTCGGAAACAGGACCCTTGCCTTTTCCCGCTTCGGGCAGCAATTCGTCCGTAAATATGTATGAGCAGTGGCAGGCATTTGCTATATCGTCGTGTATCCTCAGATCGTTAGCTTGTTTGATACCTGCGAGCACGGAATCCGTGATGCGCCTCATGCACTGGTGCATAAGCTCGGGCTCATCTATCAGCGCGATATAGATATTCTCGACACCCATCAACATGGTCAGGTAGTCCCATACACCAAGGTGAAACTGCATGCCTGAGAACTTCACGTCTGCGATGCCGTCAAATATTTCCTTGGCGGCTTGCATATATTCTTCGCTCTTCTTCTCATCGTGCGTTATCTGCATATCCTTGATCTTCGCGACATCCTCTTCGTTATTGATCAGGTTATGAAAATGTTGAGCAGCTACGTCGTTATTCTCGGAAAATACCCTATCGACCTCGGCGTTGATGCCGTAGCCTGTATTCGTAATAGCACGTGGTATCGCGATATACGGATCCAACACCATATCCACCGGAAAATGCCGCCATTTGTATATTTGCATACGCAGCGAGGCCTCGATGTTTCTAAAGTATTCGTCCGTGACGACGCAATCGAGCTCACCGTTTGTGTTTAATTCGCTCCAAGGCAATTGATCGATGACGACCATCGGGCGTTTCATCTGACCACGGTTTAATGCCTTCCAGAGATTAATCTTTTCGTTTTGAATGGGTAGTGAGGCGTATTCCATATATCGCGCGCCCAGTTCACGTAATACCGCCTTATCCAGTTGTGTCAATCTATTTCCTCCTCTTAGATACCTGTTGTCATTAACTAAAGAACTGCGGCAAATATGCCTTGTGCGCCTCCAAGAGCTCGTCGAGCACGATACGACCGTAATGCTGCGAATGTACGAGCGGATTTATCATCATTGCCTTTAATGCCTTGCTATAGTCACCGGACATTGCAGCCTCGCACGCGGCTATCTCAAACGACTTGATCTGATATACAAGCCCTTGCGCGACGCGTGGTATCGGTGCTACGGAAACGGGCCTCGGACCGGATTTCGTGATCACGCAGTTTGTTTCGACGATATCTTCTTGACCGAACATATCCACAACGCCGCAGTTACGCGTGTTTACGACCTGGACATCGCCCTTGTCATTGTATATCGAATCGATCAGATTGCAGGCCGCGTCGCTATAATACGCACCACCGCGCTTTTCAAGCTGCGGGGGTTTGATCGACAGCTCGGGGTCCTTGTACATCTCGAACAGTTCTTCCTCAACCTTCTGAACGATCTCACCGCGCGTGCCCTGTGTGCGGTATTTCTCGAGCTCGTCCTCAAGTGCCTCCTGAGCCATGTAGTAATAGCGCATATACGAGCACGGCAACACGCCGAGGGATTTTATAAAGTCCTGATCCCATTCGTGTCCCGCGATATTCTTCATGGTTTGCTTACCCCACTTCGACAGTGCAAACTCCATGATATCCTCGCCGTCAGCCTTTACCTCCGTCACATATACCATATGGTTGAGCCCCGCAAAGCCCGCCCTCACGTTCTTGTATTCATAACCGGCCTTTGTGATCTCGTCGACAATGTTTCGCTCCATGCCTACAGCTAAGTTGCAGAGGCCTACCGCCTTCTTGATATTTGTGTATCGGTTTATCGCCTCCGTGACGATACCGGACGGATTTGTGAAGTTTATCAGCCATGCGTTAGGGCAGAGTTCCTCCATGTCCTTGCAGATGTCCACTATCACGGGTACCGTACGCAGCGCCTTAAATAATCCGCCCGCTCCGTTCGTCTCCTGCCCGAGCATGCCATGCGAAAACGGTATGCGTTCGTCTAACACACGCGCTTTTAACAATCCAACACGAAACTGTGTGGTCACGAAATCCGCACCCTTTAAGGCCTCGCGACGATTGAGTGTCGTTACGACCTTCATCGGCACACCGGCCTTTTC
>CAYURR010000256.1:0-3100 GCA_964446745.1 uncultured Defluviitaleaceae bacterium | reverse complement strand
AACTCGTCGGGCTCACATACGAAACCTTTTTGCCGGAGCTGCCCGTGCAACAGGGACTGACACATCGGATCGTGGCATGGGACGAGGTAAGCGCCGACGACGGCAGCGGTGTAGTGCATATCGCTCCGGGTTGCGGCGCAGAGGACTTCGAGCTCGGAAAAATCGAAGGCCTCGATCAGATATGCCCGGTCGGCGAGGATGGCCGCATATATGACGGATATGAGTTCCTGTCCGGCAAGAGTGCATCCGAGGCCGCGCCACTGATATTTGACGCGCTTGAAAAGCAAGGAAAGTTATATAAAACACATGCGTTTACGCACAGCTATCCGGTCTGCTGGCGGTGCAAGACCGAGGTGTTGTTTAGGCTCGTGGGTTCGTGGGTCATCAAAACAGATCATATACGCCCGCGCCTTTTGGAGGCAGCGAGCCGTGTGAAGTGGGAGCCCGCATTCGCGGGTAAGCGTATGCACGACTGGCTGACTCATATGGGCGACTGGAATATCTCGCGCAAACGTTTCTACGGTCTGCCGCTGCCGTTTTATCTGTGCGAAGCCTGCGGACACCTGACCGTTATCGGCTCAAAGGCTGAGCTGCGCAAGCTCGGCGGTGAGGCGGTCGATACTCTACCCGAGCTGCATAGGCCATGGATAGATAATATACAGATCCCCTGCCCGGCCTGCGGCGCGTCGGTTTCGCGTGTACCGGAGGTCGGTGATGTATGGCTCGACGCGGGTATCACGCCGTTTTCGACGCTTGGGTATTTCACAGATCGGGAAAATTGGCAGCAATGGTTCCCGGCTGAATGGGTCATCGAAATGAACGAACAGGTGCGGCTCTGGTTCTACTCTATGCTGTTTATGAGTGTTATGCTGACCCGTGATGCGCCGTACGAGCATGTGATGACACACGGAAGCGTCGTTCAGGAGGACGGCTCCAAGTTTCACAAATCGGGCTACATGATACGATTTGACGAAGCCGCCGAGAAAATCGGCGCGGACACCGCGCGCTACCTGTTTGCGTCAGCGAATACCTCATCAGATGTGCGCTTCGGCTACCACCTCTGCGACGAGGCGCGTCGCAAGCTGCTCGGACTTTGGAATATCCGCAGCTTTTTCATGACCTACGCAGAGCTCGACGAGCCTATGCTCAATGGCGAAAACTCGCAATCCTGTTCGGATAATCCGATGGACATCTGGCTTGAAAACCGAATTAACCAATTTGTCGCAGACGCGGTCAAATGCTTTGAGGACTTTGACACGCCCAGTCTCGTCAGAGCATTTGAGGTATGCATAGACGATGTTTCGAACTGGTATGTCCGCCTCTGCCGCAAGCGCTTTTGGCGAACAGGTCTCGATGACGACAAGCTTTATGCATACAGTTCGCTGTATCGTGCCGTCAAGATGCTTGTACAGGTGATGGCCCCGCTAATACCATTCATGGCCGAACGCATCTGGCAGGACATCATCCTACGTTTTGGGGAAGGCGAGTTATCCGTTCATCTGTCCGACTTTCCCACACCCCACGCGGTCAATGAGGCCGTGCTCGGTGACGTGGAGACGGTGCGCTCAACCATAGCAGGCGCTATGAAGCTCAGAAACGAAAATCAATTGAAGGTCAGGCAGCCGCTGTCCGCGTTGTATGTAGACGCGTCACTTCAGAGCGTCTGCGAACGATATGCGGATGCGATCAAGGACGAGCTAAATGTAAAGGAACTCGTTTTCGTTACGGACTGGGATGTGTTATGCGATGAGGTCCTGACGCTGGACTTTAAGAGCGCCGGACGTGTCTTGAAGGGCGAATTGAATAATATCAAGGCGTTACTCGAGGATATGAGCGCAGACGCAATGTTCGGCCTTGTCGCGGCATACAAGACCGGAAACGAAATACCCTTGGGTGACCATCTGCTTTCATCGGAGTTGTTTGTGTTGCATTCCAAAGAAAAGCCCGGTATCAAGCGGCTCGCGGGTGATATACCGCTTGCGTTGTCCGTTATTGTGACACCCGCGCTCAAGGATGAGGGCTGTTACAGGGAATTGCTGCGCCATTGTCAGGTTCTACGTAAGGAGGCCGGATTTGAGGTTGCCGATAGGGTCATGCTGAGCCTTTCGACCGACAGCGCTTATCTCAGTTCCGTAATAAGCGCGTATCGCGATAACATCGAGCGTGAAGCGCTTGCCAAAATATGCGATTTTTCAGAGCTTGCAGTTGAAAAGGATGTAACCATAGACGGAGACAGCGTTATATTAAAAATCCGCAAGATTTAATTTTTATTCAGACCGATTCCATTATATACTTTTCCACCTTTGGCATATTAATTTATTTACCACCTAAAATACATTTAGATAACAACAATACAACAACTAATGAACAATGCCAAAGGTGGATTTAGATATGAAATTGGGATTTACGGCGATAAAGGTCATGTGCGTTGCGCTGTGTATAGTATTACTCACCGGACTGCCTCCCATTATATGGGCGGAAGAAAATGTCGGCAGCGATCCGGCCGGTGACAGTAAGGGGCAGATTTTTTACAATCCGCCCACACAGATATCCGACGACGGACTGCTCGAATACCGAAAATCGATAGAGCAGATCGGTTATGACCGCTTTACTATTAATTTTGATATCATCACGCAGAACAAGATCGAGGCCGTCAGGGATTTACCGGCTTCGGTTGTTTTAGCTCTAGACGTTTCGGGTAGTATGCTTAATTTGGCGCCAGATGGAAATACCGTTTTCTACCACGCCAAGAAGGCCGCAGCACAGTTTGCCACAGAGTTTTTAGGCAAGGGCGAATCTGATCATCTATTGGGGCTTGTCGGATATGATTATCTTGCCTTTAACGCACTAATGGACAGACATGGATACGGGGAGCGGCTTACTAACGATCTGGGATTTTTCTTAAGCAGGCTCGATCAGCTGGAGGCCACCGCCAATGCCAGCTCTGGTACCAATATACAACACGGGATATATACAGCCCGAACATTATTGAATAATTACGGCGCGGCAAATCCTAAGCATGTGGTGTTATTCAGTGACGGGGCGGCTAACTATTCCCATCAAGCGAGCTATGCCGAACCTATCGGCAATACCCTTATAA
>CAYURR010000255.1:0-3177 GCA_964446745.1 uncultured Defluviitaleaceae bacterium | reverse complement strand
GCGCTGTACGGGCTCATATCAAAGCTCAGCCCCGCACGGATAAAACGTGAGCAATGTAAGGGCTGTGGTAAATGCAGCAGGAGCTGTCCGATGGGGCTCGACGTAGGCTCGGCGGATGTGGTCAGCTCGATGGAGTGTATAACCTGCGGGCAATGCGTAACCGTCTGCCCCTCGAGTAAGCCCGAGATCAACATGACGGTGTTCGGTAGGGCGATAAAACCGATGGCGTTTATGTTCGTGACGGCGGCGGTGTTCTTTGGCAGCATAGCGGCATTGAACGCGGCGGGGCTGATGCAGGTGACTGTACCCACCGTAGAAGCCGTCGCACAGAGCGGTAATTATTTGAAGGTTGCGGATCTGCGCGGTTCGATGAGCATTGAAATGGGTGCTGTCTATACAGGGATGGAGCTTTCGGAGTTTTATAAACTGATGGAGATACCCGAGGATGTGCCAAAGGATACGCAGATGAAGTACATATTCGAGTTTGTGCCGGGTTATGATTTCCATGCCGTAAAGGCCAGAAAATAAACAGGAATTTCGCTCACCCGAATGATTCTGTAGCGATTGCTTTTCGCTTAGTAATGTGACATAATCCATGTACTGAGGCGATATACCGTCAAGCCTAAAAACGGGGTTAAATGACTATGACAGAGGGTGGGACTATGACTGCAAACGAACGCGAATATCTAAGGGAAATGGCAAAGAGGATCCATGAGCTCGCGAACCAGCCACGCATGCCGGAGCTGCGAAAGAAATGGTACGCGCTGAACAACGGCGACACAAACGAGCCGCTTGTTGTGATGAAGTATCACGGGGTATATGAGGATGTGTATCCGAAGCTGAAATGTGAAAACGAGCTCGCGAGGCAGATAGAGGGCTATATGGCGCCGCTACTGACCGAAGCGGCATGGGAGGACGATAGGGTCATAGAGGATACATTCCCGGTGTATGTCTGGAACGGATTTGTACCATACGGCCTGAGATTTGACCGCACTGTAGCGAAGGATGAGAACGGAAAGCCCACGATGGGATACGCCGCGCAGCATCTGATAAAGGATCTGGAGGACGACTTTCATCTACTCGGAAAGTCCGAGTGGCATGTAGACGAAGGTCTCAAAAACGCAAAGAAACGTCAGCAGGATATACAGGAGATCGTCGGAGACATCTTGCCCGTGAGTATACAATTCCCGAGTATGGCGTTGTCGCTCGCGTACCCGCTATGCGAGCTGATGGGTATGGAAGCCATGCTCTGCGCGCTATATGACTCCGAGGATAAGTTTCATGAGGCTATGGAAATGCAGACGAACGACCTCTTGGCATATATGGACGAGATCGAGCAAAAGCAAGCACTGCTGTGTAACGGCAACGCGAGCCCTCTCAATCAGGATTCATATGGATATACAAACGATCTGCCCGAAAACCCTGATCGCTTGCTTACGCTCCGAGATTGCTGGGGTTACGCGAATTCTCAGGAAACTGTGGGTATTTCTCCGGAAATGTTCGAAGAGTTTTTCTTTACATATTTTAGACGTTATGCGGAGCGCTTCGGCCTGTTTGCGTTCGGCTGCTGCGAGCCTGTGGACGTAATCTGGGACAAGAGCCTGTCGACACTGAAAAACCTCCGCAAGATCTCGGTTTCGCCTTGGTGTAACGAGCATGATATCGCCGAAAAGATCCGCGGCACAAAGATCGTCTATCACAGAAAGCCGTCACCCAATCTGTTTGCGATGCCGGGCTTTGACGAGGACACCCTCGCGACCCAGCTGCGCGCAACCGTAGAGGCCGCACGCGGCTGTCCTCTGGAGTTTACATTCAGGGATATCACGAGCGTACACGGCGATCCGTCCCGTCTCAATGCGGCTGTCAAGATAGCGCGCAGGGAGATCGATAAGCACTGGAAGCCGTAATAAAGTCCACTATGGGCGTGGGATCATCAAGGCTATGCGGATGATATCCCACGCCCTTTTTGATGATATAACGAAATGCGATCCCGGAGTTTTCGAACTTTTTCGCGAGTATTGCGGAGTTTTCGCCTATGGGTACAAGTTCGTCGGCGTCACCGGCTACAATGATCACCGGTAGCTTGGCGGATAGAATGCCGGTGATAAACCCTTACCGCCCGGCCAGCAGCGGATGTCCACGACAGGCGCGTCCAAGTATAGAGCCGCTACATCCTCGGGATGAGCCGCGGCATAATGTAATGCATAGAGCCCGCCTCGGCTGAAGCCGAACAGCGTGGCTTTTTTATTGAGTATAAAACGATCGATCATAAAGTCATGGAAACGCTTCATGCGCTCTACCGCGGCGGGGCAGCCAATACGCGATAATGACCTCGTAGCCTTCAAAATGCAGCAAGTCCCTGCGATATCCCTGCCATTCACCACACAGACAAAAAAGCTCCGGGTGCGAGGAAATATATGCATCGATCTCGGCTTTGGAGGCCTCAAGAGCATCGGACAACTCCGCACCGGACAGGTATTCATCCTTGTACATGTTGTCGTGGCCGACGGTCTCCTTGTCAGAGCGGTGCTGTAAGGTGTTGTACTTGTGCATAAGGTTATACAGTCCGTATGCGTCGCACTCCATTTGCTCCTCAAAGCGGGGTGCGCAAATGCCAAAGAGATCCTGTAACACTTGTCGCGCGATGACCCAGTGACCGTGCAAGTTTGGATGTATACCGTCTCCGCTGTTCGTCGTATTGTCATCTGAAAGCGCTTGCCATGTATCGATCACACAATCGACCGACGCGGACAGCTCCTCGCGTACCCAACGCGCGTAGGTTTCCATGACCTGTGCGTAGCCCTCATATACACACGAATAGCCATATTGCTCCAAGCCCAAGGGCTGCAGGATGTTACCGTTTGCGGCATATGCCGATGTATCGAATGGGGGCGGCGTCATCAGCGCGACCTGGATATTGCGGGCCTTAAGCGTGCAAATGACAGTGTGCATGCCGTTTTTGTACGCCGCAAAGCGTTCCTCTGATAACGGGTAATAAATGCCGTCATTGATGCCATAACACAGTACGACATAATCGGGTTCTATCTGATTTAACGCTCGTTCGAGCCGCCTCAGTAGGCATGGTCGTGGGAACGGGTGCTCGGGTTCGCTGAGCCAAAAAAAGAACCTTGCGCATAGATGACCTCCATTGATTTCATGATGGTTCTATGTTACAAC
>CAYURR010000254.1:0-3238 GCA_964446745.1 uncultured Defluviitaleaceae bacterium | reverse complement strand
ATTGATAAAATAGTAACTGCATGACATGCTTTACCGTAATACGCAGCAAGACAGGACAGCTTTGCGGCTTTGAGATCGAGGGACATTCGATGTCTCAGGTCTGCGCGGGAATTTCGATACTCACCTTCAACGCGATAAATGCCATTGAGGCGTTTACCGATGAGGATATGGAGTATGAATACCCCGAGAATTACATGGAAAAGGGTTGCAAAGACAATCTTCTGAATATGTATCTGCCGCAGATCGCTGAAGGCTCGGAGAACCACGATGTGCAGCTATTGATGTCTGCGCTTGTGTTGGGCATGGAGGGTATACGCGATATGTATCCCGACGAGCTGCGTATCATAGATAAGGAAGTTATAGATAAAGAAGTTGTAAATAAAGAAGTTATAAATAAAGAAGTATAATAGGTAAGAGAGGTGAAGATGATGCTTAAGATCAATTTACAATATTTTGCACATAAAAAGGGCGTAGGCTCAACAAAGAACGGTCGTGACTCCGAAGCGAAGCGTCTCGGCGCGAAGCGTGCGGACGGTCAGGTCGTAAAGGCCGGCAACATCCTCTACACGCAGCGCGGGACTAAGATCCACCCGGGCAATAACGTTGGCATCGGTTCGAACGATTCGTTGTTCGCAAAGGTCGACGGACGTGTGAAGTTTGAGCGTAAGGGCAGGGATAAGAAGCAGGTCAGCGTTTATCCCGTAGAGGCTGTTTAATAGCTGAATACAATATAAGCGGCTGCGGCTAAGGACATCCTGATTAGCCGTGGCCCTTTTTATTTCTTGGAGACGAATATGTTTGTAGATAAGGTAAAAATCAAGGTACACGCGGGTAACGGCGGCAACGGCTGCGTGTCCTTTTATAGGGCGAAATACGTCCAAAACGGCGGACCCGACGGCGGTGACGGCGGGCGTGGCGGTGATGTGGTGTTCGTTGCGGATGAAGGACTAAACAACCTCATCGATTTCCGTTACCACCGTAGCTTTAAAGCAGAGCATGGTCAGAACGGTCGCGGCAACAATTGTACGGGTGCGGACGGCGAGGATGTCATCATCAAGGTGCCGGTCGGCACGGTCATAAAAGAGGCCGTGTCCGGAAAGGTCATGGCCGACATGGTCAAGCCCGGCGAGCCGCGCGTACTGACACGCGGCGGGCGCGGCGGCAAGGGTAACAAGCAGTACGCGACAGCCGTGCGCCAAGCCCCGACATATGCACAGCAGGGCAAACCCGGTAAGGGCTACGAATTAATACTGGAGCTCAAGCTCATAGCAGATGCGGGTATCATCGGGCTGCCGAATGCGGGCAAGTCGACGCTGCTGTCGATGGTAACGAATGCTAACCCGAAGATCGCGAGTTATCGCTTCACGACGCTGTCGCCAAACTTGGGCGTGGTCAGGAACCGATACGGCAACGACTTTGTGCTCGCGGATATACCGGGACTTATAGAGGGTGCGAGCGAGGGGATAGGCCTCGGGCATGAGTTTCTGCGGCACATCGAGCGTACAAAGGTGCTCGTGCATGTTGTGGACAGCGCAGGTATAGGCGGCGGTGTCGTTGAAGCCGATCCTCTGGACGCGCTCGAGATGATCAACAAGGAGCTGTTCGCATATAACCCGGCACTCGCAGAGCGTCCGCAGATCATCTGCGCGAACAAAACCGATCTGGCTGAGAGCGAAGAACACATGCCCGCGATAGAGAAATACTGCGCGGAGCATGGTTATAAGCTGTATAAAATCTCAGCGGCCACGAATACGGGATTGGACGAGCTCATGAACGGGATATGGGATATATTGCAAAACTACCCGACCGATGTAGTGTTTGACGAGGACTATGAGGAATACGACGAGCTGCCTGTCGATAACGCGCCGTTCACACTCACACGAGACGACGATACATTTGTGGTTGAGGGGCCCGGCATCGAGCGCATGCTCGGCTACACAAATGTCGAGACAGAAAAGGGCAACGCGTTCTTCCAACGCTATCTGCGTGAAAAGGGCATAATAAAAGCCCTCGAAGACGCAGGCATCGTAGAGGGCGATACGGTAAGGTTGTATTATTTGGAGTTTACGTATTATCCGTAAGAATGAGGTGGACAATGTTAACAAGTAAGCAACGCGCTTATTTACGCGGAATGGCTAACACAATAGAGCCGATTGCACAGATCGGCAAATCCGGTGCAAGCCCGGAACAGATACACAGCCTCGACGAGGCTCTTGAGGCCAGAGAACTGATAAAGATCAGCGTGCTCGAAAACTGCGCAGACGATGCGAGGACCGTAGCGGACCTGCTCGGCGGCAGGACACGCGCAGAGGTCGTACAGGTGATCGGCCGCAAGATCGTGCTGTTTCGGCAGAGCAAGACAAAGCCTGTTATTGAGTTGCCGAAAGCGGCGAAGGGGTAAGGCAAAAAAGATTACCTAAGGCGAAAGATTACCACGGATCTTAAAGCATTTAAAGATCTTAAATCCGTGGTAATCCGTGAATATCCGTGGTATTGTTTTATCTCTCAACCATATCCAATGCCCTGCTTACGATACCCTCCTTCTCCCCCTCGCTCTCTTCATACACAACATCGGGAATTATCCCCTTATTGTGTATCGAGACATTATCCGGACCGGAGACGAGCAGCACGGTAGCCTTTAGTGCGTAGCCGCGGGTCTGCGGTATTGTGACTTGGCCGATGCCCTTGCCGAAGGTCGTTGTGCCGAGGGTGGAAACATTATCGAGGTTTTGGCGTAGCGCGAGGATCAAGCCCTCGGCAGCGCTTGCGGTGTTTTCGTCTTGCAAAATCACGATGCGTTCGAAATGGAAATACGGTTCATTTTTTGAAACAATAGTACGACTAAGCACCGGGACACGGGTTAATTCGTGTCCTATTATTTTGCCCTTTGGCAGGAACAGCTCACTAATCGCATAGAAGTCCACCAACATACCGCCATAGTTCCCCCTTAGGTCAATCACGAGGTTTTTATATCCACGCAAGAAGGCCTTGTTCTCCATCATAAAATCCTTTGTGCCGCCGGAGATATTCGGCAAATACAGATACGCGGTCGACGGTGTGAGTTCCTTTACGGAGGCTGTCTTTGCGTCGCTCTTTTCGATAGCCTTTGTGAGCTTGTATTCGGTCGGTGTATAGAGATAGGTGTAACGGTCGTTATTTATGCGGCGTAACCGATCGGTCACAACAGCGGAGACCATCGCGTCAAAGTCGCGAGCATAGGATATATCTGCGCTATCTT
>CAYURR010000253.1:0-3255 GCA_964446745.1 uncultured Defluviitaleaceae bacterium | reverse complement strand
ATCAAGTGTTTCTGGCACTTCTATTGCGCTGCCTGATGTATTGTTATAGCTGAAGTCATACATGGTATCAACGCTATCAACTACTGTTGCATTGTCATTTGCATAGATTGATCCATTATTAATATACACATTCTGCAAAACTAAAACGATGCTTAGCAAAAATGAAATTAAAATCCTAAAACTCCTCATACAAATGCCCCCTCTTATGCTATTTATAAATACAAAAGCACCGCGCTACAATCCATTGCCTACTCGGCATGAATCTAACGCGGTGCTTCTTATTTGTCGTGTTTCACTTATCATGTCATTGTCCGCATATCGTTAATGTAACGTAAGGTAGATCGTTAGCTTCTTAGAAACATGTAAGGAATTGTTCACATTATATAATTTTATTATTATTATGTCAAATTCTTGTAGCTTTTGTCTACCAATGACGTTTCGGCAAATCACGCAGCATCACTTTGTGCCTTTTTGTCCATGTACGCGTCGATATATTGTCAACTTTCTATATATACCACTTCCACAACGATATTGACAAAAAAAAGGGCTACAGCAGATCATCCTGCTGTAGCCCTACCTTATCTATATCCACTTACTCTTATTAATTCCCCACAAACGGCTCAAACGCCGCCTTTATCGCATTCAGCGAGATATTTGCCGGGCGTATAAACGTTGCGGTGCCGTTTACGTTATCATTCGCTAGGAATATGATCGGGTATTGGTTTATCGGACCTCCGTAGGAGGTCTTGCCCCACCAGTCGAGGTTCTCGTTGACTGAGGTGCAGTCCGTCGCGTATACATATACGCCCGTTTCATAGGCCGCGCGCTTGATAGTGTCCACGAGCGGCTTTGTTGCCGTGTCAGATGGCAGGTAACAAATATACACGAAACGCGTGCCCGCTTCAAACATATTTACGGCGGTGTTACGTGATATCTCCTTCCAATACTGGTTGTAGTCCGGTGTTGGTGTAGGCTGCGGTGATGCGCTCGGCTGGACCTTTCTGAGGTATTGGTAGAAGTAATCGTCCGTCGCAAATCGATTAGACGGCTTCCTAAAGAACAAAACATCCGACTTGCCGTTTACAAAGAACAGCGTCGAGTAGTTATTTTGGTTTCTAGGGATATGGTTCCAGATAAAGTTTAAGTCCGTGATCAGATTAGGATAGAACAGCGAATCCATGTCCACGCCATAGACCTTTACACGCGCCGCGTCTGCGGCATCCTTTATAAAGCCTATCGAATACCTCGAATCCTGATCCTTGCTCGAGTAATACAGCATTACGAAGCGCTCGTCATTGTCGTACATGAGCTGAGCACGTTTTGCCGATATCTCCTCAAAGAAATTGGTGGGCATATACGGCGAGACCGTGGCCGTCGGAATCGGCGGCGGTGTGGTGGTCGGCGTAGGCGTTGGGGACGGAGATGGCGACGGGGTAGGCGATGGCGTCGGAGCCGGTGTGGGTGTAGGCGGCGAGCTCACATACACGATGCGCGCATTACCATCCCATGTTACGGTCGCACCCAATCCCTCAGATAGCGCGCGCAACGGTACCAAGGTCCTGTCGTTCACGATAGTAGGCGGAGCCTCGAGCGTCATAGTGCGCGACGAGTTGTAGACGACTGAGCCGTTATTGTCCAACGAATATACCCCGTAGGTCATTACGGGATTATTGATATACATGATCGTATATAGGTTGTTCAGGTATACGGTAATCTTTCGCTGACTCGGATCCCAGCTCGGTGACGAGCCCATGCCCTCTGTTATGGAGCGATACGGCACCATTACTCGATCCTTTATAATCGTCGGCGGCACCTCCGTGTACAGGAGTTTATTATCGAGATAGACCTGCGGTCCCGCTCCGAATATCTTGGGCTTATATATAAAAAACCCGGCGGTTATAAAGCACACTACCAATACAAGTGTTACAAATATCTTAGTCTTCACGGTTTCCCCCACCCTTACGGTATCTTTGCTTATTTTACGTTTCGTAATCTTTACGCCTCGTAGACGACATCCGGTCCTGTACCGGCATTTGCAGATGCACCAGTGGCTGAGTTTGCATTTGCAGATGTGTTCGCCTTATCCTTGTTGAATATCCCGTCCAGGTTAAACTTTGACAATATCCCGGGTACCATGTCAATGAGCTTGTTAACCGAATCCTGACCCTTTACATTCACGAGCTGCACAGTGCCGTTTACGACTACGAGCACCGCCGACGGTGTAATGCGTGCACCCAAGCCGCCGCCGCCCGAATCATTTGCGGCCTTGTCCGAATTTTCCTTATCCGACAACCCCGCTCCCACACCGAACACAACATCGACGAGCGGTACGATGATCACATCGCCGATATTTACCGGCTCTCCTATTACCGTCTTTGTGGTTATAAACCTCTCAAATTTTTCAAACAGCGTTTGCAGGCTGTTGCTTACGTTTTCTCCCATTCCGATCATCCCTTCGTTTAAATATATATTCCGTTACCACTTTCCAAACCGGCTTTGAAAAAACAAGCCTTAATACCGGTAGCAACATCGTAAACACCGATATCATCCCGCCCGTAGACAGATCATATGCCAAGCACTTTTTTTCAAAGTCACCGGACAGTTCTACATATGGGGTCCATCCAAATACACCGAGTGCCGTATACGAATAACCGAGCATCGTGCCAGTCGCCGACGGATCCGTAAAACCAAAATGCGCCTTTAGTCTGAAAAAGCCCCAAAACACCATGCGCGGTATGCGCTTTATCAATAATAATACCTGGTTGAGTATACCCCTCTTGTCCGGTATCCTATCCCATTCATTTTTCCATTTGATACGCTGGTCGTTGAGGTTTTTTATGCGCTCGCCTATCCGTTCAAAAAACCCGCCGTCTTTATCCCTCTTGGTTGTATCCGGTTCCTGATCATGGAGGTCCTCATGCGCTATCGTTTCAGCTTGTGCACTAACCTCTGCCTCGTCTGTCGGTTTTGAAGCTGCATGTTTATCCTCAGTACCGTCAATCTTTGGCATCTTAGGCTTCCTGGGCTTTAGCTTTATCCCGAACAACCTCAACACAAGCTCCCCGGTTTGTGTGCCATGTTGGGTATATCTGAGCCACACGATCGAAAACAGCCACGATACCCTCACATTGACAGTCAATCCTCCGAAGCCATGCGTCAAGTCCTCTGCGCTGCTGCGAACCCGGAACGACACCGGCACGAACAACACAATCAAAAACAGAAACAGAATGACCAGCAATAGAAAACCGAGTGTTT
>CAYURR010000252.1:0-3277 GCA_964446745.1 uncultured Defluviitaleaceae bacterium | reverse complement strand
TATCGCCTATCAAAACGGGCGATACCGGTATGCAATACGGTGTATTATCGTCATTGATCATTGCAAGCGTTGCGTATTCGCATGAATGTATGACGCTTAATGCAAAGTCTCTGTCCTGCTCTCTATCTTTTCTGCGCATATGTATTCTCTACTTTCGGATTTTTAATTTCGGATTTCACTCAAACCAATTTTCATTTTCCAGTCGTATCTGAAAGGCTCTCAGCACCTTTTCGCGTATTATGTAGTCCGGCATCACAGACGCTACAACAGCCCAAAACCTCTTTGAATGGTTGTGCTCGCGTATATGTGCGAGCTCATGTACGACCACATAGTCGATCAGCGTGTCGTCGGTTAAAATCAAACGCCATGAGAAGTTTAGACTGTTTTTGCCGCTGCAGCTGCCCCATCGTGTTCGCGCGGAGCTGATCTTTATATTTGACGGAAATAATCCCATACGCGTGGCATGTTCGGAGACCTTTTGTTCTAATACGGGTTTTGCGAGCCGTTGATATAACATGACTAAGACGCGCCTGATTTGCGCGGCATCTAAGCCCTCGGGTAACAGGAAGCATTTGCCGTCAAAATCTGCGCGTCCCGTATCGCTTATACGTATCGGATACTCCTTGCCTCTATAGAGTAGGCGGCTTGTATAGTCCAGCTTTGTATGTGTCTTCGTGATATTGCGTTCATGAGCGGTTAATAATTGCCTATCTATCCATGGGCTTTTTAAGCGCACAAATGCGTCGATATCGGTATGTGACACCCCATACGGTGCGCGTACCTCGACAGTTGCGTCCTTTGTGATATAGATGGCTATTGTTCTGCGGTTTGAACGCAGCAGCTTGTATGTGTACACTTTGGGTCTGTTGTGTCGGCTTTATTCGGCGGTTTGCGAAGCACTTTCGGACGGAATGTCGCTCGAGGGATTAAAATCGTTTACGTGCTTGAGAGGGATGATCGTCGAAACCGCGTGCTTGTAAACCATCTGTTGCTTTCCATCTGATTCCATCAATATCACATAGTTATCGAAGCCCTTGATTATGCCGCGTATTTGAAACCCGTTCGTCAGAAATATCGTAACCGGAATATTATCCCTGCGTACGGAGTTGAGTATAATGTCTTGAAAGTTTTTGACCATGTCGAATGCCCCTTCTAAATATTTATGGTAATAGTGTTATGAAAAGTGCTGTGAATGTAATAATATATCCATGGCGTTCGATTCGTCAAGGTTTATCCATTTTACACAGTCGTCAGATGCGTCTGTAATGCTGCGATTGCGAAACCATGTCATCTGCCGTTTTGCGAACTGACGCGTGTTTATCTTTATCTGTTGGATTGCCTCGTCCTTACTGTATCTCCCTCCGATATACGCGGCCATTTCCTTATAACCGATGGCCTGCATGGACACGAGATCTGCGTTATAGCCCATGGCCAAAAGTCTGCGCACCTCGTCCTCGAGGCCATTTTCGATCATCAGATCTACCCGTCTGTGTATGCGCTCGACGAGGGTATCCCTGTCTCGGTAAACAATGCACAGCCTCGCGCCCTCACGCGGAGGCTTAATTTTTTGTCCGGCGTTGTGTGCTGATATGCGTTCACCGGTGTCCTTGAAAAACGCAAGAGAACGTATAACGCGTTTTATATTATTTGGGTGGATCTGTGCGGCGGCATCGGGATCGACAGCCTGTAGCATCGCATGAACATATTTGTTACCGTGACGTTCTGCGTCCGCATACAGCGAGGAGATATAATTTTCGTTGGGTTTTGTTTGCGCGAACTCCGTATCAAACAGTAGCGCGTTAATATAGAATCCAGTACCACCGCACACAATTACAGGCTTGCCGCGTTTTTGTATATCTGCGATGCATGCTTCGGCCATATCCTTGTACACCGCTGCGGAAAACGGCTCATCCGGATCCGTTACATCGAGCATATGATGAATAGTACCCATACGCTCCTCAAGTGTGGGCTTGGCGGTGCCTACGTCCATATATCTGTATACCTGCATCGAATCCGCCGTGACAATCTCTGCGCCCGTTTCAAGTGCGAGAGCGGTCGCGATGTCTGTTTTGCCGCTCGCTGTGGGGCCGGCTATTAAAATCATCTGCTTATACTCCTTAGCCTAATATATATCCATTTAAAAACAGTTCTGGATCATTGAAATCAGCCCTTATGATGGCTCCGAGTGCGTGAGCGGATAGATAGAAGTAGATGTCATTCGTCTCGGTGTCTACCAAAATCGTATACGGGCCCTTGAATACCGCGTACCTACCCAAAGTGCCGTCCAAAGCGGTGTTTTTGATATCTTCTTCGATCTTGGATATGACCTCTATGTACCTCTTGTCCGCTTTACATGTTACTAAACCCTTCATCAAGGATTCCTTTACATACGGCAACATATCCTTTGCGGCGGTCTTTGTTTTATCTGCTGTGCCTGTCTTATCTAATGCGGTCACACCGCTTGCGATAGAGCTGTTATCAGTGATCTCGATGCTTAGATATTCCTTAAAGAAAAACCATGGCGCATAGGTTATCCCGTCCGGCGATATTATCGGTGTAGCGATGCCTGCAACGTTCAATTTGACAAGCTTGCCGTTAACTATCACTACGTTGTCGTTTAACGTCAACTCTATCTTTTGGCCGTCATTGCTTAAAATTATCCTGCGATCCTTTGCGTTCCATCTGACATCTAGCCCAAAGGCCTCTGCTATAGGGCGCAGCGGCAGATAAAAGCTATTCGGTTTATTTATACCCTTGGCCTTTGCTGTAAAAGCACCGTTAATCATCAATATGGATTGCTCTGGGCTTATTTGGATCTTGCCGTCCGAAAAGGTATACAGCATATCATCCGTAAGGCCTATGTCCTCTTGCGTCACACCGACCGATGAAAATTCGGGGTTGGGTACGGCAGCGAGCGCGTTATTTTTAGATATTAGGGTCATAATAACGGCAAGTAACAGTACGTAAAGCATTTTCATTTCCTAATTAATCCTTCCTCACAATTATTGTTTTTTTTCTTCATATGCATTATACTCATCACTGTACTTTTCACAATACTTTTATTAGATTTATTCGTAACTATAAATAAGCAAGATTGGATGATTGACATATGATAGATGTTTCGCTGCTGGGTACCGGAGGGATGATGCCGCTGCCCGGGCGATACCTGACTTCACTGTTGTGCAGGAGAAACGGTCGCCTGCTGCTGATTGATTGCGGCGAGGGGACACAGGTCAGCCTAAAGCAAGTGGGCTGGGGTTATAAGCAGATAGACGTG
>CAYURR010000251.1:1747-3357 GCA_964446745.1 uncultured Defluviitaleaceae bacterium | reverse complement strand
CCTGTCTTGCTGCGTATTACGGTAAAGCATGTCATGCAGTTACTATTTTATCAATGCTAAGCGCTGTGAACGGTTGTCTGTGACCCTTTTTCTTGTGGAAGCCCTTCTTGGACTTGTACTTGTATACGATGACCTTCTTTTCCTTGCCATCGCCGATGACCGAAGCCGTAACCTTCGCGCCCGCGATATACGGAGCACCAAAGTTTGCGTTGTCGCCATCCACTACAGCCATGACCTTGTCAAACTCGTAAACTGTACCTGCTGCGACACCCAGCTTTTCGACCCTGATCTTGTCGCCTTCCTTGACCTTGAACTGCTTGCCACCTGTTTCGATGATTGCGTACATTAAAACACCTCCTATTTGAGATACTCGCCAGACCACGGCATCAACATTTATATCTGTCGTTGATTTAAGACCGTTTATGAGCGGTTTTCATGGCATATCATTAGAGAAATCCCATGCTGTGGGAGTATAGCATCCGCTTATGAACATGTCAAATACTTTTCAAAAGAATATTCATACTAACTATTGACAGAACAATGAAAGTCGATTATCATTTTACATACCAAACGTATGTATGTTTATTTGTAAGTTACAAAGGAGTGAGGCGCTTGGCACGAAACAAAAATCCTGAGGTTACGGTCGGGCGTATTCTTGATGTGGCATTAGAGCTTTTTCTGCAAAAGGGATATGAGAATACCACGATACAGGATATCATCGACGCATTGGGCAACCTGAGCAAGGGGGCGATATATCACCATTTCAAGTCAAAGGAAGATATCGTCTACGCAGTCATTGATCAGATGTACGGAGACGAAAAATCCAAATACGCCGAGTTATTAAATTCAAAGCAGTACAGCGGTAAAGAGAAGCTACGGCAGATGCTCCTTGTCGCCGTAAACAATCCGAGTCAAGAGTTTATGGTGAAATCCATGCCAAACTTGTTGAAAAACCCAAAGTTTTTGGCTATCCACATCTCAACAACGATCGATGAAGCCGCACACAACATCATAGAGGCATTTATAAGGACGGGCATAGAGGACGGCTCTATCCAAACCGACTACCCCAGAGAGCTCGCCGAGGTCATAGCTGTACTGGTTAATGTCTGGGTCAATCCACTTGTCTTTAGCTGTACACCCGTGGAAATGTATCGTAAATGTTTATTTTTTAAGCACATATCAGATAAATTAGAAATAGGAATTATTGACGATGAAGTAATTAATAGGCTTAAAGTGCTTATAGATATGCGATCAGAATAATTTGCCGAAGAGGCAGATTATTTTTTGACTATTATACATACCAAATGGCGGTATTAATCCAAGGAGGACGACATTATGCAACAATGCGCAGTCACAACAAAGAAGTTATGCAAGGAATTCGACGGCAAGGCGGTGCTGAACCACCTCGAAATCAACGTAAACCAGGGCGAGATCTATGGCATACTGGGCGCTAACGGGGCCGGCAAGACAACGCTTTTAAAGCTCATCGCGGGACTACTGGAGCCCACGGAGGGCTCGGCGAATGTATTGGGCAAAGACTCCTGGAAAGAACGAAACGCAGTGCTCGGTAGCATGGGCAGCCTCATAGAGATGCCGACGTTTTACGAGCA
>CAYURR010000251.1:0-1647 GCA_964446745.1 uncultured Defluviitaleaceae bacterium | reverse complement strand
GTGATGAGCGAATTAGTAGAAGAGCATCAAAACAAGCTTGAGGATTATTTGATCACAAAAATGAGCGGGGGTTTATCAATATGATGAAATTATTAAAATTGGAGCTTACTAAAAATAAAATAAGTACATACTTTTTTGCTACATTCTGCATCTTTATTGTTGGTTTAGGCTTTACCTTTTTACTGGCCTACATGCCGCAGATCGAAAGTACGGGCGATGTTGCCCTGTTTAATAATTGGAATGAATTTATATCCTTGATCTCGATAATATTTATTGCTTCATTCAGCGTGTTGTCCGCTGTCATGCATACAAAGTTCACCGTTGAGGAATATACCGGCAAACGTGCGCTATTGCTATTCTCATACCCACTGAGCCGCAGCAGTATCCTGTTTACCAAATGCAGTCTTGTGTTTGTCTTTACCGTTATTGCCTTTGCAGTATGTAATGTAGGCACTATCGTTATATTTGCTTTGATATCAAATATATTCGGTATCATGCCTGAGTTGTTTAATACCTCGATGGTACCGGATCTGCTGACCATTTCGGGTATCTCGGCGTTGCTGTCCGCTTCGGTCGGGCTCATCTCGATGCGCGTGGGCTTTTGGAAGAAATCCCTTGTCGCTACCGTTGTAACATCGTTTTTATTGATCGCACCGTTTAGCAATATGCTGTCTATGTTCCCGCAATACTCATCTATCGCCCGCTTGATTGGGATGGCGGTCATGCTCGTGATAGGTTTATTCATCTTTTTCGGGCTGCTCGCTAAAGTAAATAAAATGGAGGCTATCTAATATTGGAAACAAAGAAATTGTTTCACAAGGATTTCACATTGGTCGTCATCGGGCAGATCATATCACTGTTCGGTAATGGTATTGTACGCTTCGCGTTACCGCTGTACCTATTAAATCAAACAGGCTCTGCTTCCCTGTTCGGCCTCGTAACCGCGCTGTCGTTTTTACCGATGATACTGCTGACACCTATCGGCGGTATCATCGCAGACAGGGTCAATAAACGAAACGTCATGGTAACACTAGACTTTATTACCGCGGGACTGATGGTTATATTCCTTTTACTGGTCGGCAATGTGGACTTGATCGCTTTATTGATCGTGACCCTGATGCTTTTGTATGGCATACAGGGTGCATACCAGCCCACCGTGCAGGCCAGTATGCCGCTTCTGCACGGCAAGGAAAACCTTTTGCCCGCTAACGCCATCATCAATCAAGTGAGCGCGCTTGCTGGGCTGTTGGCGCCTATCATCGGCGGCGTGTTGTTTGGATTATGGGGGATCAGACCAATTATTACGGTTGGCGGTTGTTGCTTTCTGCTCTCGGCGGTAATGGAGATCTTTATCTATATCCCGCATACGAAAGCTACAGAGAAGATCATCGTGATCCAGATCGTGAAGCAGGATTTTTCGGACAGCTTTTCGTTTATGCGAAACGATAAGCCTGTGATCCTAAAGGGCATCGTTATCATATCCCTGTACAACTTGTTCATGAGTGCACTGATCATCATATCCATGCCCGTACTGATCACGCAGACCCTCGGCATGTCTGATCAGTTATACGGCTATGCACAAGGTGCTCTGGCTGCCGGAGGGCTTTGCGGCGGTATTATGGTCGGTGTATTGGCAAAGAAATTGAG
>CAYURR010000250.1:0-3399 GCA_964446745.1 uncultured Defluviitaleaceae bacterium | reverse complement strand
ATAGTCTCGTCAAAGAGCGATCCTAAAGACACAACGAAAACCAACACTGTAACTACAACGACGGGTGTCGCCGGAGGTATTGCAGGTGTAAACAGTGGCAAGATTTCGAATTGCATCATAAAAGACGGCACTGAAATTAAGGCGACCGGTAAAGCTACGATCGGTGGTATAACCGGTAAAAACACCGGTAGCGTAAGCCTTTCTTCTATCGTGTCCGCAAGTGTTACAAATTCAAGCAAGGGCTCCGGACAAAATGGTGGTATTACTGGCGGTATAGCCGGTGTAAACATTGGTAATTTAGACAATCCGGCTAATGTTTACAATGTCATGTCCATTACAGCCTCAGTTGCGGGTGACTCCGGAACAACAGGCGGTATTGTCGGGCAAAACGACGGCGGCACTGTTGAGCGGGTTTCGTTGATGACAGATCTCGCGTATACGATAAAGCCTGTTACGGCAGGTGGTGGTAATGTCGGCGGTATCGTTGGTCAGAATACGAATACAAGCAGTACCACTTCAGTTAGTAAGGTAAATAAGGCGATCTATATCGCACCGGCGCCTATACTCGAATCGGATAAAAACAAGATATATCCGATTATTGGCGGTGACGTATCCGATGCAAACGTTACGGAAGCATATTTCCTTGCCGGGATGGAATCTCTTGTCCATACATTGGATGCTGACAAAAAAATAATGGATGCTGAATTGACGGCAGTGGCTTATAACTACAATGAAAGTGCTTTAAACGGCATTCCGTATTCCAGTTACGGACTAAATAAATTATTTAGTGAAAAAGCATGGGATGATTGGAAGGTGAACATTGGAATAAATAATGTCTACAAGTCGCAGTTATATCCGTATCCGTATGTCACCGATCTTTATGAAATGTTACCAAAGACCTGGCATGTAGCCGCGACAAGAGCTGAAAACTTGGCCTACTTTGAGGAATACAGTGATGGTTTATTCGGTTTTTATACAGGTGAAGGCGATAGCGAAATTAACAGTTTGGATGATACTAAACAGATCATTCGATCGGGTTACGGTGCAATAGTGCCGAAAGCCGCCTTTTATTACAATGTGAAGGCCGATTATACAATTATAAATAACACTTCAGAACGGCCTGAGGCTAAAGTGGGCATTCGTAAGGCGGTTGCATATAACACAAAAAATGAGAACGAAGAGGTTTGCTTTATTAAGCTGACACAGTGGCCTGCCCCCGTGGATGAACCAAATCTGTTTGAAACCTCATACCTCTACGCAGCCAAGATAACCACGAATGGCCTTGCCGCAAGTTCGGCTACTGAGAAATATCTTTATACCCCGTTTTCAAAGGGTGTGTACACCGCGGCAGATGTTACTGACAGAAAATACGCATACGATACAGAAACAGCATACGATGTGAAAACATTGAGCTTTGATATACGCACGCCTAAGCAGATGCAAAACATATCGCTTGTGAAGACATCCGAAGCCAAAGATAGCAAATTAGCAGAGATCGCATCAGGATTGACATTTGAGCAGGAGCGTAACATGGACTTTGATACGGAGTATACCGCGTTGGGTGGTGCATTGTCCGGGCCAATTGTCAATGGTGACTTCAAAGGTATTTATAAAGGTAATGGCTTGAAAGTCGAAAACATTAGTATAAGCACGCCAGCGGACAATATCGGTTTATTTAGTCAGCTAAGCGGAACAGTCAAGGATTTGGATATATCTAGGCTGTCGATAATAGGTGGGAATAACGTTGGTGGATTGACAGGCGTTATAAACACAGATGGTAGGGTAACTAATGTTGCACTTCACGGAACGCTGGATGGTCAACTCACAATTTCCGGTAATAGTAACATCGGTGGTATTGCGGGTGAGAATAATGGAAAAATTCAAGATGTATGCCTTGATATGCCAAACCCGGATTATGTACCCGTAACAGGTGTTACAAATTATGGAGGCTTGGTCGGGAATAATACCGGTACTATTAGCAAGGCGCTGTACCTGGCAAAAGCTCCGGTCAGTAGGTCTTCGGACGGAGTTGAAGAAGGCAAATTTGTATATCCGATAACAGGTAATGGTACTGTAACCGAAGGAGCTTATTATCTGAGCGGTATGCGGATTGTTGATCCCGATCTTATTCCGTTTAACGTCGGGGATGCATTAGGTGCTGGCGTAGGGTTGTCTACTAATGGAATAAAGGATAATGTCGATGTAAAGTCTTGGGTCCAGACAGGAGCATGGCTCACATCCACAACAGAAACCTATTACCCCTACCCCTACCCAAAAGGAACAACAACCCCAACGGGATGGTATGAAGTGTTTGAAAATCCAAACATAAAGAATAGCGTATTGACGGTAAATAATAACTCTGCTGTTTATAAACAATATCGATTTAATTCACCTACAGATGATCCATTGAATATCACGGTACCGGATGGCGATGTGTTGCTCATCGGTGACTTTGCATTTAGTGCATGCGCCGAAAGTCTGCCAAACGGTAAGGATGTCTTCTTAAGTGCTGAGATATCCATGACTTCGTCAAGCGGACTTGAGGTGTTAATTGCTTCCTGTGCAGCAGCCAATGTGAACAGCAGATTATTAAATTCTATTGGAGGTCATGAAGTTAATTTACAGATAAGCGATCCTCAATTTGCTGATATCTTTACAGATAGAAGCGAGTATTCATTCAAGCTTATCTTTACTCTGTATGACTTATTGGAGGGTACGGAAACTCCCGATACCACAAAGCCATTAACGGATCAGATCAGTGTAGATGTTATCGTTACTAATGAATCAACATTTGATGCCTCTATGATTATACCGATCGGCGAGTTTGTATCAGATATTACAAGCGAGATAACCGGGCCGATTAATAATGCCATAGTAGATGCGAGCGGAGGGATCTCAGACATTGAACCGCCCTTCCCTCCCGACGCAGTCGTCGAAGATACATCGACACCTGATCCGGAAAACGAGGCCGGTATGATCGATCCGACAGCTTTCATATTCCCTATGTACTTGGTATGCAGGTATGAAAAACGGCAAAAGACCCGAAGGGGGCGCAAAGTGTGAACGGTATAAGAAAAATATGCTGTATAATCACAAGCAGATCCGGTGTTTCGTTAATCTTTGTATTATGTGCGATGCTCATGCTCATAGCGATAGGCACCTCAACGCTGGTGGCGGCCTCAACCGCCGCTGGCGCTTCCACAAACAAGAGGGACGCTTTCAGGGCAGAAACCTTGTCAGATTCGGTTGTAAACACATTTACTCAGATGATAAATGTCCGTGAGACCGCCCCTGCAATTGGCTTAAACGAAGTATTGGGGAGAAAGATATTTAGAGAATATATGGCATATGAAAAGGCGACGATAAAACCAGATCATTTAAAAGAGATGTCATTTAACA
>CAYURR010000249.1:0-3462 GCA_964446745.1 uncultured Defluviitaleaceae bacterium | reverse complement strand
ATATCCGCGACAAATACGAAAAAGAACCCGTGAGATTATTAATCACGGGCGTGCTCTACGGCGGCATCCTGACAGCCCCGATCGTGCAGACCGAGCATTTCGTGACAGCGTTTATACCGATTACGGGGGTCTTGGGCGAGGCATTTTATTCCTCGTTTGCCGTGGCGTCCTTGGTAGAGGAGGCCTATAAATGGATACTGTTATATTTCCTGGTATGGAAAAATAGGGAATATAACGAGCATTTCGACGGTATCGTCTACGCTGTGTTCATATCGTTGGGCTTTGCTGGTGTGGAAAACGTGATGTATGTGTTTAACCCGAATACCGGGGGCCTCGAAACGGCGATCTCACGCGCGTTCTTTTCGGTGCCGGGCCATGGCTTGTTTGGTGTCGCAATGGGTTACTATTTCTCAATGGCTCGCTTCGAACCCGAAAAGAGGTTGCGTTATATCGTCAGCTCGTTTGTGGTGCCGTATTTGCTGCACGGCGTATATGATTTTATATTACTGTCGCAGTTTATGTACCTGATGGTCGCGTTTGTAGCGTTTACGGTATATCTGTATATCACCGGATTTAAAAAAATAAACGCCCATCTAAAGCGCTCGCCGTTTAAGGGCCGACACGCGAAGCAGCGTTCATAATAAACATCAACAATTTGGAACAAATCCGCAGTACTTGAAAATATTTTCTTCAGAGTATATAATTGGGGGCGATGGAGGTTATACAAAATGGAAACTACAAGCTGTGGGGGTGTGGTAATTTTTCGGGGCAAGGTCCTGTTGCTTTACAAAAACCAGAACAGGCGGTATGTCGGATGGGTATTGCCGAAGGGTACAAACGAACCCGGCGAGTCATATAAGGAAACAGCCGTTCGCGAGGTGTCTGAGGAGGCATCCGTAAACGGGCGCATCTTGGGATACCTGGGCAAGACACAGTATACGTTCGGTATCTCGGATGATACGGTTCTAAAGACCGTGCATTGGTATCTGATGACGACGGATTCCTTTTTTTGCAAGCCTCAAATAGAAGAGTACTTTTCTGATATTGGGTTTTATAAGCAGCATGAGGCCTTTCATCTGCTAAAGTTTCAGGACGAAAAGCAGATAATGAAAAAGGCATATATCGAATACAATGACCACATCAGAAATAACCGGTATAACATTACGCCCCTTCCGGTACGAAGCTCGGGTGTAAAATCTTAAGTAAAGGTAGGTATGAAAATGAATTTATTGGACGAGTTGCGCCTGGATGATCTGAAGCACCGCATGCAAAAGCTGCGCAAAAAAGACAGAAGCCCGATAACCGTCATGGCGATGGTCATAGGGGCTGTAGTAATGGCTGCTGTCGCAGTATATTTTGCGATTAAGTTCATCGACTGGCTGCGCAACAGAAACAATTACTGGTACACAGACGACGAATGCTGGTGTGACGATGACGACTGCGAAACCTGCTCGCCCGACGGCGAAAGCTGCGGTTGCGGCTGCTCGGACAGCGATGACACAGGCTGCGGTTGCTCAGGGGACGACGAGGTAACAGAGGCTTAATCTAATTCAAAGATACGCATCACCGCAAGGCCTGTTGTACGCGCTATAAACGCGTATGCGGGGCTTGTGAGGATGGCGTGGTAGTTTTTGACCGCTTCGTTATATGGCAGAGCTGCGGCTTTTACAGCTGCATATTTCTCTTCTGCCGTTTTATTGAATATCGTTTCTAAATCTTGCTCCCGTTCCAAAAGACGGGAGCATTTTATACCTGCCGAAAGGGACTGTTCTATAGTGGGTACATCGTAACCGAGTATTCCCGATTCCTCGATGATATCTTTAATCTCGGCTCTTATCTCAGCGTTTTCCGTTGTAGTTGCTTCTGTTCTTATAGCGTAGTCCAGTGCGTAATAGCAGTCAGCTAATGCAGTTTCGAGCTCGTGAAAGCATTGCTCGGCTTTTGAATAACGTTTAATCAGGCGCTTATATAACATGCCGATATATAGAAATAAAAATATAATAGATAAAACAATTACATAATACATATTACTGTCCCGGTTTTATTTGTATTGTCGTAATCTGCGGTCAGCGCACCGTACTTGGCAGCGATGCCTTGTATAGTGTTGCGCGCCTGTCCGTTTACGCCAAACAGATTTATAAGTGGTCGTCCGTTACATACAAGTAAAGCTCTATCGGCGACAGCGGCGTTATCGGTCGATATACATAGCGGGGTCTTTACGGCAGATTGTACAGTCTGGACGATATCTGATACAAAGGTTGTATCCGCTTCGATGTTTCCAAAGCACAGCTCTATGATGTCTACATCGTCGTCGACATATTCCATCGCCTCGTCGAGGATGTCATATGGATCCGCATCGGGCTCGACATGTATACAGCCTACTGTAAAGGCTTCGCGGCTTGACGTGTCTGCACCGAGCGTCAGGCTTTGGGAGTAAGAGCATATCGTACGTGCGAACAGATCACCGGATGGGGCATTCGGTGTAGCGATATCTGACTGACGGTTATCGGTGTTATGTTCTCTTATTGCGTCCGTCATGGCCTTGATATGCGCGGGTGTCGTACCGCAGCAGCCGCCCAAGACCGATACGCCCTTTTCGTATATGCGCAGCATCAGCGAGGCGTATTCCTCGGGGCTGCAGCTGTATACGGCCCTACCATCTATCATCTCGGGTAATCCCGCGTTGGGCTGACAGAGCACACGCACAGGCGCGAAATTTAGGAACTCATCGATGAAGCCCAGTGTGACCTCTGGGCCGTAGCCGCAGTTTACGCCGATTACATCAACACCGAGGCTACATGCCAATGTGCTGACGCATTTCGGGTCTGCGCCCGTTAGTGTATGGCCGGTCTTATCAAATGTGGCGGTACAGACGATAGGCAGTCCCGTTTCCTTCGCGGCAACGATCGCGGCCTTGATCTCATACAGATCGGACATCGTTTCGATGATAAAAAGGTCTACACCGTTTTGGGCCGCTATTGAGGCGGTCTTTCTGTATATCGCAAGGCAATCATCAAAGCTCAAGTCGCCCATCGGAGCGAGCAGCTTGCCTGTCGGACCTATGTCGAATGCAATAAAGGCTTCGCGTCCGCCAATGGCGTTTTTGACGTTATTTACGGCAGCGGCGATGATGTCCTCTAAATCGTCGTATTTGAAATTGAACGCGCCAAAGCTGTTTACGGTAATAATATCGGAGCCTGCGTTTTTATATTCGGCGTGGATCTCCTGTACGATATCGCTGTGTTCGATGTTCATGCGTTCGGGAAGCTCGCCGGTCTTTAGGCCGCGCGTCTGAAGCATATATCCCATCGAGCCGTCAAAGAATAACGGCTGTCTGTGTTTTAAAGCCTGTCTGAAGTCGATAATGGTCACCCTTTAATTAGAATTTTTCATATAAACATTTATAACACGAATAAATAGTACAAGCAAGCTTTACAAGGAGGTCTGTATGAAAATAGTAGT
>CAYURR010000248.1:0-3555 GCA_964446745.1 uncultured Defluviitaleaceae bacterium | reverse complement strand
AAATACACATAGGAGGAATCTGTTTGAAAATACTTAAACGCTGTGAGGACTTTTTTTGGCTGTTGCTGTTTATCAATCCGTTCTTTGATTTGATCAACGGCTTCTACCTGAGTCTGTTTCAAAGTCAGTATGGAGAGAAATATTATCTCGTTGCGAATTTCGGCATAACCCCTACACTCGTGATACGTATGCTGATTTTGGTTATGTTCGGTCTGTACCTGTTATTTGTAAAACACAAACTTGCGATATTAACCTTGATCGGTATCGGTATAGCCTGGGCGCTATCCGTACTGATGGAGTTCAAAAACGGCACAATGTCCAGCATCTTTGCCGATATGCAGTATATCGCGCGCTATGCGTACAATATCGTCGTGATATTCGTATTCCTGCGGCTCAGTAACGAAACCGGACGCTCACCTAAAGAGGTCATCGATAAACTCAATAAGGTCATATCGTTTACACTCATCGTTTTCTCGGCTTCTATTCTGCTCGCGTATATCTCTGGTGTAGGCTTCTACACTTATGCCGATCGCTTTGGCTACAGGGGCTCACGTGGCTTCTTCTTTTCGGGCAACGATATCACCGCAATATTTATGATGCTACTGCCCGTGCCAACCTTCCGCTTTATCTCGGGTGCGTACGAGACCCCTGCGGTATCCTCGAAAGTTGCAAATTCGTCACGTTATGCTTGGCTTAAGACACTCGTGTTACCAACCTTGCCTATCGCTTTTACCTGTAACGCGCTGTTCATCATCGGCACAAAGACCGCGTTCTTATCTGCCGGTGTGACATTGATTGCCGCGCTTGTCTACTCGATCGTCGTGCTCGTCACAGGCAAAACAGGCTTTACGGACAAAACAGTAACAACCGTCGACACAGATGCACCCGGCAGCAAGGCCTCGGGGTACTTGAAACGGCTCGGTATTCTCGTGCTGTCTATCGTCCTTGTATTGTTTATCCTCGTTTGCATAAAGGGCTTGGCCGTGCTGCTGATGATTTGGGAATCCCTGTTTAACTCGTTTATTATCTACAACATGGAGGGTATCGAGATGGCCCTGCTGAGCGGTCGCCAAGTTAAATTGCGCGAGACCTTCGATGTATACAAGAGCAGCGGCCTCTTGAGCATGATCTTTGGTATCGGGCGCGGTTCGGTCGAATACGTCGTAGAGATGGATCTGTTTGAAGTATTGTTCTACTACGGAGTATTTGGCGCGATATGTCTATTGTGGTTTTATGCGGTCACAGGCCTGAGATTTGTCGGGAATTTCTTCAAAAAAATAACGCCCGTATCAATAGGCGTTCTGTGTTCGTTAGTATTATCGGTTGGCTATTTGACCGTAGCGGGACATGTATTGTTCTCCGTTACATCAGGCTTCTATTTCGCACTGATGCTGGTGTATGGGACAGTGATGTTTAACCAGAAGGTCTATAATAAAAAATAATAAAACAAAGAATACCACGGATTTTACGGATTAAAACACCAAAGGTTTAATCCGTGTATATCCGTGGTATTTTATTCCTATCTCATCTTCTCAAGCGACATAATACTCGTTACAAACTCCTCATTGTTGACGGATTTTATCAGTATGTCCGTTACCTGTTCGGTCAGATCGAGCATAGACATATTGGATGTGAGCTTCCTGATGATATATATGGCCTCGAGCTCGTTCGGTGTGAGCAGGTATTCCTCACGCCGTGTTCCGGAGCGCACGATATCTATAGCCGGGAACACGCGTTTCTCGGATAGCCGCCTGTCTAACACAAGCTCCATGTTGCCCGTCCCTTTAAACTCCTCAAATATAACATCATCCATTTTCGAGCCCGTATCGACGAGCGCAGTCGCGAGTATCGTCAGCGAACCGCCCTCCTCGACCTTACGCGCGGCACCAAAGAATTTCTTTGGCATAAACAATGCAGCCGGATCCAGTCCACCTGAGAGTGTGCGACCGCTCATAGGGATCGTGAGGTTATATGCACGCGACATGCGCGTGATGGAATCGAGTAAAATCGTAACATCCTTACGGTGTTCGACAAGGCGCTTCGCGCGTTCCAATACCATTTCAGCCACACGCTTATGATGCTCGGGCTGCTCGTCAAATGTCGAATAAACGATCTCGGTATTAGATCCTCCGATGGAACGCTGCATATCCGTGACCTCTTCAGGTCTCTCGTCTATCAATAACACTATCAAATGCATGTCGGGATGGTTTTGTGTGATGGCGTTTGCGATCTTTTTTAATAGCACCGTCTTTCCGGCTTTGGGAGGTGATACGATCATGCCCCTCTGACCCTTGCCTATCGGTGCTATCAGATCAATAAGACGTGTGGATGGTTCGTGTCTGTCCGTTTCGAGGTGTATCTTTTGAATGGGATATATCGGGGTCAGGTCTTCGAAATTGGAACGTCTGGAGGCATTCTCAGGCGGCTCGTTGTTAACGGCCTTGACATACAGGATAGCACTGAACTTTTCGCCTTCCTTAGGTATGCGGATATTGCCCTTTACAAGATCGCCTGTCTTTAGGTTAAACCTGCGGATCTGAGACGGGGATATATATATATCCTTCGTACCGGGGAAGCAATTCTCCCTACGCAAAAATCCGAAACCGTCCGGCATAATCTCGAGTATGCCCTGCTCGATTATACCGCTGTCATGCTGTTGCAAACTCGGAACCGTCAGCGGCTGCGAGGGTTCTGGAGTTTTCTGTGGTACTACCGGAGCGGATACCGACTTTGGTTCCGGTATCCGTTCCTGAATTGCTTCTTTAACATTTTCCTTTACTTGTTCAGCAGGTGGCTCGGCCACTTTTTGCTCGCTGTTTTTTATCAGTTCGATCAATTCCGATTTCTTAAACTTATTTACACTGGTGATGCCGTGTTCCTTTGCAATCTCCCTAAGTCGGGGTAGCGTCATGCGCTCTGTATCCATGAATGTGCTCTCTTCCAAAGAATTTAGAAATTTTATTTCGGTATCACGAGCTTTTGACCTATACGAATAATCGCATCAGGCTTTAGGTTATTCGCCGCGAGTATCTTGTCGATATTATCCTTGCTGCTGTTGCCATAGAACTTATTGGCTATCTTAGTCAGGTTATCGCCTGAAACTATCTCATAGGTTTCGGAATCGCCTGTAATGGTCGTGGTAGTGTTTCCGTCGCCGCCAGTCAGATCAGTCTCGTTGGGCTCATCTGTAGGTACGGGTGTTGGCGGAGCCTCTTGCAGCTTTTTGATCTGGTTTTCGAGATCGATGATCTGTTGTTGCATGCTTTCGTTATCCATCTTGTAATTATTAAAGTCCTCAACATTCGGCGCTTTTGAAAGAGCGGTCTGCGCGGTCTTTAGCTTGTTGGATACCGAATTAAGCTGATAAGCGAGGAATATCAAAATAAATATAAATATCGCACAAATAACGGCAACGATGATCCTAACGGCATTCGAGCCGCCGCCGTAGTCATCGTCAAAGCGATCGTCGTGCTTGGACTTACCGGTTGGTATGTATTCCCTGCCCGAATAACGCTTCTTGAACGAGTTAAACTCCTCGCCCTCGTATTCGACCGA
>CAYURR010000247.1:0-3565 GCA_964446745.1 uncultured Defluviitaleaceae bacterium | reverse complement strand
TGAAGTTTCTAAGCCCGACGACCTTTGCCCCGATAGCGGTGGGCATCGGCGCGGTGCTCGTGCTGTTCCCGTTTAAGGCTCGTGCGAAGCAAGTCGGTGAAATTATCGTGGGTTTCGGCATCCTGTTTGTGGGTATGGCAACGATGTCATCAGCTGTGTCACCACTGCGTTCGTCGCAGGTGTTTAAAGATTTCTTTGTGCTACTGGGGAACCAGCCGCTTTTGGCCATACTCGCCGGTACGGTGGTAACGGCGATCATACAATCCTCGTCGGCGTCTGTGGGTATATTACAGTCGCTCGCGGCTTCGGGCTTGATACCTTGGGACGCGGCGGTGTATATCATCATGGGTCAGAACATCGGTACCTGCGTAACCGCGATATTATCCTCCATAGGGGCGGAAAAGGAAGCGAAGTCCGCCGCATACATACATCTGCTGTTTAACATTATCGGCAGTGCGATATTCAGCGCATTCGCAATGCTATATTTCAAGGTAATAAACCCCGCGCTCGGTCCGATGGTCATCACGCTGACGGAGATCAGTCTTGTGCATACCTTCTTTAATATATCGAGCACGGCGATATTGTTCCCGTTTGCAAATATCCTTGTTACGATTGCAAAAAAAATGTCCGGCGTGAAGGATACGCCGGACGGAGCCGAGAGGCTGTCGCATTTGGATGATCGTATTTTGGAGACGCCGACATTTGCTATCGAGAGCTGCATAAACGAAATAAAGGATATGGCAACCCTCGCATATCAAAACCTGCAGGCCGTCGAAAACGCATTGATCGAGGCCGACGAAGCCTCGATCAACGAGATTTACCAGCGTGAGAAACGCATCGACTATCTGCAGCAGGCGATCACGGCCTACCTGATCAAACTCTGTAAGCAGAATGTGACGGCTGAAGATTACAACCGGATCACATCGTTGTTTCACGTAGTAAACGACATCGAGAGGATCGGTGACCACTGTGAAAACCTCGCAGAGCTGTCACAGTTCATGATAGACGAACACATGACATTATCGGAAAGGGCCGTTACGGACCTACGGAGCTTCGTTTCCCTGACGCAGGAATGCTGCATGATGTCGCAGACTGCGTTTGATAAAAACAGCGTGGATTTTGCTATCAAGACCTCGGAAATGGAACAGAAGATAGATACGATGCAGAGCGATATGCGTACCGCGCATATGCTGCGACTCGCGAATAATGAATGCAATACCCAGACCGGTATCGTATTCTTGGACACGCTTACTAACCTAGAGCGTATATCCGATCACGCGCTGAACATCGCCGAGTCCGTCTTGAAACGCAAAATCTCAAAGAGCAAACAGATTTAGCTGTATCAGTTGCGTTCGATGATCTTGCGCACGGTGCGCTCACAAAAGCCGAATTTGCGCGCCAGGTCCCTGTAGTTGAAGCCGTCGAAGCTGGCCTTTACCTCTGCCTCGATACAGGGCATAAACAGACTGCGTGTCGATGGTATGTACTGTGTAGTGCCGTTGAAGTTATCTGTCCATGCGCACATCCCATCAAAGCCTATGACGTCCATCATTGATGCATAATGAGGACTGAGTAGGCTTTTGTGTTTCATGACTGCCTCCTTGATAATCTCATTGCTTGTTGTGTACATAGCTGTACCCCTTTCTGAATTTTGAATAGCAAGTATATTGCTGCTGTGAAAGGATTGTAGCAAATGTGTTTGTACATGTCAATAGATAATAGCAAATAAAATGCTGTTGACAGATTCATACTAAAAGGATAAACTTTAAGAAATAATTGGATACTATTTAGGGAGGTATTTTAATGAGGACTATCAACATCATGCTCAATTCTGTAGATAAGGTTAAGAAGTTTGTAAACATCGTCGGCGCTTTTGACTTTGACTGTGACCTGGTTTCGGATAGATACGTCGTCGACGCGAAGTCCATCATGGGCATATTCAGCCTTGACCTCGGCAAATCGCTTAAGCTTAATATCCACACCGAAAACGAAGCCGATGCCGCTATCGATAAGCTCAAGGAATTTATTGTTTGATTTTAATTTGATGTTTCGTATGGAAATACATAAATATGGGAGGGTCTGATGACCCTCCCTATATTTTAGTATTTTCTATGTAGATGCGGAGGGTTTTATGTCAAAACCTACAATTGCATTGGGTGTAAGCGATTATAAAACCTTAGCCGGAGAGGGCAATCGGTTTTTGGTTGACAAATCACTGCTGATCAAGGAAATAATCGATACGGATGATCTCGTTACCATTGCATTGAGGCCGAGGCGTTTCGGTAAGTCACTGAACCTCAGTATGCTCAAATATTTCTTTTCGGTAAAGCACAAACAAGACGAATATTTGTTTCATGATAAATTGATATGGTCGAAACACAGAAATGAGCAGGGGAAATATCCGGTTTTACATATTTCTTTTGCCAGTGTCAGTGGCCTGACGTTTGCAGATTGCCTGGCATCGATGAGGGTTCTGATTGCGGACGCACTATCTGAGTTTAAAGAAATCTTCATTATAGATACACAGATTGCTCCATCATTATGGTTTTCGCTTGCTGTGAAAAAGCTCTATCATCATTATGGTGAAAAGGTCATTGTTTTGATCGACGAATACGATACACCTCTGCAGCTCGCATATACGATGGGCTTTTGGAAGGAAATGTCGGCTTTTTTTAGAGAGTTTTTAATTTCTATGTTAAAGGATAATCAATATCTTAAGTTTGCATTTATAACAGGTGTTACAAGGGTTTCTAAGGAAAGCATATTTAGCGGGTTAAATCATGTAGTAGTTAATACAATTGTATCGAGCACTTATAAAGATAGCTTCGGATTTACGGAAGACGAGGTACAAAGCGCGCTGAGCTTGTATGAAATTACAGATAAATCTGATGAAGTAAAACAGTGGTATAACGGATACATTTTCGGCAGCGCGTCCGGAAAAGGGATAGATATATATAATCCGTGGTCTGTGGTGAATTATATAAAGAACAACAGACCCCAAGCGTATTGGGTAAACACTGCAAGTAATGAATTAATATCGACTGTTTTGGCAAAGGCCGGCTTCAGCGTGAGAAATGATATGCAAGCACTGCTGTCGGGAAAGGCCATTGAAACACTATACAATGAATATACAGTTTTTGATGATATATATATAAATGATGAATTAGTATGGAGTTTGTTTATCTCGACCGGGTATTTAAAGGTCATTTCATTTACCGATAGCGTATCGCAGAGGGTAAGCGTGGCGATACCTAATAATGAAATAATGTATTGCTTTGAGCGTCTGGTAAACGGATGGTTTAGTCGGGCTAAGGATGAATATGATCTGTTTTGTGATGCTTTGCTAAAATCAAATTCCGAGGATATGGAGAGTAGTCTCCAAATATTAACGGATGAAATGTTTAGCTATTTTGATGTAGGCCGTAATAATGCAGAAGGTTTTTACCATGCGTTTGTGTTGGGGATGCTCGTAAAGCTTAGGCCGGAATATATCGTGACCTCAAACAGAGAAAGCGGCAGAGGGCGATACGATATCATGATAGAACCTGTAGATAATGTAAGTAGA
>CAYURR010000246.1:0-3614 GCA_964446745.1 uncultured Defluviitaleaceae bacterium | reverse complement strand
CGGTCGCGCATATCGGCTACAAGGAATATCTCAAGACCAGGAAGCTAAATTTTGACAAGCAGATGCAGGTCGCACGTAAGCAACGCAGCGATCACGAGGCGCAGATGGAGCGCTGGAAACAAATATACGATCGGGTCGATCACGAGCAGCATAGCATCAGCCGCCAAAATCCGTCGGGTGGGCGTTTGCTTAAGAAGAAGATGAAGTCGGTCAAGTCCCAAGAGCGGCGGCTCCGGAAACAGGAGGATGACTTCCTCGATATCCCGCAGGTCGAGGAGGCTATACTGACCAAATTCAGCGAGGAACTATCGTTGCCGAACTCGAAGACGATATTGGAGCTGAACCTGCCAGAGCTTATTACCGGTGACCGGTTACTTGCGCGTGATATATATATTAAGGTTATCGGACCCGAGCATATCGGCATAGTGGGCAAAAACGGTGTCGGCAAGTCGACGCTATTGCGTGCGATATGGGACGCGCTGAGCAGCCGCAAGGATATCATACCCGCATATATGCCACAGGACTATTCCGAAAAGCTCGACTACTCGCTTACACCGATTGAGTTTTTGGCCGCGCGCTATACAAAGGACGAGATCACCAAGGCACGCACGTATATGGGCAGCATGCGTTTCACACATGAGGAAATGACCGGTAGAATATCCGAGCTCAGCGGCGGCCAAAAGGCCAAGATGCTATTTTTGGATATGGTATTGAGAAATGCTAATGTATTGGTTTTAGACGAGCCGACGCGTAACTTCAGCCCGTTATCAGGCCCTGTGATCCGAAACACTCTCGCGGAGTTTAACGGTGCGATCATCAGCGTTTCCCATGACAGGAAATATCTTGAGGAGGTTTGTGATAAGGTTTATGAGCTTACACCCGAGGGGTTGAAGATCAAAATATAGGGAGGAATTCAAGTGGAATATGCAAAGCTCGGAAATACGGGGTTGGATGTATCGCGGATTTGCTTAGGCTGCATGAGCTTCGGCGATACGGAAAGGGCGTTTCATAAGTGGTTGCTCGATGATGAGCAGAGCCGCCCGATCATCAAACGGGCGTTGGATTTGGGCATCAAATCACGAAGCGTTTGGAGACCGACCAGATCGCAAAGTCGAAATATGATGCGACAGCCGAGGCCGACAGGTTAGTCGTAGAGCGGGTTACGAAACTTGCGGAGCGGCATATTTGGAAGAACCATATATACCGCATGCGATAGTCGGGCACGAATAACGTGTTTAATCTATGTCGCCGGACAGTGCGGATGTTGCCTCATCGAGTAGTAATATAAATCTATTGACAAGACACGATCAACGTCGTATACTCAACGTAGAATATACGGAGGTGAGGAAAATGACTAGACTGCTCGTGTTAGGAATGCTCGATATGCAGTCAATGTCCGGCTATGACATTCAGCAGATGTTAAAGCTGACTAATGCTGATCGTTGGGGCGGTGTACTTATTGGCTCGATATATCACGCTCTGAAAAAACTGGAGCAGGAAGAATACATCGAGATCGAATCAGTTGAGCAAACCGGTCATCGCCAAAAGGCCGTGTACAAGATAACTGCCACAGGGAAAAAACACTTAAAAGAACTGGTTGCAGAATCCTTGCAATCCTCATCTGTGCAGTACCCTTCTACGCTGTATAGCGGTTTATCATTTTTAAATATCATATCGCCCGAACAAACAAAGCAAGCATTAGTGCAACAATTAAACATGCTAGATCAAGAGTATCGTGCCTTAGAATATGGCCATAATGCAAAAAAAGAAGCGGTGGGAGATGCCTTAAATCCCCTAATGCAACTTATCTTTGCCAACATGTATTCAATTGTAAAGCAGCAACAAGACTTTTTAAGAAAGGTCTTACAATTATTAGAGCAGCAACAATAAACTCTCCCTCTTTATGAGGGAGAAAAAAATACCCATATAGTCAACGTTGAATAAACAGCATTGTTAATAGGAGGATTAAGGTATGACTACCCTTATCGAAGCGAAAAACCTGCACAAAAGCTATAACGGACGGGAGGTTGTAAGAGGCATAGACATTGCTATCTACGCTGGTGAGGTGGTGGCTCTGATAGGCCCGAATGGCACAGGAAAATCAACAACGATATCAATGCTTTTTGGCATTACCAAGCCCGATGTTGGAAGCGTGACCTATTGGAGAGAGGATTACAATGCGCATGTAGGTGTACAGTTGCAGTCTACGCCGTTCTTTGAGGGATACACGGCAGAGGAAAACTTGAGACTGTTTTCCGCCTTATATCATGTAAAACTAACAAAAGAGCAAATTGAACATAAAATCATGGAGTGTGGGCTATTGGAGGTGAAAAAGACCCTTGCAAATCGAATGTCAATAGGCCAGCAAAAGCGGCTTGCAATTGCTTTGACAACGCTACATAACCCCGACCTCATTGTATTAGACGAGCCGACCGCAGGGCTTGACCCACGAGCACAACACGAGATCAAGAAGATGATAAAGGACTTAGCGAAAAATAATGTTTCGGTATTGTTTTCGTCGCACGATATGGAAGAGGTTGCTCAAACTGCAGACAGAGTTATCCTAATAAATAAAGGAAAAATCATCGCACACGGCTCACCTACCTCGCTATTAGAGGAGCACGGGCAAGAAAATTTACAATCACTTTACTTAGCACTTACCGAATAGATAAAGGAGGATATGAATATGAAATCGATTTTTGCTCTTACCATGAAATCCGCTCTGCGTGACCCGTTTTTACTTTTTTGGTCACTGATTCTACCCATCGGAGGTAGTATTGCACTGGGATACTTCATTAACGTGCAGGCATACCCTACGCGTATCATGACAGGTATGGTCGCTGCCAGTATCCTGTTTTACGCGTTAGTTACCACAGCCTATACCATCATGGCACATCGCAGACATGATGTATACAACCTGCTTCGAGTAACCCCAATGAAGCTATGGCAATACATCGTCAGTCTTTCCAGTGCATGGACATTGATTGCAGTAATTTCAGGCGCAGTGGTTATGGTTGTTTGCTCGCTAGTCTTTGCTCAAACAGTTTCTATTTGGTCTGTCCTGCTGATGCTTCCTGTTCTGTTTCTTTCCGCTATCGGATTTATTTTTCTTAGCTTTTTCGTATCAAGCTTAGCCAAGAACGAAGGTCAAATGAGTATGATAACCAATATTTTGCTTATGCCCATGCTTTTTTGCAGTGATGCCTTTTACGCATTGGAGAAAGCGCCAAGCTTTATACAAGCGTCTACAAGATTTAACCCATTTCAATGGTTTGTGGATGGTATCCGGAACTCACTTGCATTGAGTCTAAGCGGGTACGTTTTAAATATAGGGTTGCTTATATTGTTTTTTATATTGGCTTTAGCATTGGCTCTAAAAACCTTTAAATATTCTGATAGGTAAACACCCCAGTTTGAAATACTACTCCAAAACCGGAATTCGTACGGCAAATAAAATAATTATTATCTTCATAATTACTAATTAGCCAGCTTTACAATCAAGTCTGCAATCTGCTTGAGCGATCCCTCAATCAAATTTATGCATACGCTTCTGCCTTGCGCTCCCGACATCAATGTGACATGACATTCGTGGATCAGCCGATCAATCTGCATCA
>CAYURR010000245.1:0-3615 GCA_964446745.1 uncultured Defluviitaleaceae bacterium | reverse complement strand
AACCCATTGCGTCCACAGACGCAGCCACAGCCATCGCCATACCCTCGAGCGTCTTTATCACCAAGATATTGCCCGACACGACAAACGAAACCACCCCGTCCCGAAACACACGCTTGCGTTTCATCGTTATCTCGATATCGACGGAGTTTGAAACCGCGTATCGCTGCGTACCGTCTGTATCAGTGATCTTCATTAGCTTTAGCTCCCTGATATCCCTGGACACCGTAGCCTGTGTGACTTGAAATCCCGATTTATTCAGTAGCTCCGCGAGTTCCTCCTGCGTTTCGACAGCCTGTGACTTTATCAAATCTATGATCTTATAATGCCGTTTGAGCTTCATAGAAACCGTCCCTTTAAGTATTTGCTTTTATGACCATCTTCTGACGCAAGACATCGTAAAAGCTCGTATTCTTAGTCTTCATAATCGTTGTGTAATATTCCGAGCGCCCGACACGTATGCTGTAACCGGACGCAAACGCTATGCGATTGCCGTCTGCGGATATGTCTATGCGATCCGGCGTGAGGTCCACGAGCTTGACTGTTATGACATCATTAGCATCGATGACCCATGGCCGCGTGTATAACGAATGCGGACATATCACTGTGATCGCGATCATCGCGCTGTCGGGCTTTAATATCGGTCCGCCCGCCGAGAGGTTGTACGCGGTCGAGCCTGTCGGCGTCGATATCACGACACCGTCTGCGTACACCACATCCATGAACTCATCGTTTACATATAGCTCCATGCCGATCATCTTCGTGAGCGGCCCGCGTGTGATGCAGACATCGTTCAATGCGTGACAGTGCCCGTCCACCTTTAACATCATGCGCCGCTCCAACCGAAACGCACCGTTTAGCATCGCCTCTGTGGACGCATAGCCGTCGCTGCGTTCAGCGTCGGTCAGGTACCCGAGATTGCCTAAGTTGATACCGAGCAGCGGCCTATTATATTCCGCCGCGTAATGTGAGGCCCGAAGCATCGTGCCGTCCCCGCCGAGTACGACGATAACGTCACATCCCGAGAAGAAGCTGTGCATATCCGCATGCGCTGTCGGCGATGAAAAATCCTCCGGCGCCATGCGTACCGTTTTACCCTTTTTTATAAGCAGGTCGTTTATGCTATTTGTATATTCAAGCCCGGGGTCCTTGTCCCTGTTTGGAAACAGGCCCACGGTTTTTATATTCTGTTCCGGCAAATGGCTTTCATCCCAATCCTCTGAGGAAAATAAGAAACTCCGTGTTCCCGTCGCCGCCCGTTATCGGTGACGGTATCAGTCCCGCGACCTCAAACCCGAGACCTATAGCGAAAATCGAAATCTCATTACATACAGCCTTATGTACACGCTGATCCTTTATGATACCGTGCTTACCCGCCTTACCCATAAGCTCACGACCAGCCTCGAACTGCGGCTTTATCAAGCACACAACCTCCGCGTTTGGCTTTAGCATCTTCTTTAAATGCGGCAGCACCATCTTTAGTGATATAAATGACACATCCACGGCCCCGAAGTCGAATGTTACATCAAAGTCCACGTTTCTGATATCGGTCTGTTCGTATACACGTAATCGCGGATGGATTTTGAGTGTTTCGTGCATCTGATCCGTGCCGTTTTCGATCGCGTAGACAACCCCCGCGTCATGCTGAAGCATGCAGTCCGAAAATCCGCCCGTAGACGCACCTACATCTATGCAGAGCTTATCCGTCAGGTCAAGTCCAAATGCATCGATCGCGGCCTTGAGCTTATAACCGCCCCTACTGACATAAGCCTTTTCATACGGCAACACCTGTACGGCGTCTATGTCTGTGATCGCTTCACCGGTCTTTGCGACGGTCTTGCCCTTGTAGAGCATGTGACCGTTTTTTATCAGCTGTTGTGCATAGCTGCGGCTGCATTGCTCCATTTCCGCAAGCAGCACATCCGCACGCTTACTGTTCATAGGGCTTGGTTTCGCGAGCCTTATTTATCAGCGTACCGATAATGCGTTGGTATACGCTGTCTGCGTCCATTTGATATCGTGCGAACAACTCATCCCTTGACCCATGCTCGATAAAACGATCCGGGAACGCCACATGCACGATGCCAGACATATCAATTTCAGATTCTCCAGTCTCCGTAGCGGTATTTAATAACGCGGACATCAGTCCGCCTACACGCCCGTGATCCTCCATCACACAAACGGTTTTGTATCGTTTCATGTATGAGAATATCACCGTGTCCAAGGGTTTTATAAAACGAGTATTGATTATGCCCACTCCATAGCCCTCCTCGGTGAGGCGAGCATATAAAACCTCGGCGGTCTCGGCCATGGCTCCGGCCGCAATGATCAGCACATCCGGATTTAAACCGCTGTCGGGCGCATCGACCAATACCTCGGCCTTGCCATAGCAAATGGGCTCATTGACGTATTTGAACGCGCGCGAGGCTACACCCTTCGGGTAGCGTATCGCGATCGGTCCGTCAAACGCCATCGCATATTCGAGCATGGATATAAACTCCTGTTTGTTCTTTGGGGATAGGATAGTCATGTTGGGAATATGTGAGAGGAAGGCAATATCAAAATTGCCCTGATGTGTCTCGCCGTCCGGGCCAACGGCACCCGCCCTGTCCACGGCAAACACGACATGGAGTTTTTGTATGCAACAGTCATGGAGTATCTGATCGTAGGCGCGTTGCAAAAACGTCGAATAGCAGCAGACAACAGGTACGAATCCGGACTTAGCCAGACCCGACGCAAACGTTACCGCGTGGCCCTCGGCTATACCCACATCAAAGAGCCTATCCGGAAACCGTCGACCGAACTCGGACAGCCCAACTCCCTCGGGCATCGCGGCTGTGACGGCTACTATATGCTTGTCCTGCGAGGCGAGCTTGCACATGGTCTTGCCGAACACATCCGAATATGTGTCCCATATCTTGACCGAGACGGGTTCGCCGGTTCGCACATGAAAGGAATCCACACCGTGGAAATTTGACGGCGCGGCCTCGGCGTTATGGTAGCCCTTACCCTTTGTGGTATTTACATGTAATAAGATCGGACCCTTAAACCGCTTGACCTTCTCGAACACATCGATCAACGTTTGGGTATCGTGACCGTCTATCGGGCCTATATATGTAAAGCCAAGCTCCTCGAACATTATGCCCGGCAGCAGCATGTACTTAAGGCCGGTCTTTGTAGAGCCCGCGTATCGGCTGATCTTTTTGCCCACGATCGGTATGCGGTTTAACAGGCTGTTAATATTCGCCTTCGCGCCGATGTAGGTGGGATTGGTACGCAAGTCGTTTAAGTGTCGGGACAATGCGCCGACATTTTCGGATATGGACATTTGATTATCGTTTAACACAACGATGATGTTTGTATTCGAACGCCCCGCGTTGTTTATAGCCTCGTATGCGAGCCCGCCCGTCATAGAGCCGTCGCCAATGATCGCGACGACATGATGCTGCTCGTCCTTCAGATCACGCGCCGCGCACATGCCGAGCGCGACCGATATCGACGTGGACGCGTGGCCCGTGTCAAACATATCGTATTCGCTCTCTTCGCATTTCGGAAAACCCGAGAGCCCGTCCAATTTACGCAAGCTGCGAAAGCGTCCGGCCCTACCCGTGAGTATCT
>CAYURR010000244.1:0-3629 GCA_964446745.1 uncultured Defluviitaleaceae bacterium | reverse complement strand
TTTACTTCTTCAATTTCCTGTTTCGCGGAAGGATTGATTTACTGTTTTATATCCGGGATTTTATTCTGCCTGCCACGATCTACACGCTACTGATGACGCTGCCTGTATATAGGCTCATGTACGCGGTAAACGGCAGACTCCAAAGATATGAAAACAACAGGCGTAGGCTTTTTGAATGACTGTAATGAATTGAGAAAATTATGCAAAATCACTTATGGAAAGATGTACTGGGCTTTATTACAAACAGGTTTTTAATATTCTTCGTGTTTACGGGCGTGATGTTCTACTTGTTGGTGGCGAGGTTGTTTGATCTGCAGATCGTAAACGGTATAAACCCCGCCAACAAAAAAGTCGAGGTCTATGACCCGCAGCCGATTTCGATACCGGCTGCGCGTGGAAACATCTACGATGCCAAGGGTCGTCCACTCGCGATCAACCAGACCGCGTTTATCCTAAAGATGGACGCGAATATGAAGATGAACCCCGAGGCATTCAGACGCCTGATCGAGATATGCGAGAAAAACGGAGACGTAATAGTGGATCGTTTCCCGATATCTAAGACATTGCCGCATACCTTTTCATTCACAAACTCCGGAACCAATGAAAAACGCTGGAAGCTGGATATGGATTTCTCGGAGGAGAGTGAGCTGGGTCTTACGGCCGATCAGAGCTTTATCAAGCTAAGAGAGATGTTCAAGATAGACGAAAATCTGTCGGATGACGAGGCGCGCAAGATATTGAACCTCTGCACTATGCTGTATATGAATAGGTATCACACATACGACCCTATCACCCTCTCATATAATGTGTCTCGGGAGACCATCTCGATCATCGAGGAGGATCCATTATTCGACGGGCTTTATGTTGATACCGGAACGATACGCGTTTATCCGGAGGGAAAGTATTTTTCACATATATTGGGTTATATCTCGCGTATCAGCGAGGAGGACCTAGCCGCAAACGAGGGCAAGGGATATACCTTATCCGACCTGTTCGGACGATCGGGACTGGAGCGCGCGTTCGAGAGTGAGCTACGCGGTACAGCCGGAGAGATCGTAGCCGAGGTCAGCAGTCTGGGTAAGCTCATGGGCTATCTGCCTGGGCAAAAGGACCCTGTCCCGGGCAATAATCTGTTTTTGACGATGGACATAGACCTGCAGCGTTTCACTCTGGATACTTTGCAGGCAAAGTTAAAGGAGACGGTCCTTGCGAAGCTCACTAAGAGGCGTCCGAAGGAAAGCCAGCTAACGGTAAAGGATGTCTTGCGCGGGCTCGTAAACGGAAACTCGATATCCGTAAGGGAGATCATGTCAGCGCCCGAGGGCTCGGACAGCTATCCGGTCAGGGCTTATGTACAGGATTATTACGACGCCGATGAGGAGCTCACATTGCCGGATGTCACAGATGACAATGGTGTAAAGGATATCAAGAAGGTCATTGCAACTGCTATAGAGGACAACAAGATAACGGAAAAGCAAATGATATTGGTCATGCTGGAGCAGGGGCTGATATCCCAGGACGAGGGTTATGCCGATGCGATACGCGCCGGTAGGATAAGGCCGTTGACTGTGCTGGTCGATAAGATCGAGCAGGACGAGCTGCAACCGTCACAGTTAAATGTGGATCCGTGCACGGGCTCGATAGTCGTCGTGGATGTAAAGACGGGGGCTACGCTTGCTGCAGTGGGCTATCCGTCATATGACAATAACCAGTTTGTAAATAACTTTAATAACGAGTATTGGTATAAGCTCAATAACGATCCGACCACACCGATGTATAATCGTCCGTTTATGGAGCAGCGTGCACCGGGTTCCACGTTCAAGATGATATCGGCGGTTACGGTGCTCGAGAAGGGCTCTGTCGGTCCGAACACAAGGATATATGACGGTACGGTGTTCAAGGAAGCCGGCTCACCATATACGAGATGCTGGTCGACCTCATCTCATGGACATTTGAATGTCGCCGGTGCGCTTGAGGTTTCATGCAATTTTTTCTTCTGTGATGCAACATACCGCCTCGGCAACACCAAGAGCGGCAACAAGCTCCAGAGTATCGGCTATCTCAATGAATATATGAAGTATTTCGGCCTGAACGAGCGCACGGGTGTCGAGATCGGCGAGAAGGACATCAAATCAGAAGATGGTATGTTAAATATCTCCACGCCAGAGCTAAAGGAATATGTAAAGAAGCTTGAAAATCCGGATGCCGATAGGTTCGATTACGAGTGGTACGACGGCGATACGGTAAAAACCTCGATCGGTCAGGGCTATAACAACTATACATCTGCGAATATGGCCAAGTACATTACGGTGCTCGCGAATAGGGGTACACGTTATCGGATGTTTTTGGTAGACAGTGTAAAGTCCTATGACGGATCTACAAAGCGCGTGACAGAGCCTGAAGTAGAGGAACAACAAACGACGATATCCGATCGCACCTGGGCTGAGATATACAAGGGTATGATCGCTGTAACCGAGGGCAAGCACGGTACAGGTAGGGATGCATTTGCAAATCTGCCGATTCGTGTAGCAGGAAAGACCGGTACCGCGCAGGAGAATGAAAAGCGCAGGGATCACTCATCGTTCGGCGGGTTTGCGCCATATGAGGATCCCCAGATAGCGGTGTATGTGAGCGTGCCATATGGCGATACGACATATAACCCCGCGCTCGCGTCACAGATAGCCCGGTTAATCATCGAGGAGTATTTCGGCCTGAACGCGGCGCCCATACCACCCGAACCCGTCAACACATTGGCAAAATAGTGACAGCAAGCATGAATCCGAAAATATGAACCCGAAGGGATAGATAGCGTTTGGAAACCGTGATCTTCAAGGGCAGGAAAAACGGCATAGATGTGTGGCTGGATGAAAACACGGAATATGATAAGCTCAAGGCCGATCTGACCCAAAAGTCCTCGGAGGCGAGGAAGTTTTTCAAAGATGCGAAGACCGCAATCGGTTTTACGGGCTTTACGCTCACGGACGAGCAGAAAGAGGAGCTCCTGGCGGTACTGATGAAGGAATCGCAGCTCGAGGCTCAGGCGTCTGAGACTGAGAACGTTACGGAAAACCGTCAGACTGCCGATGGGGCACTAAAGGACGTGGATGGTCAGACAGGCCGCTTGTTCTCAAAGCCCATGGGATTGGGGTTTGAACAGAACGCGTATTTTTATACGGGATCGCTGAGGTCCGGGCAGAGCCTCAGATACGCTGGTAGCGTGGTCATACTCGGGGACGCCAATCCGGGCAGCGAGATTATAGCCGAGGGTAACGTGATCGTACTGGGTACGCTAAAGGGTATGGTACATGCGGGCTCGGGCGGTGATACCAGTAGATATGTCGCGGCGCTGACGCTGCAGCCGATACAGCTGCGTATAGGAGATATCATCACCTATATACCAAACGATAGAAACGACGAGAAACGTTCACGCAGGGCGATATTTAAAAAGGAGCGCAAGAAAAAGCCCACACCGTCCTGCGCGTACATAAACGAAGGGCAGATATATATAGCGCCAATCGGAAATTTATAAACCAGGATTATTAAATAGAAGAGGGGAAACGCATGAGCGAAGTGTATGTAATAACATCCGGTAAGGGCGGGGTAGGCAAGACGACGAACTCGGCGAATAT
>CAYURR010000243.1:0-3682 GCA_964446745.1 uncultured Defluviitaleaceae bacterium | reverse complement strand
TGAATATGCGTCATTATACATGAACCTTTCCTATAAGTAAACAAATAATAATGATTATAAAAATGACATGAAAAAGTCACACGTTGCTGTTAAAATAAGGTAACACAGATATTCGGGGGAGGATATTTATGCCCAAAATGCTCATTGCCGACGACAACAAACAGATCACCTCGATACTCGAGGAATATGCGAAACGGGAAGGGTTTTCGACTGCCGTTGCCTATGATGGTGAGGAGGCCCTGGATATATTCGAACGTTTCAATCCTGACATCGTGCTGTTGGATGTAATGATGCCCGCTATAGACGGCTTCTCGGTCTGCAAGATCCTGCGCAAGCATTCAACTGTACCGATCATCATGGTTACCGCGCGTGGCGAGGACTTTGAGCGCATCATGGGGCTCGAGATCGGTGCCGATGACTATGTGGTCAAGCCGTTTTCACCGGCCGAGGTCATGGCCCGCGTAAAGGCTGTATTGCGTAGGCTTCAACCAGAGATCGGTTCGGTTGCGGACGCTAGTGGCTCCGCCGGTTTCGCTACGCTTGTGATAGACAATCTCGAGATCAGGCTCTCAGACTACGCCGTACGACTTAATAACAACAACATCTCTCTTACAAAAAAAGAGACCGAGATCCTATACACCCTCGCGAAGGCCAAAAATCGCGTGTTCTCGCGTGAGCAGCTTTTAGACAGCCTGTGGGGATATGAATACTACGGCGACACTCGCACGGTCGACAGTCACATCAAGCGCTTGCGCGCAAAGTTAGACGAATATCCGCATCCATCCTGGGAGATCAAAACCATCTGGGGTGTCGGCTACAAATTCGAGGTGAACGACACATGACGATATCGCGCCGCCTCGTGCTGTATTTCTCAGGGACCTTGGTTGTGTTCGGCTTGATCATTGGTTCGGTATTTACTCTGCTGTTTCGCTCGTATACGATGGATTTGCACAAAAAGGAACTCAGTAAGCGTGCCGTCTCTATATCACAGAACATCTCCGCATACATGGGCAACGGTCAGGGTTACGGCATGGGCGGCTATAGGGCGTATCTGAGGTTTTTGGGTGAGATGGCCGGTACGGATGTCTGGATCGTTGATACAGAGCATAATCTGATGATGTCCGGCAGCCCCATGTGTACGATGCTTTCGGAGTTGCCGCCGAACGCAGGCAGTCTCATTGAAAGTGTCTTCAACGACGGCGAGATCGCATTCGGAGAGGGGTTCTCGGGGCTCTTTGAAGAATCCACGCTAACCGCAGCCGCGCCCATTCGATCCGACCGCATAGGCAATACCGGTGCTATTATCGGTGTCGTGCTGTTGCATCTACCCGTACAGGGTACAAACGATGCGGTGGTAAAGGGCCTTACATTGCTTTGCGTCAGTATCGCGGCGGCGTTTATCATCGCGGGACCGCTGTCCATGTGGTTCTCGTACGGCTTTACAAGACCGCTCGGCATCATGAAAAACACCGCGACCGCGCTCGCAAACGGCGATTATACGGTCAAGTGCGGCATCCACCAGCCCGACGAGATCGGCAGTCTAGCGCAGACGATTGACAGACTTGCGGAGCGTTTAGATATCGCGGACCAACAAAGCCGTCGGCTCGAGGCACTGCGCAGGGAATTCTTCGCCAATGTCTCACATGAGCTCAAAACACCAGTGACCGTACTGACCGGCTCGCTCGAGGCGCTTGCGGACGGCGTGGTGACGGAATCGTCTATGGTAGCTGACTATCACCGCCAGATGCTTATGGAGGCGCATTTTTTACAGCGGCTCGTCGGGGATTTGTTGGATCTTTCAAAGCTTTCAAACACGGATTTTATGATAGAAAAAACCAAGGTGTGCCTGAACGATATCATCGAAGACGCCGTACGCAGCGCTTCACGCCTCGCGGAGCAAAAGCACGTGCATATAGGCTTCGAGCATGACGGGCATTGTATTCTGCTCGGAGACTACGGTCGTCTGAAGCAGATGTTATTAGTCGTTTTGGATAATGGTGTGAAGTTCTCGCCGGAGGGCGGCAGCGTAGAGGTCAGGCTCACAAACACCGACAGCGACGCATGGCGACTGACCATCACAGATGAGGGCGATGGCATAACACAGGAGGATATCCCATATATCTTTGAGCGTTTCTATAAATCCCGCTCCGAGCAAAACAAAACCGGGACGGGTCTGGGCCTCGCGATCGCAAAGCAAATAGCCGAACGTCACGGGATCGCACTCTCGGTGAGGAGTAAGCAAGGGAGCGGAGCAATGTTTATCTTTGACAAACTTTCGTCACAAACTTATGATACAGTCAACTCATAGCGTAACAACATTTTATAAGAGGAGGTAATATTTATGAAGATCAAGAAGTTGCTCGCGATAGGTACAGCTGTGCTCATGCTCGGTGTTTCATCCGTGGCTGTTTACGGTGCTTCGGCCTACAAGAGCGTACCCGAGATGGTAGCAGGGATCACAGGCAGGACCCTTGAGAGCGTAGTCGACGAGCGCGTGCAGACAGGTAAGAGCTACGCGACAATCGCGGCTGACGCGGGCAAGACCGATGAGTACATCGAGGGCGCAACACAGATCCGCAAAGATGTGTTGGATGCGCGTGTCGCAGCAGGCCTTATGACCCAAGAGGAGGCTGACGCGCTGATAGCTGCATGTGACGGTACAGGTACATGCACAGCCGGCACGTCCGCTTGCTTGACAGGCGGCGCATGCGGCGGAGCAGGTGCTGGCATCGGCGGAGGCGCTTGCGGCGGTTTAGGCACAGCCACAGGCGGCAGAGGCGGCTGCGGTATCGGTCGCAGGTAACAGTTTCCCGGATAAGTAAAAGGGCTATCGCAGAATAAAACCACTAAGGTTTTTCTGTGATAGCCCTTTTTTGTATTTTGCTTTATAATTATATTGAATTATTACAAGCATCCGGAGGCAGCTATGTCACGTCCCAGAAAGAAAGCGCAAGCTTCAAATGAATACCCGGCGAGAAATATGATCATAAACGCGGATTGCCTCGATGCGCTCAAGGGCATGCCCGATGCTTGTGTCGATATGATATTTGCCGATCCGCCCTACTGGATGCGTGTAGCCGGTGTGCTGCAGCGTATCGAGGGTACAGCATACGACGGCTGCGACGACGAGTGGGACAGCGGCTTCGCGTCGGACGGGGACTACGAGGCATTTACGGAGGCCTGGCTGACCGAGTGCAGGCGCATACTCAAGAAGGACGGCTCGATATGGGTGATTGGCGGGATGCAGTGCATCTATACAATCGGGTCGATCATGCGTAAGCTCGGCTTCTGGTTTATAAACGACATCGTATGGCATAAGAAGAACCCGACACCTAACTTCAGAGGTACGCGATTAAATAACAGCCATGAGACATTGATCTGGGCCACAAAATCACCGGAGGCTAAGTATACGTTTAACTACAAGACCGCTAAGGCATTGAATACGGACACCGTGACCGAAGACGAATACGCATCGGGCATACGCAAGCAAATGGGATCGGTATGGCGCATACCCGTCTGTAGGGGTGGCGCGCGTATAAAGGACGCCGACGGCAACAAATTACATAGCACTCAAAAGCCCGAGGAGCTGTTATACCGGGTTATCAATATCTCCACGAAGCCCGGTGACCTTATATTGGATCCGTTCGGCGGTACGATGACGACCGGTGTCGTCGCGAAGCGC
>CAYURR010000242.1:0-3696 GCA_964446745.1 uncultured Defluviitaleaceae bacterium | reverse complement strand
CGTCGATAGTGGCAACCCCATAACCTGCCCTGATCTCGATGTGCTCAAGGAGATCATTCTCGATAAATACGGTCAGGCGCGGCACGGCTTACAGGTAATGGAGGAATATGTGTACCTGATGAGTCGAAACGGGTGGAGGTAGAAATCGTCATGAAACACACAAAAATGATGAATCCGTTATCAAACACAGTGTTCCTGGGTATATTCTCACATTGTGACACAAATCCTGAAATAGAATATACGTTGCGGTGCTTGATCAATGCGATTATAGGAAAGAATCGTCCCCAGATAGCCAAGATCAACAAGGTTCGAAGCGAGGATACAGAGTTCGGAAGTTATGCCGGTGCCAAAGCCATACGCATTGATCTACTTGTAACGGATTGCAATGGGAATATTTTTATTATTGAGATTCAACTCTATGTGGATTATTATATGATGAAGCGTAACATTGTTTATGTATCGCGTATAATTGAACGGCAGCTTGAATCGGGTGATGGTTACAGTAAAATAAAACCCGTAGTAATGATAAATATTGCTGACTTCTTGTTATTTAATGAAGCAGATGTACCCGACTTTTACAACATGGCTAACCTTACGATAAAGGGTACGGACTATGTCATTTCGGACGATCTCACATTCTTCTTTGTAGAGCTACCGAAATTTATTAAACGCAGACAAGCAGATCGTCCTACAGAGTTGGAGATATGGCTGACATACTTCCTAAATTATGAGGACGAAGCAAAGCGAAAGGAGTTAATAGAAATGAATGCCGCCATAGGGGCGTTTGATAAGGTGTACGAACGTATGCAGGACGATGATGAAACATGGTTTAAATACGAAGCCGAGCGCCGCAGCATAGAGGCACATCAGACAAGTATACAAACGGCTATAGATCAAGCCATGCCTGATATCATCGAACAGGCTAAACCTATAATTATCGAGCAGGCTAAACCTATAATCATCGAACAGGCCAATAAGGAAACAGCTCTTAAGCTACTCAGCTTAGATGTAGACATTAACGTTATATTAGCCTCAACCGGTCTCAGCAAAGAATGTATTGAAGACTTACAAAAGCATTTGGTAGATTAAGCTGTTTCCATGCACATTGACACAAACGATTCACAGATGTAATATATAGACATATCAATCAAAACATTTCGGAAAGGTGGTGAGGGGTATGAAGATATCTGTATTTAGATCCGGTAAGGACGTGTATGTTCAGTGCGAGTGCGTTACCGGTTATGCATTTACAGTTCGCGGCCAGGGGACGAGTCTGCCCTTTTTGAGCCGCGGAACATTTACTGCCTTTCACACCGGACCTAATTATAGGCTATCTTAACGTAGATAAGCCCATGATTTAGCCCTGCGCAGTTTGTTCAACCGCGCAGGGCTATTTTTATGTCCCTCTATCATTTTATCGCTGTACACAAAATCACTTTAAGGAGGACCTATATGCTAAAAAAGTATTTCCCGTATGTAAAATTTCTAAAGACCGCGCAGATATCACTGCAGGGTCAGACCAACGGCGGCACACTGTATCTGCTGCCAAACATCATTGTAAAAGTGATATACCTAGTACCGCTGATGTTCATATGGCGCGTACTCGCCTCGAGCGGCGTGGAGGTCGGTATGAGCCTGTCGCAGATGCTTACATACACGTATCTGAACACCCTACTCTCGGAGCTCTTGATCGTGCGCTCGTTTATGACCGACTGGAATGCCGACGGTAAACTGATCGGGCTATTCGCTCGACCGATGCCTGTGATCGGCCAGGTCATTTCGCAGACCGTAGGCTCTTGGATACCGATGCTGCTGATGTTCTCGCTACCTATGGCGGCAGTGGGGCCGCTATTGGGTATTAGTCTCGTGCCGCGAACACTATGGTTTTTGCCGAGCCTGCTGCTCTGCGTTTCTCTCGGCTTTGCATTTGAATTTATATTTATCTGCGTGTTTCTACGGATGCGAAACGTGATGTGGCTCACAAGCGTTATACGCATGGCGATCACATCATTATTCTCCGGGACTGTGATACCGTTTAAGATATTACCGTTCGGGCTGACAAGGCTGTTTGAGTATCAGCCGTTCGGCAGTCTGGGTGGCGCGCCATTATCGTTGTTTGTGGGTACGGCGGAGCCCGAGCGGATCATACCGATTCAGATATTCTGGAACATCGTGATATGGACCCTCGCGGTAGTTTGGTTCAAAAAATCAAGGGAAAGGATCGTGAGTTACGGTGGGTAAGCTTACATTTAAACGCATCCTCGCGTTATTGGGCGTATATGCACGGATGGATTTAGCCTCGCTACTGCGCGACACCAGTTTTGCATTATATGCAATCACAGCCGATACAATCGCAAATATCTCAGGGATATCGGGTATCTTTCTGCTCGCGTGGCGTTTCGATGGCATCGGGGGTATGGGCAAATACGAGGTGCTGTTCATGCTTGCGTTTGCAAATATTGTCAACGGTTTATTACAGATAGCGGGGGGCTGTAACGCGCTCTATGTGAGTCGTATCATCGGGCGAGGGCAATGGGAGCACATGTTCATCATGCCGTTGCCATTCGGTGTGCAACTGATGATCGGTATATTTCCATTCACCTGTATGAGCAACTTTTTTACAGGCATCATCCTGATGATCATTTCCGTGATCAAGCTCGGGCTCGTGATGCAATGGTGGTGGCTGCCGGTTTTTGTCGGTTATGTAGTAGTGGCTGCGATCGTATATATCGCGCTCTCGTACCTCGCATCCAGCCTCGCATTTTATGCACCCGTGCAATGTGAAGAGATATCGAGCTACGTGCTCGGCGCACTGTCGCATACGAGCACGTTCCCGCTCTCGGGCATGCCGCGCTTTTTGCTGCTGCCGCTTTTAACCGTACTACCCGCGGGACTGATCGCTTGGTTTCCGTCACTCGTGCTGCTCGGCAAACGGCCGTTGGATCTCTCGGCCTTATTGCCTGTGTTTGTCGCACTTATCCTGTCGCTATCTGCGGCGTATTTCTTTAAGAAAGGGTTTAGATACTATGTCAAAAAGGGTATCAACAGATACATTTGGGGCGGACACCGCAGTTAGTGTATCGCATATAACAAAGGTTTTTATACAATGGCAAAGGGAAAACGCAGGACGCGGACTCCTAAAGAACCTGCTACACCCCGAAAAGAAGATCATCACGGCACTCGACGATGTGTCGTTTACGGTCTCGCGCGGTGAATTCGTTGCGTATGCGGGGCCAAACGGCGCGGGTAAGAGCACAACAATGAAGCTGCTATCCGGGATGTTACAACCCAGCGACGGTCAGATCTCGGTACTCGGTATGTCGCCCGAAAGGGATCGCATTGCGATCATGGGTAAGCTCGGCGTGTTGTTTGGCAACCGCACGGAACTCTGGTGGGATCACCCTGTATCACAGAGCTTTGAATGGAAGCGTGTGGTCTGGGATATCCCGGACGCCGTGTACAAACGCAATCTCGAAATGGTCACGGAGCTACTAGATATCGGCGAGCTGCTCAAGACCTTTGCGCGGGAGCTTTCACTCGGACAGCGTATGCGTGCTGATTTGGCGATGATGCTGCTGCATTCACCGGAGTTGATATTGCTTGACGAACCGACGCTCGGTCTTGACGTGGTAGCAAAACGTCAGATGATCGACTTTTTGAAAAAGATAAACCGTGAGAACGGGGTCACTATCATCG
>CAYURR010000241.1:0-3718 GCA_964446745.1 uncultured Defluviitaleaceae bacterium | reverse complement strand
GGTACGGCGGCCATCCTGATGCATCCCCGCTGTCCTTATACGTCTTTGCCTGATCGTAGAACAGCTTGTATGCCTCGCAGAGTCCGCTCTCGTCTCCGCTCTCAAATGCCTTTGAGATAGCCTGATAACCCTCATAGTTGAACGAAGGATTGAATATCAATAACGGATAAGCCAAGAATATCTGATTGTTATCCGACGGCCAGTTGTTGAAGTCCGCGAACTTCATTGTTTCAGGGTTATTGTTGAGGTCGTGATAAAGGTTACACATCTTCACGAGTGCCTCGGGATTAGAAAAGCCCTTCTTTACGACATTGATGTTGTTTACGATAGCGATGCTGTTTGAGGTCTTACCCGGCTTGCCGTTTACGCCCGGTATAGCTATCGGTACCCAGTCGGCATTCGGGTTCGAATCCTTGTGCAACACGAGCGGCCAATAAGCCTCCCAGATACCGCCAAATACGATACCGCATTTATCTGAGAATAATTCCTCCTGGTAACGAGCGTCATCATAGCTTGTAAATTCCTTGCTGATATAGCCCTTCTGGTAATACTCCGCGAGCTTTTCTATAGCGGCCTTGGTCTTTACGCGTTGCTCCTGACCTAATAAACCCTCCTGCAGATTGCCTGATGAATCCTTCATCCATATATTCGGATATACATCGAACATATTAAAGAACGCATTCGGTGCGCCCCATTGCCACGATGCGATCGATGCGCCCATCAGCGCTATCGGATATGTATCGTTTTGACCGTTCTGGTCCGGATCGTTATTTAGAAATGCCTCCATAACGGCCTCGAGCTCCGTAAAGGTCTTAGGTGTCGGAATATTGAGATTTTTAAGCCAGTCTGCGCGAATCCAGATCATGTCCGACGCGTCCTGATATGCAAATCCGTTCGTGATACCGAATACCTTGTCGTCTCTTTCGGCGGCCTTCATCAGGTATGCATAATCCCCTGTCAGGTATTTCTTTGTATATTGGCTGCCGTATTCCATGATCGAGGAGGTCAGATCCTCCAAAAGATTCGCCTTGTGCAGCTGTGCAAACTGATTGCGGCTCACGCCAAACATATCCGGCAGATCACCCGAGGTCAGCATGATGTTGATCTTTTCCTCGGCCTGTGAACCCGGGCAGGTCCACATAAAGCTGTAGTTTACACCCAATGTCTCTTTCCATGTGCGCGTGTAAATGTTGTTATTGATATCGTCGCCCTCCGGAAACCAGAACGCCGCATCGTTTGCGGTATGTACGAGCTTTACATTAACCTCCGGCTCATATTTGCCTAACGGATCGTATTTCGGCGCGTCCTCGGCCTTTATATCCGACGGCTTGTATGTGCCCGACGGTGAAAGCGAGCCCGTAGCCTGCGCTGTCTGCTGATCAGTACCTTCTTCCGTTTTTTCTACTGTCTGCGCTGCGTTGCCTGATGTATCCGTCGCTGTAGCGTTCTCCGCCGGCTTTGAACCACACGCCGTCGTAAAACACATCGCCCCCGCAACCGCGAGTGCCGATACCCTTGTTAAAAAGCGTTTCATGTTCCATCCTCCTCGTTTTGTGTTTGTTTTTATAGAATCTTTGCCTTTGCCGCTTTCATGATACGGTCGAGCTCGTCGGCAGTTTTGCCGTCTACGGCCGGTGCCATGTTTTGATATCCCTCTGTGTACTGCTCGACAAGGGCGTGTGCACGATCCAGCAGCTCGTCCGCGTTTGTCCTCTTGTGCCATTCGTCGAAGTCGTAGCGCGTAAAGAGCTTCGATTCCCACCAGTTTTCACGCAGATAACTAACCGTGTGCTCCTCCGACAGGAAATCGCCGCCTATGCCGATCTCGTTGATCAATGCCTCCGCGATCGTATCCTCTGTGACCTCATAACCGCTGATGACATAATTGTATGCGTCGATCCATTCGTTATCGATCACAAGCTGTTCAAAGCTAAAGCCCTGATCCGCTCCGGCTATACCCTGGCAACCCATGCTCACACTACCTGACAGCAACGAGAATAACGCACTGAAGGTTTTTTCAAAACCGCACTGGAAATCGGGCATCAGCGCATCACTGAGCGCGGAATTCGAACCCGACGGTATGCCGTAGAACTTGGCCATCTGCGAAACACCGATACCGATCACGGCCTGATTGGGCGAGCCGAATGAGCAGAGCATCGTCTTAGGATCGGTCGTGTGCGAGCCGTTTGCAAAGAACGCGGACAGCTCACCCGTGAGTGCATATACCGCGAACAAGCTGCCGAGTACCTCAGCACAGATCAACACCAACGCACCCGCCATCGTGACCGGACCCGTCGAACCGCTCATGATCATCGGCGCGATACCGAGCCCATGCCCGCGATCCGCGTACATCAATGCCATTTCGAGCGTCTCCTTGCGGAACCTCAGCGGGGACACGCTCTCAAACAGGTAATAGCTCTTGCGCTTCATTACCTCGGTCATATCCATTATGTAGTTGGCGGCCTCCGGGTTTATGATGTATGTGCCGCCTTCCTTCTGCGAATACTTGTAGATCAAGTGATGCGCATGCAGGTCTGAAATGCGACTGTCGACATCGGACGGCACCGTAGCAGCCGAGCATCCCGGGATGTTCTTCAGATGCTTCACGAGTGCAATCCCCTTCATGATATCGTCCGAAACCCCGTAACGCCGTGTCTTTGTCTTGTAGTCCGTCACAAACACCTGCGTCGAAATACCACCCGCGAGCGTCTGCACCTCCTCGGGCAAGCCGTTTTGCTTTTCCTTGAGCTTTTTAACAAAGTCCTCCATTACTTGCACAGGTACCTTCATTACCTGCTTGTCAAAATCCACTGCCGCGCCCGCCTTTTGACAGCGGCGCAGGCATTCGTCGTTCGGCATGCCCATACCTGTCTTTTCAAGCACATTCAGAGCGGCCTTATGTATCCTTACGACCTCCTCCTGTGTCAATATCTCTACCTTCGACAACATCCGTTTCATTCATTATCCTCCTCGATCGTTATCGATCAAATGTATTCGTTTATCCGTTCCTCTATCGCGAGCAGAGCGATCCCCGATATGCCCGGTTCTTTTGCAATATTGGCCTCGATAGTCAGTGGGCTTAGCGCGAGCTTGTTTACCCGGTCGCACATCCGCTTGATCAGTTCCCCGCCCGATTTCTCCGCGAGCAGGCTCTCGATCACGATCAGATCTATATCCAGCAACGTCGCCATGTTCACTATATGTGGTGTCAACAGCTCACTCACATATTCCGTCACACCGGGCGGTACTTCAGGAGCCTCTGCCGAGTAGCCGAACAGCGAGCTCAATGCCTCAGTGTTCAACCGCCCCTCCAGATAACCCTTTCGGCTGCGTGACGTAGGCCAGCCCGTGCTGTCGCCCAGGTATCCGATTTCACCGCATAGGTTGTTCTTGCCGCGCCTGAGTGTTCCGTTTAAAAGAACCCCAGCACCCAAGCCCGTACCCAAGTGTATCAAGATCAGATCATCCGTCTGCGTGAGCGAGCGCGCCATAGCCTCACCGATAACCGACGCGTTTACGTCGTTTTCTATGATGACGGGCAACCCCGTGAGCTTCGAGATATGCTCTAATATCTCCGACGCGTCCTGATCGGAGCGGATGCCGATAAGCGGTGCGAAGCTGATGATCCGCGCATCCGGGATCACCACACCCGGAACCCCTATTCCGATGCCGATAACCGTTGTCCTGTTATCAAGCTCCGCTACGACCTCGTTTACAT
>CAYURR010000240.1:0-3728 GCA_964446745.1 uncultured Defluviitaleaceae bacterium | reverse complement strand
GTTCGGGCAAGTCCACGTTCGCGAACATGATACCGCGCTTTTATGACGTTACCAAAGGCTCGGTATCGGTAGGTGGTGTCGATGTACGTGAGGTCGACAGCCGGAAACTACGCTCGCAGATCGCGCTTGTGCCGCAAAAGAGCATATTGTTTACGGGCACCATAGCCGAAAACCTACGTTGGGGTAAGCAAAACGCCACGGACGAGGAGATACATGAGGCTGCGCGGGCAGCATGTGCGAATACATACATCGAATCATTTCCCGAGAAATATGAGACGCTGCTCGGGCAGGGTGGTGTGAACCTATCGGGAGGGCAGAAGCAGCGGTTGGCGATAGCGCGTGCACTGATAAAGAGGCCGCGCATCATGATCATGGACGACTGCACGTCCGCACTCGACGCGACTACAGAGCGCTCGGTGCGCGACGGCATCAGGTCTTTCAGCAAGGATACGCTGTGCTTTATCATCACGCAGCGGATATCGTCTGTGATGAATGCAGATCGGATCATTGTAATGGATCGAGGACGCATAAACGGCATGGGTACGCACGACGAGCTCATGCGAGACTGCAAGATATACAGGGATATATATGAATCTCAGATAGGACAGCCCGAAACGGCTGCGGAAGCGGGGGTGCGTAATGGATAAAAAGTATGATCCGACGAGGGATGAAAACAAGGGTATCGCACGCGGACCGCAGGCGCGCATGTCGGTCGTAAAGCCTAAAAACCTCAAAGGCACGCTGATGAGGCTCTGGGATTATATCTTACCCGAGCGCGTAGGCATGCTGATCGTTTTCGGTATGGCCGCGAGCAGTGCGCTGACCGCGATGATCACACCGCTATTGATCGGTAGGGCGATAGACACGATAAAGGCCGGAGATCTGCCCACGAAGATAATACTTATACTCTTAAGTGTCTATATCGGCAACACGTTCATATGGATATTGCAGGGTCGGATAAACGCGGCGGTCTCACAGCGTATCGTGTTGAACCTGAGAAAGACGCTGTTCGGAAAGTTTCAGAGGTTGCCATTGGGTTTCTTTGATACGCGCCCACACGGCGAGCTCATGAGCCGCCTCGCAAACGACGTAGACAATATCTCGATGACGATCTCGGAATCTCTTACACAATTGATGCTATTGATAGCGACTGTGGTCGGTGTGTTCTTCATAATGCTGTTTCAAAATATTTGGCTCACACTCGCGGCCGTGATCATATCACCGATCGCTGTGATATTCACGGGTCAGGTCACGAAGCGGTCACGTGTGCTGTTTAAGCAGCAACAAGCCACGCTGGGCAGATTGAACTCCACGATAGAGGAGACGATATCTGGCCTTACGGTCGTTAAATCCTTTTGCATGGAGGAACGCATAAAGGAAGACTTCGGTAAGGTCAACGAGGAGATGTGCAGTATCGGTACTAAGGCGTTGATTATATCTGGACTCTTGATGCCGCTTATGAATGTGTTGAATAACCTTAGCTTTGTGTCCGTGACCTTTGCGGGTGGTCTGATCGCTGCACAGGGCCTAATCTCGACGGGTACCATATCGATGTTTTTATTGTACTCGCGGCAGTTTACGCGTCCGCTGAACGATATCGCTAATATTTATAACACGCTGCAAACAGCGGTCGCGGGTGCGGAGCGCGTGTTTGAGATCATCGACGAACAGGAGGAACCACAGGATCTGGACACAGATAATAAGGAAATGCTGACGGATCCCAAGGGCGAGGTTGTGTTCTCGAATGTAAACTTCGGATACCGCGCGGACGTGCCCGTACTCAGGGATGTGAGTTTTGCGATAAAGCCGGGTTCGAAGCTCGCGATCGTGGGCAGTACGGGAGCGGGTAAGACGACGATCATCAGCCTGTTGGCGCGATTTTATGATGTAACAGCGGGCTCGATACAGATAGAGGGCAAGGATATCCGGGACTATAAAAAGAGCAGTTTGCGGCACGCGCTCAGCGTTGTGCTGCAGGACCCTGCGTTGTTTAACACGACCGTACGCGAAAACATTCGCTACGGGCGTATGGATGCGACCGACGAGGAGGTCGTAAATGCAGCACAGATAGCGGACGCGGACGATTTTATCCGAAGGCTGCCGAACGGTTATGACACGATAGTAGGCGACGGAGCGGGCAGTCTGAGCCAAGGCGAGCGCCAGCTTTTGACGATAGCGCGCGCTGTACTCGTAAACAGACCGATATTGATACTCGACGAGGCCACCAGCTCAGTCGATACGATGACCGAAAAGAAAATCCGAAAGGCCATGCAAGCGCTCATGGAGGACAGAACCTCGATAGCGATTGCGCACAGGCTGTCGACGATCCGGGATTCGGATTTGATACTCGTGATAGAAAACGGCCAACTCGCAGAGCAGGGTACGCATGATGAGCTGCTCGCACTCGGCGGGGTCTATAGTCGGATGTATGTAGCTCAGACGACGTAGCCAGGGTTGAATATAAACTGATCAGCTAACAAACTGACAATTAACTACTACCAGAAAGGATAGATAAATTATGACCAAAATATACTTCGTAAGACACGCCGAATCCGATCACAGCATACGCGATGAGGTAACACGCCCGCTAACCGAAAAGGGTATGATAGATCGCGAGGCTGTGACGGAATATCTCGAGGGGGATCGTATCGACGCAGTGCTGTCGAGCCCATACAAGCGCGCGGTGGACACAGTTGCGCATTTCGCGGAAAAATACGGACATACGATCGAGCTTATAGACGGCTTCCGTGAGCGTAAGGTCGGTAGCGAGTGGGTAGAGGATTTTTATACATATACCAAGAGGCAATGGGATGATTTTGACTACGCGACACCGGAGGGCGAATGCCTGCGTAGTGTACAAACACGTAACATCAGCGCACTCAATGAGGTATTGACCCGCTACGAAGGCAAGACGATTGTAATTGGCACACACGGAACAGCGCTCTCGATGATCATGAACCATTACGATCCATCGTACAATCATGACAATTTTATGTCTATGGCAAAGATCATGCCATGGATTGTGCAGATGGGTTTTGATGGGCATCGGTTTATCGAGATGTTCTGGGGCGTTTAACGCGCCGGTCGGGGATATATGCGCGGCATAAACATAAAATGGTATCGTTCGGTGCTCACGCGGATCGTCGCGGTGTTTTTTGTGATCCTCGTACCGATATACGCGATAGGTATCGTCATCTATAACACGGCACTGGAAATCGTCAATACGGAGATCACAAAGTCTATGGAGGCTCAGGTCAGCTACTATATGGACAGCCTCGAAAAGGAAATTCTGAGGATAAATAACCTGCAGCAGAGCCTTATAGGGGATGTATATTTAAACCGGTTGGCTGCGATACCGAACGCGCTCAACAACTACACGCGATCGCAAGCGTTGCTAATTTTGCAATCGCGATTGGACGGCATCAGCGGCAGCAGCCAGTACATCAGTCACTTTAATGTATACATATCATCGATCGAGCGTGTCGTTGATCACATCTATGTGAGCACATATGATGCGGGGCATTACAGAAGGCTATGTGAGCTCGCAAGTACGGGACAGCTGCTTGTGCACAGTGACGAACGACTGCTGATGCTGATGCCGTCACCGTACTTAGACGCGCTTACAAAGCTGCCGACCTTTTTATTCGAGATAGAGATAGATAGGGGAGCATTTCAAAACGCGCTGAGGCAATTTAATAAATACGCGGACAGCGGTTCGGCGTTGTTCT
>CAYURR010000239.1:0-3746 GCA_964446745.1 uncultured Defluviitaleaceae bacterium | reverse complement strand
CCGATCAGATAGATAAGGTATATGAATATTTAGAGAGCCAGGGCATCGATGTGCTTGGCGCTATCGAACTCGAGGAAGCTGAGAAGGAAATAGACCCGATCATGGTCGAGGGTGCGATAAACATCGACGACCATGTGCGTATGTACCTAAAGGAGATTGGCAAGGTTTCGCTATTGAACGCGGACGAGGAGATCGATCTCGCCAAGCGTATGGAGCACGGCGATGAAAGCGCTAAGCAGCGTTTGGCAGAAGCCAATCTTAGACTGGTCGTAAGCATAGCAAAGCGCTATGTGGGACGCGGGATGCTGTTTTTGGATTTAATACAAGAGGGCAACCTCGGACTGATAAAGGCTGTCGAGAAATTCGACTACCGCAAGGGATATAAGTTCAGCACATACGCAACATGGTGGATACGCCAGGCGATCACACGCGCTATTGCAGATCAGGCACGCACGATCCGTATACCTGTGCATATGGTCGAGACGATTAACAAGCTTATCCGCGTTTCGAGACAGCTGTTGCAGGAATATGGTAGGGACCCAACACCCGACGAGCTCGCGAAAGAAATGCAGATGCCTGTCGAAAAGGTCAGGGAGATACTCAAGATTGCACAAGAGCCTGTTTCGTTAGAGACGCCTATAGGTGAAGAAGAGGACAGCCATCTTGGGGACTTTATACCGGACGATGATATCCCGGCACCAGCAGAGGCGGCAGCGTTCACATTATTGAAAGAGCAGCTCATAGATGTACTCGATACCCTCACAGACAGGGAAGAAAAGGTGCTCAGGTTACGTTTTGGTCTCGATGACGGCAGGGCTAGAACCCTCGAAGAGGTCGGCAAGGAATTCAATGTTACGCGCGAGCGTATAAGGCAGATAGAGGCAAAGGCATTGCGCAAGCTCAGGCATCCGAGCAGGAGCAAGAAGCTAAAGGACTATTTAGACTAAAGGCTTTGCAACGATATTCATGCAAAGCCTTTTTGCAGACTCCCGGAGGTCTAATTGAAACTCACAAAAAGGTTGGAGGCTGTCGCAAACTTTATTAGTAGCGACAAGCTGACGGATATCGGGACAGATCATGGTTACATACCGATATATGCATTAAATACAGGCATGATAAGTCATGCTATTGCGTGTGATATCTCTGCCGACTGTGTCGAAAAATGCCGTCAAAACGCCGAGCAATACGGTGTTTTAGATCGACTGGACACGAGGAAGGCGGACGGCCTGGATGGAATTACACCGGACGAGGCTCAAGGTCGAACCCTCGTGATCGCAGGCATGGGCGGTCAGAATATCTGCGAGATAATGTCTAAGCGCTCCGAGATAACAACGGGATTTCGGCAGCTTGTACTACAGCCGCAGTCATTCGTAGCTGATGTACGTTGTATGGTACATCATTTGGGATTTGTGATAGATGATGAACAAATGGTGCAGGAGGGGCATTTCTATACGATACTATCGTGTTTAAATAAAAACACACCGAATGCGGCATATACGAATTCAGAAGAGCCGTATACCGATCAAGAATATCTATGGGGAAGAGTTTTGCTTAGAAGACACTGCCCTGTGTTAAAAGCATATTTGAAACAGCGGCTTGAGGTGTATAACGGGATATCGCATACGGATATAGCACAAAAGCGTCGGGAGGTCACAGAAGCGTTATCGCTCTGGGGGTCAAATGAGTAGGCGGCTATTGTTTCATGTAATATTGCTGCTGGCTTTAGCTGGATGTACACCCAAACCTATAACGCAAACTCCGACAGTGAATGACACGGTGGCGAACACACAGACGTTAGAGATGACTAAACTTGCCAATCGCCTGGGTATTACTGCCGATAACTATCCTCGGATCGACGGATCGACTTCTACACTTACGATTGTGCAGAGCATATATCGCTCGCTGATCGCATCAGCGGATAGCGATATGTTACCGTATCCGAAAGAGGCATCGAAGACCGTACCGTCATATAAGAAGCTTATCGACGGGGAAGTGGATTTAATCTTTGTGCCTTATGCTTCGGATGATATGCTTGATCAAGCACGGGAGGCGGGCGTTGAGTTTGAGTTTCATCGCATAGCAGCAGAAGCGTTGGTGTTTGTCACACCAATCGAGAATACAACCGAGAACATCACACGCGAACAGGTACGTAGCATCTATCTCGATAACAAAATAAAGAATTGGTCCGTAATAGGCGGCCCGGACAAGAAGCTCGTTCCACTATGCAGAAACGCAGACAGCGGTAGCCAGTCGCAGATGGATAATCTGGTTTTGGACAATAAGAGCATGCATCCATCCATAAAAAAGAACTATGTTCAACTGACGATGGAGGGTATGCTTGACCTCGTTGCGTTTTATCATATGGGCGGATTTACTTTAAAGCGGTCGAACAGCTATGCACTCGGTTACACGCTCTATACATATCTGCAGAATATAACAGAAATGACGGGCATAGGAGATCGGTTGAAGATGCTCTCGTTCGAAGGTGTCGCGCCGTCGTTGGATAGCATAAAGGATAATAGCTATCCGCTCGTGGATGCGTATTACGCGGTGATTAGGAGCGATACGCCGGATGATCACAGCGCGAGAATAGTTCTAACATGGCTGCAGAGCGATGAAGGCGAGAGATTGAGAAAGGCCCTTGGGCTAATAAATTAGACATATATTGTAAACCCTGCGGTTCATATGAGCCGTGGGGTTTTTATAAACCATAGTGGAGGTAATATATGAATACCGCAACGGTCGGATGGATAGTCGATAGGATGAATGAATTTGCGCCTGAATATACGGCTATGGAATATGACAATGTAGGCTTACAAGTGGGCTCTAAGGCCAAGACTGTAAACAAGGTATTACTTGCGTTAGATATGAGCGAGATCGTGCTTAAGGAAGCTCTCAGTATCGGTGCGCAGATGGTCATCACGCACCACCCGTATATACACGACCCTATGACCGCGATCACAGACGCGACCAAAAAGGGCGAGATCATACTTCGTATGATCGAGAACGGTATAGCCCTATATTGCGCGCATACCAATCTAGACAAGGCCGTAGGCGGCACAAACGATATACTGTTCGATTTGCTGGGTCTGACGGACAAGGAAGGACTGTATGCAACAGATCAACACGGATTTTCTTTGGGTAGAGTTGGAAACTTGCAAACAGGCTCAAAACTGAAGGATTTCGCTATAATGATAGCAAAGAGGGTAGGTATCAACGTTGTAAAATATGTAGGTGACGGCGAAGCCCTGGTTAAGAGGGTGGGCTTGTGCTCGGGCGGTGCCGCGGGTGCGAAGTATGTAAAGGTTGCTAAGGACAAAGGATGTGATGTATATCTGACAGGAGACGTGCGCTATCACGAGGCGCAGGATGCGCTTGATATAGGTATCCATCTCGTGGATTATTCGCATTTTGGCTCAGAGATTATCTATGCGGATCCGCTATGTAAGTATTTGAACGAGCAAGCCAAGACATTTGATATGGATGTGATCTTTATAGTGTCAGAGGTCGAGGCAGATATATTAAAAGGGCTCACGCCCTAAAGTGAGGAATGCAAAATGAAATTCAAGACTGTTGCGGGATTGATGTCCGTTTTGGGAGCAATATGTATGTACACTTCATACAAGCTCAGTATGACATGGTTAGCGGTGCGCTTATTGGATGTGTGGTCCGAGGATATCCCCGAGCATCTGAATGGGCTAAAGATTTTGCATATCTCTGATCTGCATGGTAACCATAAGGATAAA
>CAYURR010000238.1:0-3774 GCA_964446745.1 uncultured Defluviitaleaceae bacterium | reverse complement strand
CGTCATATTCGGATCTCATGAATGTAATCGTAAGCCAGCAGGAGCTTGATAATAAGATAGCCAATAGATATACCGTGGTGCTGATGGCCGCAAAACGCGCAAGGCAGCTCACAGACGGAGCGAAACCTCTCGCGACGGTAGAAACAGACAAGGCCGTCTCTGTAGCCGTTAAGGAATTGGCCGAGGGTAAGTTGCGTCTCAGTGTCGATCCGAATGATCTCGAAAACACCTATGAACGCGCGTATTCGAATTTTTATTCGGGTATTACCTCGCTCGCTGCAAAAGATGACTATCATGATGATTACAAGGGAAAATACGGCTATGACGAGGAGCTCATCGATGAACTCGATGAGGAAGCAGATAGCATAGATCATGACGAGGATAAGTTGTTTGACGCTGACCTCGATGAATACGACGATGATTTTGTAGATGAGCTGCCGGATGTAGAGGTGGCTGATTTTGACGAGGAATACAAGGACGACTTTAAAGGCGAGCTCAAGGACGACTTTAAAGACGAATAATAAATGATGAGTAATAAATAATGAACGACAGAAGATACGCTAAATGCGTCATTGCTGCAAAAACATCTGCTCTGGATCGTTGTTTTCATTATGAGATACCGGAGCGTTTTGCTTCGCTCGTGCAACCCGGTATACGTGTGCTCGTACCGTTCGGAAACGACAATAAGCGTGTACACGCCGTAGTGATGGAACTGTCAGAGGACGCGGATATCGACGCGAGGCGTATCAAACCGATAGCCGAGCTTTTGGATACGATGCCTGTGTTTTCATGGGATATGCTCGAGCTTGCGCTATGGATGAAGGATAAATATTACACGACGCTCTATGAATGCCTGCGCTGCATCATACCGGGCGGCGTGACGGCAAAGCATAAGGATCTGATTATAAAAACGGCGAGGTTGGCTGCTTCGGATGGCGAAGCCACCGGTGCCAAAAAAAGACTCACTTCACATGCGCAGTCCGTCTTGAAGCTTTTATCCGAAAACGGCGAAATGCCCGTTGGTGATATAAAGCTTCTTCTTAATATTACCGATTCACCGATCAAAACCCTCGAGGCAAAAGGCCTGATAGAGTATGGGCAGAAGACCATGCTCAGAAACCCTCAGCCCTCACGAAGCTTCAAATACTCATTACCGACGCTGACGCAGGAACAAAACCGCGTCGTACAGGATATCCTGTCGGCAGGAGACAAACATCATCATTTGATTCGCGGGGTAACAGGCAGCGGTAAGACCGAGGTCTATATGACGCTGATCGAGGCCGTCGTGAAACAGGGCAAGCAAGCGATTATGCTAGTACCTGAGATAGCCTTGACTCCGCAGACAGTAGCGATCTTTTATAAGCGCTTCGGCGAGCTCGCAACGGTGACACATAGCCGTCTGAGCGAATCTGAACGATATGATCAATGGAAACGTGCGCGTGACGGGCATGTCTCGATCATGATAGGGCCGAGGTCCGCGGTGTTTGCACCGTTTGGGCGCCTGGGGCTTATTGTTATAGACGAGGAACACGAGCATACATACAAGTCCGAGGTTTCACCTAAATACAACACGAAGGAAGTAGCCATAAAGCGCGCGGAGGCTATCGGTGCGACGGTGGTGCTGGGTTCGGCCACGCCGTGCATAGAAAGCTATTACGCGGCTAAAAGCGGAGAACTCATGCTGCATACGATGCCCACACGCATCAACAACATGCCGCCTAATGTCCACATTGTCGATATGCGCGTGGAGATGGAGCAGGGTAACCGCTCGATATTCGGCAAGGAACTGTCGGATGCACTACTCAATAACATCCGTATCGGTAAGCAGAGCATCCTGTTTATAAACAGGCGCGGTCACTCGACCTTTGTCTCGTGCCGTAGTTGCGGACATGTACTCAAATGTGACGATTGCAATGTAAATTATACCTATCATATTGCCGGGGATCTGCTGATATGCCATTATTGCGGCGCTAAGGCCATTAATGTAAAACTGTGCCCCATTTGCGGTTCAAAATATATAAAGTATTTCGGTGTCGGCACGCAGAAGGTCCAGGAGGAGTTTCAAAAGCTGTTTCCGGGTATCAGTACGCTGCGGATGGACATGGATACGACATCAAACAAAAACGGACATGAAAAGATACTCACCGCGTTTCGAAACGGTGAGGCCGATGTACTGATCGGTACGCAGATGATCGCAAAGGGTTTGGATTTCCCGAATGTAACAGTAGTGGGTGTAGTCGCGGCTGATATATCTCTCAACGCCGGGGATTTTAGAGCCGGAGAAAATACCTTTTCGCTCCTAACACAGGTGGCCGGTCGCGCGGGCCGTGCTGACAGCTTGGGTCATGTGTTTATACAGACCTATAATCCCGAGCACTACGCGGTAAGCCTTTCTAAGAACAATGACTACGAACAGTTTTATAGGTATGAGATAGCATTACGGCGGCAGATGAATTATCCGCCGTATACACATATATTCTGTGTGCTTGCGACGTCGGAGAACGAAAAATCGTTAATCGTGATGTTATTTAAACTCAAAGAAATCATGCAGGCATATAATAGAAACAATTTATTCGAGATGATCGGCCCGGCGCCCGCGTTTATATCGCGCATCAATCGCAAGTACCGCTGGAAGATCATTATAAAATCCGCTGACGAGGATAGGCTCAAGCGGTTTGTTTTATACACGATGGAGAAGCTCAGGGAGAGCCATGAGTTAAGCGCATTTACATTCAGCCTCACGATGGACCCGTCGATGGTCCCGTGAAAATCTTGGAGGTATCTTATGGCATTACGCAATATTAGAACGGACAATGATCCGATACTGCGAAAGAAATCAAAGCCCGTGAAGGAGATCAACGCGAGCGTTATTACATTACTGGATGATATGCGCGAGACGATGAATTCCGTCGAGGGTATCGGTATAGCGGCAGTGCAGGTCGGGGTACTCAAGCGAGTGTTTATCGTATCGATCGAAGAAAATGATTTTGAATGTATAAATCCTGAGATAATCGAAATGAGCGGCACACAGACACGCAACGAGGGTTGCTTGTCCGTGCCCGGCTACAACGGTAGGGTAGAGCGTCCCGCGTATGTAAAACTCAAGTGCCTGGACCGCAACGGAAACGAGCAAATTGTGGAAGGTACAGAGCTGACAGCTGTCGCGCTCTGTCATGAATATGACCATTTGGATGGGATTTTATATACAGACAAGGCCGAAGAGGTATTTGAGGTTACTAGGGACGAAGAAGCCGATGCAGAAACAAGTGAGGGCAGCGAGGCACAGTAAGGGGTAATAAGCTTGAAGATAGTTTTTATGGGAACACCGGAATATGCGGTTTACAGTCTAAAGGCGATATGTGAGCGATCAACACATGAGGTAACAGCGGTGATTACGCAGCCCGATCGTGAAAAGGGTCGCGGTAGAAAGCTTATACCCTCACCGGTTAAAGCTTATGCACTTGAGAAGAATCTAGTCGTGCTACAACCAGAGAAACTGCGCAGGAAGGAAAGCGTCGAGGAGCTGCGAGATTTGGATGCGGATATTTTTGTCGTGGCGGCTTATGGGCAGATACTCTCGGAGACTGTGTTAAATATGCCGCGCTATGGCTGTGTGAATGTGCATGGATCGCTTTTGCCAAAATATCGCGGAGCAGCGCCGATACAACGTGCGATCATGGATGGTGAGGACAGAACAGGCATCACTATCATGAAGATGGATAAAGGCATCGATACGGGGGATATTATCATAACAAAAGACACGGCAATCGGAAT
>CAYURR010000237.1:0-3785 GCA_964446745.1 uncultured Defluviitaleaceae bacterium | reverse complement strand
GACGGGTACCTTTCTGGTCCTGTCTACGCGCACGTAAAATACATCGTTGGAGTCCGTCTCGTACTCGAGCCACGCACCCCTATTCGGTATTACGGTTGATGAAATTAATTTTTTGCCGACCTTGTCGAAATTTATATCATAATAAATACCGGGAGAACGCATGAGCTGGCTGACGATAACACGCTCGGAGCCGTTTATGATAAAGGTGCCGTTTTCCGTCATGAGCGGGAAATCACCCATGAATATCTCCTGTTCCTTTATCTCGATGACCTCTTTATTGCGCAGGCGGCATTTTACGCGCATAGGGGCGGCATAGGTAGCGTCGCGTTCCTTGCACTCCTCGATGGAGTACTTCGGCTCTTTGTCCAGATAAAAGTCGATAAACTCCAAGATCAGGTTTCCGCTATAGTCAGTTATAGGCGAAACGTCCTGAAAGACCTCCTTCAACCCCTCCTGAAGGAACCACTTATAGCTTTCCTTCTGGACCTCTATGAGGTTGGGTATCGGGAGAACCTCCTCGATCCGCGAATAACTCATGCGGCGGGCGCTCCCGTAGCGGGTAATCTTTATCCTGCCTTTTTCCATTGCGTTCCTCCTTGGGTAAATGTTAAACCTTACGAATATATTAATATTGGGAAAATAGATAGATAGGTTTAGCGCAACAAATTATTTGACGAAATACAGAAAAATGTAGTACACTTGCATTGTACTATGAATCAATCTACGGATTGGTGCATTTTTTTATATTAACACTCGTTCCAAGAAATGTCAATGTATTTTTACCAAGTCATTGACGATCTCACTAACCATTCTGACTTGCTCATATTTTCTCACGTCATTATTTGTAATCATATCGGCGAATACCATCAGCTCAGCCTGCAATGTATTTTTGTACAGTGGGAAATCGTATTTCGTCCTCTCTCCGGTACGCCTGTCTATACGCACAACCTCTGTCAATTCCGACGGCGCGTCGATCAAAACCGCCCCATCCTCACCCAGTATCTCATTCTGAATATATCCCTGCGCAACCTTCGAAAAGTTGATCGTACATAAGAACCCGTTATAGTCGAGTATCATCGCACCGGCTCCGTCCACGCCGTTCTCAAGTTTCATCGGCATATAGCAGAAATCCTTCGGCTTGCCCCATAACGCGACCGCAAACGAGATCGGGTAGCATCCCAAATCCAACAACGCACCACCCGCATACTCCGGATTAAACACGTTCGGGATCGTTCCGCTCGAGAGCCCGTCCTTAAACTGAGCGTAGCGCGACGAATATTGATTGTAGTTCAGCGTGGCTACCCGTATAGGGCCGATTGCACTTATCGCTTCCTTTACCGCATCAAAGCCAGGCGAATTTATATGCCTATACGCTTCTATCAAAAACACGCCGTTTGCATCCGCTATCTCGTACGCGCGCATAAATTCATCCTTGGTTACGACGAGCGGCTTTTCACAGAAGATATGCTTACGAGCGCGAACAAAGCGCTCGATCTGCTCGCTGTGCAGCGCGTTCGGTGACGCGATATATACAACATCGACGTCGCTCTGCTCTATAACCTTCAGGTCATCACATATCTCCACATCCTCTATATTGCCCGCAGCGATATGCTTGTCCGCCATCGCTTGCGCCTTTTCTATGTGCCTCGAATATATAAACCGCGCTTCGTATTTGCCTGTTTGCTCCGCTCCCTCTATGAACCTGTCTGTTATAAAGCTTGTACCTATTGTCGCGTAGGTCAGTTTACCGTTTCTCATTTGTTTATCCCCCTATGTTTAATAATGAGGCCAGCGTCGGCTGTATCCCAAACCTTGTGCATGTATCACGTATCTCCGCAAGCATGTCCTCTCGCTTGTCCTCCGGGATACGCGATTTGACTGCGCGTATCATAGTATTCTTCGGCGTATGGGTATCGTCTGCAAATTCCACGAGCTGTACCTTGTAGCCTTTGTACGACAACATGTCCGAACGCAGTGCGTCCGTCAAAAGCGCCGAGAAATGCTCCTTGATCAAGCCGTAACGTGTGATGACAGGCAGTCCCGCTCTGTCTATTCTATCTGCATGTTTTATCTGGGCGTTCAACTCGTGCTGACAGCATGGCGCACAAAATATCAGCTTGGCATTGTGCCTGATCGCGAAAGCAATCGCATGGTCTGATGCGGTATCACATGCATGCAGCGAGATCATGATATCTATATCTCCCGCGTACTCATAACCGCTTATATCCCCTTCTTCAAACTTCAATCCATCATATCCATAGGCCTTTGCGGTCTCATTGCAATGCTTTATTACATCACTCTTCAGATCTAGCCCTGTCATTTGTATGTTTAAGCCTTTTATATATACAAGATAGTGATACAGCAGAAAGGTCAGATACGATTTGCCGCAACCGAAGTCGATGACCTTTATCGGGGTGTTGTCGCGTTTATCTAAGAGACCTCCGTCCCCTAGCACATCACCCACGATCTCCGCAAAGCGATTTATCTGTCGGTATTTGTCGTACATGGCCTTTACGACCTTACCGTCACGCGTAAACACCCCCATATCCACAAGAGCCGGTATAACCCCCGAACCTGCTCCTTCCTCAAATATGTAGCGCTTTGTTCTGTTATGGGGCTGCGGTTGATATTTGGCTTCGGGTTGGCCATTATCTGAGCCCACATTCTTTAACGAGCGCTTAGATACGAGGGCCTTTCCCTTCTTGCTGATATGGAGGTTGTATTCGCTGTCAGCGCTAAATGCGTTGACCTGTCTATAGGCCGTCTCACCGGCACTGTCCAACAAGCTCGCTATGTGCAAAGTTATTTCCTCGATATTTATCCTGCGGTGAAAACTCTGATTGTTTATGATACGTTCTTCCTGATAATAAAGCCCCGCTTTGCCGCCGTCGGTCAGTGTGAGGCTCACGCGTTGCGGATTTATCTGACCTGTGGGGTTTGTTTTATGCCCGGGCTTGCTGACGATGTATCGTAACGGACGCGCGTCCCCTATCGTCTGCAGCTGCTTTTGTATTTCATCCATGAATGATTCCTCAATTCGGTTGTTTGGGCCGATTATACCACATAATCCCGAGGGTCTACAGGGTTTCCGTCCAAGCGTATCTCAAAATGCAGATGCGGTCCCGTACTGCGGCCCGTGTTGCCCGATTTGGCTACGACCTCGCCCATCACGACCTTATCACCCTTTTTTACCAGCAGCTGCGAGTTGTGCGCGTAATAACTGAGCAGACCATTCCCATGATCGATGATCACGAGCTTGCCAAAGCTCCCGTATGAGCCCGCGTATGCAACCTCACCGCCGCCCGAGGCCATTACATCCGTGCCCTGCGGTACGGCTATGTCCAGACCGTTATGGTGTTCGCCGTCTGTGCCGCCCATAGGGTTGCTCCTGTTTCCAAATCCCGATGAGATCGTACCGCTCACAGGCATTATTACGGGCCCGGTGTAGTTCTGCGCGCTTTCGTTTGTTATGCCCACATCCTGTGTCGCGTCGGCTTGAGGCAATCCGTCTGAATTAGATGCGCCCGTTTCATAACTGCGCGCCATGTTTCGCATGCGCTCGTCGGCCAGAGCGGATTCGAGTGTTTTGACCTGCTTTTGCAGGCTTTGATTCATCGCCACGACCTCGTAGAGCTTGTTCTCCGTTACCTTCGCGATACGCTTGTATTCCATAGCGCGGAAATAGAACGAGAACATCATAGCACCCACCGAAATCACGAGCGCCGAATACAGCAACGTCTCTAAATGCCTGTTTCTAAAGCTTCTTACCGCCGTTTTCATGTTAT
>CAYURR010000236.1:0-3793 GCA_964446745.1 uncultured Defluviitaleaceae bacterium | reverse complement strand
TTATCTAAACAGCTTGCTTGAGGATGTAGGCGAGAGCGAAATTTATAGCGATACAAGCAATGTAGTTTTTGACAGTATTATTAACTACAAGCTCAAAGATGCTAAGAAAGATAATGTTAAACTGGATTTAAAAATGTTCGTCCCACCAATTATCAATGTGGAGGTAACCGACATTGCTACTATACTTGGTAATCTTTTGGACAATGCATTAGAAGCCGTGGCAAAGGTAGATGAAAAAATCATTAAGCTGGATATTGAGTTTGGCAAAGGTGGGCTTTTCATAAAGATAGATAATTCTTTCAACGGCGAGATTAAATACTTGGAAGAAAAGCAGATAGTTTCATTAAAGAGCGGTGACGAGCATGGCTATGGGCTTAAAAACATCACACAATCGTTAGAGAAATATAATGGGTATATGAAAATTACCCATACTGAAACTATTTTTTCTGTAGGTATATTTCTTTATGTGGACGCCACATAAGACATATGCATCGTATCGTTGTTGGATTAGTAATCAATTTTTGGTTCTTTGGAAGAAATTTACCATTTAATTTACTTTAGGACACGACCTATTTTATCATCCCATTTTAGAATAACAGTTTTTCTATTATTTCAGCAGCAGATCCGACAATCCAATGCAATGCCTTTTTTCATTTCTTTATTTACGCCGGACGGCGATGTATAGGTGGAACTCCCGGTGAAGTTCATTGAAAGATAGGATGATATGGCAGGGAAAAGCAGCAATTCTCCTGCCGATTTTAGCCTATTTCCCTTTTTGAAGCGCCTTGCCAAAAGCAGATATTTAACCGTCCAGCCTATACCCGCCAGCCACGGAAAGCCATACGCGTCAAAGGTCAGTTTACAATTCGCGCTAACCAAAACGGGCGAATTGCTATCAGGCTTCCACACAGCGTACATCCCGGGCTCGACTTTGTAATCCATTCGTCTAATTCCCCATCGTACTTTCCACGAGCCTATTATGTCATTAAAAAAAGTGTTGTTGATACGGTTTTAACAATAGGTCCTTTTTCACTCATTACATTTACCTCCGCAATCGCAGTATTCAAAACATTCAAGTAATGCAGATAGCAGGTTTTTAGCTATAGCCTTAACAGGGCAAGCAGCTATTGTTTCCAGCAAATGCTTTGTGTCGATGTCACTGTATTCTTTCACTGATGCCTTTTTGCCATCCATCTCAAACAGCTCAGAATATAATTTGGTGCAAACACTGCAGCCCATACAGGCATTATTATTTACAAATATGCCTTTCATCCCTTCGGGTTGGTCCTGTGGTAATGTATGGAGAGTTTATTTTCGTTCTAAACCAGGTGTTGACATTATTGATTATAGGTAATACAATACCCATATAGGTAATATATTATGTACAGAGGTGATATATATGTACGACTTCGAAAGGATGGACAAGCGTCAGGTTATATTTGGATTAATATTCCTTTTATCAAACCGACTGCAAACAGTTATGGATCAAACGGTTACGGAGCTGACATCAAAGCAATGGTTTGTAATGATTATGCTCGGCATGTTTGACGAACCCCCTACCCTAAAGCAGCTTGCGGCTGTTTGTGACAGCTCACATCAAAATACCAAGCAACTCGTGTTGAAGCTGGAAGCAAAGGGATTTGTACGCATAGAAGAATCCCCTATCGACCGTCGCGCAATGCAGATTATTGCTACGCCTAAGTGGCATCAATGGGACGAGGAAAATAGCCAATTTGCACGTGAATTTCTTGATCGGATGTTTGGAAGCTTAACCGCACAGGAGATTGAAGCAATGAATGCGGCACAAATGAATATTTATAATACGCTTGGAGACATGAAGGAGAAAACAATATGAAAGCACAGATTTTGTATGCGTCCATGTCCGGACACAGTAAAAAAATAGCAGAAGCTATTGCACAAAGCACAGGGATCACTGCTTACAATATAAAAGACAATCCACAAATAATGCCGTGCGATTTGTTATTTATCGTCAGCGGTATATACGCCGGCGAGGTAAAGCCTGAGTTATTGGATTTCGTAAAAGGTCTAACAAAGGCACAGGTAAAAAAAGTAGCTTTAATTACCTCATCTACGAGAGGAAACTCACAAGGCAGTCTCAGGGCAACGCTTGTAAAGGCGGGTATCGAGGTCATTAAGGAGGAGTATCTTTGTAAAGGCAGCTTCTTTCTCGTGGGACTGGGCCATCCCAATCGCTCGGAAATCGAAGGTGCTGTTGCATATGCACGCCGAATTATCGAATAGCATAGAGTCAGCAGATGAAATTGAGCTGTGGAAGATATGGCAGGGCAGCTGTATTAAAGAGAGTGAGCAAGAAATACGATTTCACCGTTTCCATATAAACGAGTTAAAACCAACAGACTTAGAAAGGCTATCTCATCATAGCACCTTTGAGCATCCTGTCTGTATAATTGTCACTGCTTAATATGTAAAGTAAACTTGATGTGCGACTTTTTCAATGTGAATGAGTTACTCCATTCTTTCTGAATATCCTTTGCAAAACGCGGGATATTATCCATAACACCATAGGAAAGAGTGAAGAATATGAAGGCACTTGTTTATGAAGGTATAAAAAACGTTAAGGTAAAATCAGTAGACGATCCGACGATTAGAAAGAGTGACGACATCATAGTGCAGGTTACATCCACAGCCATATGCGGGTCTGACCTGCACCTTTTACACGGTATGATACCCAATCTTAAGGCGGGGACCGTGTTGGGTCATGAAACAATGGGCATCGTAGTCGATGCCGGTAAGGATGTAACGAATGTAAAAAAGGGTGATCGGGTTATAATCCCGTTTCCTGTTGCCTGCGGCCATTGTTGGTACTGTGAGCACGACCTATACAGCCAATGCGACAATTCCAATGAATACGGGGATTGCGGTGCCATACTCGGATATAGCCATACAATGGGTGGTTATGATGGCGGGCAAGCCGAGTTTATACGAGTTCCGTTCGCAAACGTCGGACCCTTTAAGGTGCCCGAGGCCCTATCCGATGAACAGGTACTGTTCCTGACAGACATTCTCCCTACTTCGTATTGGGGTCTGGAGAATGCAGGGGTAAAGACCGATGACACGGTCGTGATACTCGGATGCGGGCCTGTAGGTCTACTATCGATTAAATGGGCACACTACTTCGGAGCGAAACGGGTAATCGCGGTGGACTGCGTGGATTACCGGCTACAAAAGGCCAAAGAATTCGGTGCGGAGATTGTGCATCTGGAGCATCAGGATCATACGGGTGATTTGATAAAAGAAATGACACATGGCGGCGCGGATGTGGTTATCGACTGCGTGGGTATGGACGGCAAGATGACTACGTTTGAGTTCATAGAAACCATGCTTAAGTTGCAAGGCGGCTCAAAATCCGCAATCGAGCTAGCGGCGCAAGCCGTTCGCAAATGCGGCACGGTTCAGTTCGTAGGTGTATACGGTGGCAGATACAACATGTTCCCGCTCGGGGATTTCTTTGGCAGAAACATCACTATGAAGATGGGCCAATGCCCTGCAAACGCCTATATACCAAAGATACTGTCTTTGATCAAGGCAGGAAAATTTTCTGCCACAGGCATCATCACGCACAAGCTTTCGCTCAGTGATGCGGAGCACGCCTATGATATATTTGAAAAGAAAAAGGACAACTGTATAAAGGTCGTATTGAAACCATAACAAAAAGCTACCAAATAAACTTTGGTAGCTTTTTGTATTTGACGACTCAGAAGGGGCTCGAACCCTCGACCTCCGGCGTGTCAGGCCGGCGGTCTAACCAACT
>CAYURR010000235.1:0-3830 GCA_964446745.1 uncultured Defluviitaleaceae bacterium | reverse complement strand
CGCGTACCATCATGTTGAAGATGTTTGAAATCATACCGAGTGTAAATATGATCTGCGTCATATAGTTGACAGAGGCCATGAGCTTTCCGATGTCTGAGATGTTTTGCCTGTACCCGCCCATCCAGAGAAACACGATGATACCCATATTGACCGTAAACGATATCAGCGGCATCATCGTCGCGGTCAGTCGTGCAGCCGAGCGGCTGTTATCCGAGAGCTCGGATGCGGTCTCCGCAAAACGTTTTTCCTCATAGCCCTCGTTTCCGAAGACCCTGATCACACGTATCGAGCTTAGAAACTCACGGCTTATGCGATTGAGCTTATCGATGCTACGCTGCACACGCGCAAAGCGCGGATAGCCGAGCTTGATATTCAAAAAGATCAAGAGGAACGCAAAGCCGATCACCGCTATCATCACGCCCGTAAACTGCGGTACACCCGTGACGATAAAAAAAATAGCACCTATGCATACGATCGGGGATTTCACCAAGATACGCATAGTGCCGTTTATAAAGTTCTGAACCTGTGTAACATCATTGGTCAGACGTGTTATGATCGAGCCTGTTTCGAGGCGGTCGATATTTTCGAACGAAAAGCTCTGCACCTTTGCGAAGGTGTCGCGCCTAAGGTCGCGACCCACACGCTGGGACAGAATGCTCGCGCAGGTGCTGCGTATGATAGCGCAGACCGCACCAAACAACGCGACGCATATCATCACCGCCACGAGCCGCAGCACCGTCACGGTATCACCTGTCGCGACGCCGCGATCCACGACGTCGGACATGATCCGCGGCTGCAGCAGATCGCAGAACGCCTCCGCTGTCAAGAAACTGATACCGAGTACAAATATCCCTATGTATTGCTTGATGTATCTTACAATCAACCCCATAAGCAATCATTTCCTTTCGCGTCAACAGCCACGATCAGCGGCATATCCGTGACAAGTAACCGCCTCACGGCCTCCGTGCCCAGTTCCTCATACGCCACTATCTCCGAGGCCTTTACACAACCCGACATCAACGCCGCGACACCACCTATCGCAGACAGGTACAATCCGCCATGCTCCACTATCGCATCCTTTACGGCCTTCGAACGCTTGCCCTTGCCGATCATAACCTTCAATCCGCGTCCGATCAGCTCCGGCGCATAGATATCCATACGTGATGAGGTCGTGGGCCCTATCGATCCGACCACCTTGCCGGGTCTTGGCGGCGTAGGTCCCGCGTAAAACACAGCCTGGCCTTCAAAAGCAAACGGCGGCATACAAGACGGCTTGGATAACTCCTCGACCATGCACTTATGAGCCGCATCACGCGCCGTATATATATATCCCGAGAGCAGTATCCTATCCCCGGCCTTTAGGCTGTCTATAACATCCTGTGTAAATGGTGTAGTGATGTTCATCTGAGCACCTCGCTTCTGTGACGCGTCGCGTGGCAACCGATATTGACCGCAACGGGCAGCCCCGCTATATGTGTCGGAAAGGTCTCTATATGCACACCGAGCGCCGTACATCCTCCGCCAAAACCCCCGGGTCCCACGCCGATTTTATTTATGCGTCTGAGCATCCGGATCTCGACCTCGTCCCACTCACCTAATGTATTGCTCGTACGCGTTCGAGTTCCGAGCGGTCTCAGCAACGCCTTTTTGCTCATGAGTGCGGCCTTTTCAAATGTACCGCCTATGCCCACACCCACTATTATCGGCGGACATGGGTTCCCGCCCGCGTCTCTTACGCACTGCTCCACAAAGGCTTCTATATCTTCTATGCTCGCCGATGGGTTAAACATTTTTACCTTGCTCATATTCTCACTGCCGAAGCCCTTTGGCGCGATCGTGAGCTTTATATGATCACCCGGCACGAGCTCGTAATGTATTACAGCCGGGGTATTGTCCTTCGTGTTTATCCGATTTACGGGGCAACCGACCACAGACGCACGCAAGTAGCCCTCCGTGTAGCCTTGTTTTACCCCTTCATTGATCGCATCCCCTATAAACCCGTCCGTTACACAGACATCCGCTCCTACCTCAGCAAATACGACCGCCATGCCCGTATCCTGACAGATCGGTATACGCTCCGCCGCAGCGATCTCAGCGTTTTTCAGTATGCTCTGCAGTACCTGTTTACCGGTCTCCGAGGTCTCATTTTCGAGTGCCGCAGTGACCGCGTTTTTTATATCGTCATTTAAATAGTAGTTCGCGTCCATGCACAGTTGCTTTACCGTTTCGGTTATCCGTGCAGCCGATATCCGATTCATTTCACCACTCCAAGCTCTTATATGTCACTTTACATATTCTATTGAACGGATTATATACTCATTTATTACTTTTGTATATAAAAAGGCTTAGCCGATGCAATGTTAGGCCCTAAGAATCATATAATGGTCTATAAAATCTTCGGATATATCCGATTTTAAAAGGGGATCAATCATTATGGAGTTGTCTGCGCAGGTATTTGAATACAACACCTCCGTCGTATCACAAAAGCAGTATGCCGAGCATCTAAAGCTCTATAACGGGTACATAGTTAAATTTAATGAAATATGGAAGGACTTATTAAAGCCAGGTATCAGAGAGGCAGCAAATTCGACCTACAGCGAATACCGAGGTCTTAAAAGAGGGGAATCGTATGCCCTGGACGGTATTATCCTTCATGAGGGCTATTTTCAGAACATGAGTAACACAGCGGCTACTATCGGCCCTAAGGTAAACTCCGTGTTTGAAAAGTTTTTCGATGGCTACAAAAACTGGGAGGCAGACTTTAAGGCCTGTGCCAAGTCCGCACGAGGCTGGTGTATATTTGCATATGAGCAGAGAACCCGCTCGTTTATGAATATATTGTTAGATTCGCACGACGACGGCAATATATCCATGTCCTATCCTATAATTATCCTCGACATGTATGAGCACTCTTACTTTCTTGATTATGGAACAGACAAAAGCGCTTACATAAATAAATTTATAGAGGGAATCAACTGGGGTGTGGTCGAACAACGGATGAATATGCTCATGTAAATCAAGCCCGTTTAATAAATGGGGGGCGCAGTAAAACTCTATCACAGTTTTACTACGCCCCTTGTTTTACTATTTATAGTGCATTTTTTATACTCCGGAATTGAAGTAATCAATGATACCCATGTATATCGCCCACGCCATGCGATCCTGATAGTCGGGGTTCATGAGCCGGTTCTTCTCTGTGGGGTTAGTCAGGAAGCCGCATTCGACGAGCACGGCCGGCATTGTGGTCTGACGCAGCACAAAATAGTTCCCGTTCGATTTCGCTTCCATCTTGTTTCTATAGTCTACAAAGCTCTTGATTTGTTTTTGTATACATTCTGCGAGGCGCTTGCTGTTATCCGACTCGTTAAAGTAGAACACCATCGCCCCCTTTGCGGACGCGTCCGAAAACGAATTCTGATGTATGCTTACAAATATATCCGCTTGACTCCCGTTAGCGGTGGTCTTGCGCTTATACATGTCGGCCTTTTTGCCCGTGGACTTCGACATGTCATCCACACGCGTCATGATGACCGTGCAGTCCGCTAACTCCAGATATTTCTGCAGCTTCTTGGCTATCTCGAGGTTTATATCCTTTTCCATGACCTTGCCGGCGACCTTGCCCGGATCTTTGCCACCGTGCCCCGGATCGATGATCACGACCTTTTTAGACAGAGGCATCGAAAACACCGGTATACTCTCATATCCATATACCCGAAACAGCCCCGCCGCGATGATCAATACATATACTACGATCAATATATTCTCTTTCTTTACACTGATAACCTTCACGCTTTTCTCTCCCCAAGGCACGTTTTTCTCTACATAAATCT
>CAYURR010000234.1:0-3848 GCA_964446745.1 uncultured Defluviitaleaceae bacterium | reverse complement strand
GAGGGCGGTTATTTTTTTGTGTTTCCGCTCTTGTACTTCATTATCGCTATGACTAATAACCCGAAGGTTAACATTAACATCAATGCTTCAAATGTCGTCAAGATGCCTCACCCCCTTTCGAGGGAGAAGCCAACCGCCCGATTGACTATGCTTGTAACATTATACCAGATTATTCGACTCTTTCATAGATATACTCAACGCTTTGCAGCTGCGACAGCAGCCCGTCTATACATGCACCTATCTCCGCAAAGCTTGTCCGTAACTTATAGTCAGCAGTATCCGGCATTCCGGCTTTATCCTCTGTAACATATCCTTGTAAGCGCTGTCCACCGTCATGTGCGAGCCCGACTGTCAGGCATTGCTTGAAATCTTCCTCCGAGGCCGATGCCGCATCTATCCCAATCTTTGCATGCTGCTTGCTGAGCCATTCGACATCTGCGTCACCACGACACTTAGACAATAGATACGCGCTGAGCTTATCACATATCTCCGTATCCGAAAGAAGTTTACGCTTGCCTGATGTCCACTTACTCACGAGAGACGCGTCTATGGACAACACCTTTGACACCATTATGGATTTATTCAAAATGTTTGTCAATGTTTGCAAATAAAAAGATGCCATTTGGTGGCATCTTTTTAGTTACCGCAGCATTATCCCTGCGCAAGGCCCAGCAGCCTTTCAAAGTATTGTTTGTTATATAAATAACTCTTGTCGTTTGGCTTGATCGCGCCGGCCTTTTCGTTGTACTCGATGGCCTTTTGAATATCTCCGAGTCTGTCATAGCAGACGCATATCTGTATATATGGCAGATACTCAGCGCAGTCCAATAAAAAGAAGCCCCCGCCGTGTACGTCCCGCTCACATTTGGTTGCGAGCATATACCAGTATATCGCATTATGATAAAGCCCCCGCTCTACAAAATGCTTTCCGATATCGCAACATATTTCCGCGCGCGGGTTATCATATACAAAACTACGAAACAAGGTTTGCAACGCCGCGTCTTCATCGTTCATCAGATAATAACAAGCCGCGAGATCCTTGCATGCATTAATATTGTTTTCAATCCAACCGTTACCCTCATCCAAGAATTCGTTAAACATACGAATCGCTGCCGAGTAGATTTTATTGTAGTATAGCTCCCTAGCATAATAGAATTTCTCACGCGGCTCAAGCTGCTTTCCGCTCGAGACTAACCTATCATAGATGCGTAGATTGCGACCTGTTTGGGTCGGATGAACCTTTTTATGGCTCACAGCTATATCCTCATAGACGATCTCTCCGCTCGGTGCGATGACCTCATGTACGGCTCCGAGCCATTCATATTTATTCGAGGTCTTAACAATACGCTCCCTGAAATATGAGAGCGTCGGGTTGTCATGGTCATCAAATGCTACGTTATATTTCATCATCACCATGTCGACAGTCGAGGAAAGGCGTTGCTTTAGTTCTATCAGGAGGTTTCGATTGTGTTCGTCTATGATGTCGTCCGCGTCTATCCACATTGTATAATCCATGGTCGCCTTTGAAAACGAGAAATTTCTGGCCGCCGCAAAATCATCGCACCATTCAAAATCATAGATGTTTGACGTATACGCGCCTGCAATCTCTTTAGTGCGATCGGTAGAGCCTGTATCCACTATCACGATTTCATCCGCTATCCCCTTCATGCATTCCAATATCCTGCCGATAACGTCCTCTTCGTTTTTTACTATCATACATAGACTCAATGTGATCATTACACTACCAGCCCTTCTAGTTTTTATTGGACCTCTACAACGTCGAAATAGCCTGTCGGTGAAGTAGCCGTGGTCGAGCCGTTATATACAAAGTCGAGCGTTACAGCGCCGCCTGTGGTACTGACCATAAACGTAGCCGACACCGATGAAATCGCAATCAACGTACCCGTATCTGTCGTTGAGACCGCATTCGTTATAACAGTGCCGCTTCTGCGCGGCGAGACCGTTATCTGCTGCGTGATCGCGAGTGTAGCGCGAACGATATATGACACCTGATATATATGCCCGCTTCATTAAAGGTAACGACACCCGTAGATGTGGTAACTGATGTTACCGCTTAAAAATATCACATTGTCAAAGATCACATTGGCCGTATCGTTCACGGTACCGGAGGTCAGCAGCTGCACTTGTAACGCAATATTGCTCATATACATCCATCCTTAATGCAAGACTCAGTACATATACATGGCTTGTAGTACTAAAATATGTCTATGTATCTGAAAACGGCACAAAAAAATCCTGTAAGTATGAAACTTACAGGATTTTTTGTTACCGTGCTATAAATCTCTGCTCGCGGCTGCGCGGCTCATCGGGAATGGTCATCGATAGCTTGCCCTGCTCGATCAGAGGTTTTACTATGTTGTACATCGCATGAGCATAACCTGTACCCAAGAACTCTACGATCTCGGCTCGGCTACGTGGCTCTGCGCAGAACTCGACCAGCCTCTCCATCGAGCTCTGGGAATTCTTCGGCGTCTTGTCACGAGCTGCTTGCTCCCTTGCGGCCTTTTCTTTTAAGCTCGGCCTGCCGCGCTTCTTTGGCGTCTTGGGTACATCCTTTGCAACAGCCTTTGTTACCTTGCGTCTGCCCCTCGGCGGCTTTGTTTCGCTTGACTCTTCGGCGTTTTTAAGTACCACCGTATATACATGCCTCGCAATATTAACTTCCGGTGCACCAAGGCCGTTACTTTCCATAGCTTCCTTGATCGCACTGACGCCATGTATAGCCTGTGTCACTCCCAGATGCGTCAAAACCGTCGTAAGACCCGCATTCTCCGCTCCGATGGGATTTTCTATCTTTACAGATCTACCCTCCAGCGTAACACGTACCGGCATGCTCTCTGAGTAAACGCTGTAGTCACGATGCATCAACGCGTTTAAGATAGCCTGACGTATCGCCGACTCGGGCAAGCCGATCAGCCCTTTTGTAGCTAAGATATGTGCGGTCGCATCGTCTACCATGCGTTCGATCGTACCCTCGGCCTTGAAGCCGTCAGAAAACTCTACGCAATGCCCGGGTAATATCGCCTGCGGCAGCAAAGTCAGGCTCATCACAGCAGCAACGGATAGACAGCCTTCCCTTTGCAGCCCCATCACAGTCAGCACATCCTGCTCCGACAAATGCGGATACATCGACACAGCAGATTCTGTATAACGCTTTACTAACCCTGCGTCCAGCTGTGCCACATCTGAGTGCTCAATGATGCGCATGTCCTCGTGCGCGCCCTGACGTGCTGTATATGAATATATGTCAAAGTCTTCGATAGGTTCGTTTCTGTTCCCCACACGTACAAAAGCGCCATACTTGATGCCGGAACCCCTGTAATAAACAGGTCTAAGCTCATCCTGCGCTCCGGGTATTTCGACGGCGATGTATAAACGCCCATCTAACACACAATCGGTAAATAGCGGCTCGACTATCGGCTGCATCTGAGCGCATTGCGTCAGTATGTCCTGAACAAGTCGATCCGGTTCGTTCACGCCCTCGGCATATAAAAATGGGCGGTTGTGCTTTTCCTTGCTTTGACGCATGCCAAAAACAAGGACGCCACCGCCGTCCTGATTAGCAAATGATGATATAGTCGGAAATAGCTCAGGGGTTTCATTCGAAAACGTGTTGTTTGGTACAATCTCCAGTTCCTGGAGTGAAAACGGCATTGCCTCTGTTGATTCCACCCTGTTTGGTTGGTCACCATAATTATTCAGGATTTTGTTCAACAGTGAAATAAGAGTTGATTTTTGCATGATTTTATTCCTTTCATTAAAACTTGTTTTTAATTATGGATTTATTTAGTATTATTGTCAAGAATCAATATTATAAACATTATTTG
>CAYURR010000233.1:0-3860 GCA_964446745.1 uncultured Defluviitaleaceae bacterium | reverse complement strand
GTCAAACTTATTACGCGCCAAGCAACTCACCCCCCTGCTTGTATTGCTCGTATTCTCCGTATTGATTTTGGAACAGGTCGTAATAATAACCCTTTTGAGCCAATAGCTCGTTATGATTGCCACGCTCGATGATGCGACCGTCCTCGAGTACCAGTATGATATCAGCGGGTTTTACCGAGGAGATACGGTGAGCAATGATGAACGCGGTCTTGTCAGCGTACTTGTCCTTGAGGCTCTGTTGGATGCGGTGCTCGGTCTCCATGTCGACTGCGGAGGTCGTATCATCCAAGATGATGATTGAGGGATCATCCGCAAGCGCACGCGCAAGCGAAAGCCGTTGTTTCTGTCCGCCCGAAAGCCCCACGCCGCGTTCACCGACGATCGTATCGTAGCCTTCCGATAGCTTTTGAATGAAGTCGTGCGCATCGGCCACGCGTGCCATCTCGTTGATATGTTCCATAGGGGCCTCGGGTACACCATATGCGATATTACCCTCGACGGTATCCGAAAACAGGAACACATCCTGCGCAGCCGAGGAAATGTACTTACGCAAGGTCAACAAATCGTATTCGCGAACATCCACGCCGTCGATTTTGACACTGCCCTGGGTAACATCGTAGAAGCGGCTCAGCAGCAATGTCAGTGTAGTCTTACCCGAACCCGTAGCACCCACGACACCGACTGTCGAGCCACGCGGCACAGAGAATGAGATGTTCTTGAGCACGAGTGCCTTCGGATCGTTTGGGTCGTATGAAAAGCTCACGTTGTCAAACTCGATGTCCCCGTAGATATGCTCAGGCTTTTTGGGGTTTTCAGGATTGAAGATATGTATTTTCTTTCGCATCATCGCAGCGATCTTATCGAGCGAGGCGTTGAAGCCCTGCACATCGTTTACGAGCCAGCCGAACATACGCATCGGGTTACTGATCGCCCAGAGGTATCCGTTTACGGTAACGAGCTGCCATAGCTCCATCTTGCCCCATATGACCATGATGCCCCCAACCAAAATCAGAAACACCGTGAGCAGACCTGTCAAAAACTCCAGAAACGGCAGGTATTTAACGCGCACCATCGCGGCCTTGTAGTTCGCATCATAATATGCTTGGTTCTCTGATGTAAATTTCCGCTCCTCGAACGGCTCGCGCGTAAAGGCCTTTACAACCCTGTTACCGCTGATGTTTTCCTCGCAGACGGAGTTAAGCTTTGAAAACTGCTCGCGGATAGCTGAAAACGCAGGGCGAATTTCCTTGGACTGCCTGTAGGTAATCACAAGCAGCACGGGCGCGACCAGTAGCATCAACAATGTGAGCTGCCAGCTGATCAAAAATGACATCACGATAGCGGCCACGAAGATGATTACATTTTCAAATAGTGCGTAGACCACGAACGCAATAAAACCCCTGATCGCGTCCAAGTCACCCGTGACGCGTGCCATGATATCGCCGATCCTATTGGAATCGTAGAACAGATAGTCCTGATCCTGGATGCGCCGATAGACATCCTGACGTAACTGATAGACAATCTTTTGCGATGTGTCCTCGAAAATCAGCAAAAAAATATAGCGAACAACTGTTCGAAATACGGTTACACCGATCAAGGCTATTAACAGCCCTGTCAATTTGTCGGTCAAGCCCTTTTCCAAAACATCGCCCACTATTTTGCCTGTTACATATGGATTGACGAGGGACAGCATGGCAACGATCCCGCACAGAACCATCGCTAATACATACCGTCCCAAATATCGTTTCAAGTATTGCCAAATCCATTCGTAGGGTTTCACAATCTCACTCCCTCAGAAGCCGGAATTTTGCTTCGCTCCATTTATTTCGCTCCATTTTAAACCTTTTATGGAAAGAGTCAATGCATTTTTATGTTGAAAGATATTTTGAATGTTGATATAGTCTGCAGGACGAATACGATAAACGAATTGAGGGGGTACATATGTCGGAAGAGATAATGACTGCTGAGCGTTTGATCGCTGAGATAGGTCTGGATGCGGATAGGATCGCGGATCGCGGCACGCATCAGTTTGAGCAAAATCTGCTCATATATATTGATCGGGCGGTTAATGCGTATGAGGAATATAAAAGGCGTGGCATAGAGGACAAGGTCTACTTTAATACGATGTATGACCTAAACCTCTGGGCCGGGAATTGCTTAAGGGATTATGGTGTATATGGCCTGAAGGAAACGGGATGGCTTGAGCTGCACGTAAATCTGAAGGTGTTTAGGCTCGGGCGGCTGCAGTTTGAGCCGATCACAGACAAGGAAACGGGCGAGCAACAATTGAATGTACATATCCCACAGGGTGAGCCACTCGATATTGATGCGTGTCACCGCTCATACGAACAGGCTGCTGTGTTCTTCAAAAAAAATCCGGTGTTCGTATGTCATTCGTGGCTGTTGCAGCCCGCGTTAAAGACATTACTACCACCGGATTCGAATATCGTAAAATTTCAGAGTGAATATGAGATCATTGAGTTGGATAACGATGACACGCAGACAATCGAGCGCGTTTTCGGCACATGCTATGCAAACAATAGACCCAAAAGCATAGACGAGTATCCTGAGGATACGGCATTACAACGCGTAGCCAAGGCATATCTGAAGTCCGGCGGAACGTTTTCGGGTGCTTTAGGGAAAAGGGTATAAACCACCCCAAAGGGTATAAACCCCTTTTCATTAACCCGCGCGTGCGTTCAGGCCTTCGGTATCGAATAGCTGATCAAAACGCGTGAGTAGGACAAAGTTGCCCCTGACCTTGAGCTTACCGATCATAAAGGCCTTTTGCGCGGTGAGTTTCGATTTGAGGACATCGGCCCATATCGTCGAGTCGGCTATGATCGTGATATCGGGGTTCGTATGCGAGCCGTCGATGAATTCGCACTCGGTGTTCTTGATGACGAACTGACCCATGAAGCTCTCCTTGCCTGTTATCTGCAGTTGGATGACCGCATCAAGCCCATGCGAGAGCTGTGGTTTGAAATGATGCGGGAGCGCGGATGTCAGCTGTTTTAATGTGCGAAAGCGCGGTGTGGGTTCCTCCTCGGCCAATATCCTCGGAGCCGGTACGATGATCTCCTTTTTTTCGATGAAGGTTTCGGCTAAATCCACAACGGGGATCTCATCATATTTCTGTGTGAAGAAGTCGGCTATATCGGCTATATCCTGTTCCTGTTGGCGATTTATCGGTTCCAAGTTCAGTTTTTCATAAACCTCGGCGATCTGGAGCTTTGGCTTTGTATCCCGGGGTTTTATTTCGTTGTTGGCAAGGCGCAGGTCGAGCATCTCGGCGGTCGGTATGAAGAAGCTACGGTTTTGCCGTATGAGCCTGTAGAAGTCCTCGGCCTGTCGTTCGATGATGTGCAGGTATTCTTCCTTTAAGGCAAGCGAGGCTTTGGTCTCATCCATGCCTATACGCACCGTGTCGTATGCGCATATCGCATTCATTACCCGGGACATGTATGTTATGGTCTCCCATTCGCCGCCGGTGCGCGAAACCGCCAAGAGCATACAGTGTTTCTCGCGAAAGGCACTGCGGTACATGTCGAGCGACAGATACTCAAAAAAGCGCGCCATCGGTCCCGATACCCCATACATCAGCGAGGTCGTGCAGAAAATGAAGCCCGCGCTGTTTCTAAAGCTGCTCATAAGCCTGTCAAACTCCGGATGTGTCTTTCCGGAAAAGAACGGCAGATTTAGCGCACTCAGATATAATTGCTCGAGCTCGATGCCCAATTCCTCGAGTACATCGTTTATTATCCTCAATATTCCGGCCACACCCATGTCCCTTTCCGGGACACAGCCGTTTATAACGGTTATCTTCATACTTACCTCCACGCGTTACGAATTACTTTAAT
>CAYURR010000232.1:0-3897 GCA_964446745.1 uncultured Defluviitaleaceae bacterium | reverse complement strand
ATACAATATATTTGTGAATCATGCTATAGAAAATTCATCCAAATATGAAAAAATTTTTCCCTAAATTACGTCAGGATTTTAAATGAATATTGTTTTCCTGCCTCTCTCATGTCGAGAGTCCCGGCCTGATTGATGTCCGGCAAATTATTTAGTATCTCTATCATAGCGCGTATTTTTTCCTCTACGTCCTTTATGTCACCGAGCATTATATCCACATTGTATGCATACAGATGTATGTCCCTGTTATTTGAAATGTCTATACGGCTTACCAGTTCGCCGTTTGGGTCGTATTTTCGTAGCAAGCTGTTGATGCTGACCAAAGCCTTGAATGAGGTCTGATTTTTAGTATTTAATATCTCGCCTACCGAAAAGCTGTCAAACTCGAGCCCTACTATGATCGGAAGCTTCTTGTTGCGGGTAGGGGATATCTCAAGCACACGCCCGTTTTCGTCTATGTATAGGTATGTATCCTGCATGTACTGGACATAGCCGCACAGCCGCCGTTCCTGTATCGCTATGCGCAGCTTGCCCGGATATAGCTTTGTAAACCTTACGGTTTCTATGTACTTATTTTCTTTAAGCAGTTCCTCGGACTTTCCTTCATTAAAAACAAATATGTTCATAGGCGTGTTCAGGTTCAACTTGTTTCTGATAGCGCCCTCGGTCATAGATTCATTGCCGACGATGTCGACCTGTGTGATGTAAAACAACGGCGAAAACATAATAAGCATCACTGTAAGCAAAACCCCGCCAACGATAGCGGGGGCCAAAGTTCGTTTATTCAATTCTTTCACTCCTTACAAGCGCATCCGGCCAATAATCCGGTCACCCAGGCCCAATGCAGATTAAACCCTCCACAATCGCCATACACATCGAGTGCCTCACCCGTCACATAAAGCCCCGGTTGCAATCTCGACGCCATGGTCATCGTATCAAACTCGTTGAGGCGGACCCCGCCTCCTGTGACCTGCGCGCTTTCAAAACCCTTCGTTCCCGTTATACCTATATAAAAGTTCTTTATAATCTCCGCGAGCCGAAGTAGCTCTATATTTGTAATATCTCTTACGGTTTTATATTCGGGGCTTTTATGTTCAGGGCTTGTCTTTATTCCCGCTTCTTTAAATAGCGCAATCCCGAGCATCTTCGAAAAGAATCCGATCAAAAGCCTGTCGGCTGCGACACCGGATAGATCCGAGCGACGCTGCTTCAAGAGTGAAAGCAATGCATCCTCATCCATATCCGGCGCAAGGTCCAGCCGCACATTCAAACGGTGACGTTTCTGCGTAAGTAATGGCGCGGCATATCCAGACAGATCAAAGATTGCTATCCCGGACAAGCCGAAGTCTGTAAAGAGTATCTCTCCGCGTCGCGAGGTTAAGATTTGATCTGCGTTGCAAAGTGTAGCGGTTGCGTGCACGCGCAGTCCGGACATCGACTTTATATTCGGCTTGTCCGAAACAAGCTGCACAAGCGCGGGATATAGGGGTGTGATGCTATGGCCTAAGGCCTTTGCAATATCGAATTCTCCGCCGCCTGTGGAAACGATCAGACGCTCCGCATAGAGCGTTTGTTTAGCAGAGTTCTGAGCAGAGCCCGTGACCTCGAAGCGGCCGCGGCGTTGATCATAGCGCACACTCTGTACCGTAAAGCCCGTGATGATCTTCGAGTGGGCTTCGACACGGTTACGCAGAACATCGAGCACAGCATTCGCTTGATTGCTGTATGGATAATATCGCCCAGCCTCGTCATGGCGGCACACGAGACCCATTTCGGAAAAGGTATCGAGCACGCGCTCAAGAGGACAATGAGAAAGCACGGCAGCGACTGCGTCGATGTCCGCGCTATGATAGTACTCCGGAGCTATATACTTGTTGGTTAGGTTGCACCGCCCGTTACCGGTTGCGAGTATCTTTTTTCCGACGCGATCCGCGCGCTCAAGGACCGTGGCGTTTTTACAAATAGCCGCGGCCATCAAGCCGGACGCGCCGCCGCCTATGATGATCAATGATCCCATTGGAGCTCCGGCAGCGCGTCGGTTAAGGTAGCCAAGACCTTGTTTATCATATCCGCCAAGATACGCTCGTCCTCTAACAGCTTGCGCAGATCTTCCTGCAACATGCAGTCAGCGTAGAGCTTTCCGATGAAACGCTCGCGGTTGAACATATCCTGATCGTTATTCATTTCTTGTACATGAAAGTCCGCGAGTTCTCTTTTATATGTCAGTAGCATGTTATACAGCTGTGGATCACGCTTAACGTTTTGTGAGCATGTGTTGTAGGATTGTACCGTTTCACTTGATCTGATCGCCGCAGCCAGTTCTTCGGCCGCGCGTAAAATGTCCTGCATAGCTACCTCCGTCCCGTTATACCTCCATGATGATAGGCAGTATCATTGGGCTGCGCTTCGTCTTTTGCCACAGATATTCCTTCAATACATCCTTTATTACAACCTTCATCTGTGACCAGTCCGAGATATTCCTGTCCAAGCAATCATATATTGCGAGCTTTACGACATTCTTTGCCTCGCCCATTAGGTTTTCAGATTCCCTGACATATACAAAGCCCCTTGATATGATGTCGGGGCCCGCTATGACCTCACAGGTTTCCTTTTCGATGCTAACGACTACGATCATCAGGCCGTCCTGTGACAGATGCTTACGATCGCGCAATACGATATTGCCTACATCGCCGACACCAAGGCCGTCTACGAGCACCTGGCCGGACGGCAATGAGCCGTTTTGCTTTGCGACGCCCGCTTGCGTGATTTCGAGGATCTCACCATTTCCCAATATAAAGATGTTGTCCTTGTTCATGCCGAGCGAGACGGCTAGGTCCTTATGCTGCTTTAAATGGCGGTACTCGCCATGTATCGGTAAAAGGTACTTCGGCTTTACTAGTGCGTGCAAGAGCTTGATCTCCTCCTGCTTTGCGTGACCCGAGACGTGTACCTCCATGAGCCCTTCGTAAATGACATCCGCACCGCGCTTCATCAGATCATTTATCACGCGCGAGATCGTCTTCTCATTACCCGGAATAGGGGAAGCGCTAATGATGATCTTGTCACCGGCCTTGATCTCAACCTGTTTGTGCTCAGAGCTCGCCATACGTGACAGTGCGGCCATGGGTTCACCCTGGCTACCCGTCGTGACGATAACGATCTGGTGATCAGCGTAATGCTTGATTTCGTTGATCTCTATGAGCATCTTGTCCGGGATGTCCAGATATCCGAGTTCTGATGCGGTCTTGACCGCGTTTGCCATGCTGCGACCAACGACCGCGATCTTACGGTTTTGCTTTACAGCCGAATTGATAACCTGTTGTATGCGGTGGATGTTCGATGAAAACGTCGCAACCATGATGCGTTGCGTCGGGCTCTGCTCAAATATCTCATCGAAAATAACACCGACGGTTTTTTCGGACATCGTGTAGCCGCGCTGCTCGACGTTCGTGCTTTCGCACATGAACAGTAGCACACCGGCCCTGCCAAACTCCGCGAAACGTTGCAAATCTATAGACTCGCCCTGTATGGGTGTGTAATCGACCTTGAAATCCCCCGAGTGTATGACCACGCCGACCGGCGTCGTGACCGCGACGGCCACGGAGTCGGCTATTGAATGGGTCGTGCGTATGAGCTCGACCTTGAAAACGCCTTCTTCGAAGACCTCGCCGGGCTTCACGCATTTGAGTGTGACGTTGTTCAGATTGTGTTCCTTCAGTTTGTTTTCGACGAGGCCTAAGGTCAGCCTCGTCCCGTAGATGGGGACATTGAAGTCCCTCAGGAAATAGGGTATCGAACCGATATGATCCTCGTGACCATGGGTCAGCACGACACCGCGTATCTTCGATTTATTTTTCTGCAAATAGGTAAAGTCTGGGATGACAAGATCTACACCGAGCA
>CAYURR010000231.1:0-3927 GCA_964446745.1 uncultured Defluviitaleaceae bacterium | reverse complement strand
CGCGGATATCGGAGACATAGAAACGGCGGCCGTCGATAGTATGCCGCCGAGGGGTAGCATAAAGGAAATGATTAAGCAAGGTGCGCTATATGAAAGCGAGGCGTTTTATTTAAAAAGCGGCGAATCGGTCGCGACGCTCGCAAAGGACGGCAAGCTTGTATACCGCGGAGAAAAACTCGACATTCATGCATGTGCGGCAAAAGCGCTCGGGCGCAAAGCCAAACGTCTAAACGGCTTTGATTATTGGTATGTAAAACGCGACGGTGAGCTCGTTAGCATCAACACGATCAGGGCGCATATTTATCAATGTCTACCTTGACCGCGCTGTATTGCTTGTTCAATACAAGATTACATATGCGTCCGAACTTATTTGTACTGTCGCTCACATAGAACGTATAGAAGCTATATCCTACATCCGACGCCCCTTTTAACGAGGCCGTGATCTCCGGGTCTGCGAGCATGTTGTTTTTAGTCAGATAATCCTTGGCCTTTAGCGCGGTTGTGCGTGCCGGGTTGATGATACGTACATCCTTTACGATGCTCTGTATGCAGCGCTGCAATAGCGGATAATGCGTGCAACCGAGGATTAGGCTGTCGATGTTTCTGTTTAGAAGCTGCTGCAGATATATCTCGGCCGTGATATGCGCGACTGTATTGTGCGTCCAGCCCTCTTCAACCAACGGCACGAGCATCGGACAGGCTTGAGAATACACGACAATATCGGGATCGCGCTGTTTTAAAAGCTCCTCGTATTTGCCGCTACGCACGGTACCCTCTGTGGCTATGACCCCGACGACCTTGTTGTTCGGGTCATCGAGGCACGCATCCACACCGGAGCCTATTACTTCTATAAACGGCATCGACGGGAAGCTCTCGGACAATATGCCGTAACAGTTCGACGCGACGGTATTGCACGCGATGATGATGCATTTGACATCCTGCTCGATCAAAAAACGCGTTATCTGCTTGCTGAACTTTGTGACGGTTTCGGCGGATTTTGAACCATACGGCACACGCGCCGTATCCCCGAAATATATCAGACGTTCGTTCGGGAGCGCCTTCATGACCTCCCCGAATACCGTCAGACCCCCTATTCCGGAGTCAAATATGCCTATCGGCCTGTTGTCCATCAAAACACTCCTTATCCCAACGCGATCTGCAGCAGCCTATCCAGCAGCACAGGCAGCTCAACACCGCAATGCTGCCAGAGCATCGGATACATACTAATCGACGTAAAGCCCGGGATCGTGTTGATTTCATTAAAATATATCTTGTTCGTTTCCTTTTCTAGGAAGAAGTCCACGCGCGCCATACCCCTGCAGCCCAGCGCTTTGAATATCGCTACAGCCTGTTTGCGCACCTCGTCGGAGATTTCCTCCGAGATATCGGCAGGTACGAGTGTCTTGGACGCGGACGAATTATATTTTGCATCAAAGCTATAGAAATCATCGGACGGTACGATTTCGCCGACCACCGAGGCCTCCACGTCATGATCCGCTCCGAGTACCGCACATTCGAGTTCCCTGCAGTCAATGCCTTGCTCGATCACGATCTTGCGATCAAACATCAACGCCTTTTCGATAGCGGGCTCGAGCTCTTTCTTGTCCTTTACACGAGTGATGCCTACCGACGAACCCGCGTTCGCGGGCTTTACAAAGCATGGATAACAGCCCTTACGCGCGAGGCTCTGTTTCAGGCCCTTTAATGCATTCGGGTTCGTGGCTATATCTGCGGCTGTCAATACATAGTATGCGGCTTGTTCGATGCCTATGCTGCTTATTATTACCTTGGTGACCGCCTTGTCCATCGAGACAGCCGATGCCAAAACCCCACAGCCCACATACGGTATCCCCGATAGCTCAAACAGCCCCTGTATCGCGCCATCTTCACCATTAGCACCATGTAACACCGGAAACGCCACATCTACGGGCAGATACTTGACCTTTTCCCCTACTATGCGAAGCAAACCCCTGTTGACCCGATCCGGGCTCAGTATCGCAGGCGTGCCGAATTTTTCCCACGGCACGTTTTTTATATTGTCTATCGAGCCGTCATACAGCAGCCATTTACCCTCTGCTGTGATATAGACGGGCATTACGTTATATCTATCCTCGGGCAGGTTTGCTATGATCGTCGCTGCCGAATTCCTTGATATCTCATGTTCCGGCGAACAACCGCCGAATAATACGAGCACATTCTTTCTATTCATCTGATTACCCTTTCTGTCAGTTCTTGCTCATCGATTATCTTGACCCCGAGCTCCATGGCCTTTTTATTCTTTGACGAGCCGGAGGTTGTGTCGTTGTTTATCAGGTAGTCCGTCTTGGATGTGACCGAGCTCGCGACCTTATGCCCGCGGCTCTCTAAATATTCCTGCAGCGCGCGCCTATTTTCAAACAGCTTTAGTGAGCCTGTAATAACAAACGTGAACCCCTGTTGATTCATATGCTTAATCTCGGGCCTTTGCAACTTGACCTCATTAAGTAGCTTTTCTACCATGCTACGTTTATCCGTATCCGCAAAATAATCCGCGACGGATTTAGATACGATCTCACCGAAGCCGTCTATCTCCTCGATCTGCTCCGCGTCCGCAGCCATCACACGCTCCATATCATATTCGAAATGCCTGCAGAGCGACTTCGCCCCTGCAAGCCCTACGCCCGGTATACCCAGCGCATTGATGAGGTTGTGCATATTTACCTCGCGGGACTTGTCTATCGCCGCGAGCAGGTTCGCGCAAGATTTCTCGCCAAAGCCCTCCATCGTGCGTATCTCGTCCGCATGCTCCTCTAATCTATACAAATCCGGCAATTCACGCAGAAAACCCTTGTCCACAAACGCTGAAAGCGTTTGCTCTGAGAGACCCTCGATATTCATCGCGTCCCGCGATACGAAATGCGAGAGCCCTCTAACCAACTGCGCCGTACATCCGTCATTACGGCAATATAAGAAATCCTCGTTCTCAACGACCGTTTCTCCGCCGCATACGGGGCAGTGCGTTGGTATCTCGACCGTATCGCTACCCGTGAGGTTGCGCTCGATCTGCGGGATGATCATGTTGGCCTTGTATACGAGTATGTGATCCCCGTAGCCGAGTTTTAACTGCCTCAATATGCTCAGGTTGTGCAAAGCCGCTCTACTCACGGTCGTGCCCTCTATCTCGACAGGCTCAAAGATCGCAACCGGATTTATCAACCCCGTGCGCGATGTGTTCCACTCGACGTCCTTTAACACTGTCTCCGCAAGCTCATCCTTCCACTTAAACGCAAGCGAATCCCTCGGGAACTTCGATGTCGCGCCGAGGCTCTGACTGTATTCCACACTGTCATAGGTCAGTACGAGTCCATCCGAGCCGAAATCGTTTTGCTCTATCCGTGCTTCAAAACCCTTTAACGCCTCGTGTACATTTTCTGCGTTTACGAGCACGCATTCGACTGTATCAAAGCCGAGCTCACGCATATAAGACAGTCGCTCAAACTTGGAATCGGGTAATTCTGAGCCCGTTTCCGATACCGAGAATACGAAATATTTGACATTACGCTTTGCGCATATCGCACTGTTTAATTGTCGAACCGTACCGCTACAAAGGTTTCTTGGGTTTTTATACTTTGCGGCTTCCTCGGGGATCTCGGCGTTAATGCGCTCAAAATCACTGTATGATATTACGGCCTCTCCGCGCAGTGTCAGCCTGCGTGCATCCGCTATGCGCGTGGGCATATTTGCAAACACCTTAGCGTTGTGCGTGATATCCTCGCCTATTAAACCGTTGCCGCGTGTAACGGCTTGTTTTAGTTCGCCGTTTTCATAATAAGCCACGACCGTAAGCCCGTCCATCTTCCAGGACAGCACACCTGTATGCAAACCCAAAAACACTGCGAGCTTGTCGGGTTCCTTGGTTTTATCCAAGCTCAGCATCGGATGCTCGTG
>CAYURR010000230.1:0-3967 GCA_964446745.1 uncultured Defluviitaleaceae bacterium | reverse complement strand
TTGTTCTGTCATGCATACACCCATTCCAAGCGCTTTCGCGCCACATCCGCAAGCCGACATATCAACTCATACGAAGTAGGCGGCTTGTCTGTCATCTTATACATAGGGCGAAACGGTATGATATGCAGTGGCATCCGCCTATCCACAGACGCGATAAACGCAGCGAGCTCATCCATTTCCTCTTCGGTGTCGTTTTCATCCGGTATCACGAGGGTCGTGATCTCGACATGGCAATGTTTACTCGCAACTGTTATCGTGCGCTTTACCTCATCTAGCCGCCCGTTAATGTCTTTATAAAATCGCTGTGTTATACCTTTTAAATCGATATTCATTGCGTCGATATATGGCAGTATCTCAAGTAGCGGTTCTTCATTTACATAACCGTTTGTTACCAACACCGATTTCAGCTCACCTCGGGTTTGTTCACGTAGGAGCTTCGCAGTATCGTATACAAACTCATATCCGATCAACGGCTCGTTGTAGGTAAACGCTATGCCGATATTGTTCCGAGCTTCTACATGCATAGCATAGCGCACGATCTCATCGGGCTCGTACTTGTCACTCTCTGCTTCCGGTCTGTTCATCGATATCTGATGGTTCTGGCAAAACGAGCAGCTGAGATTGCAGCCGTAATTGCCTATCGAGAGTATCGATGTACCCGGATGAAAGCGTCGTAGAGGTTTCTTTTCGATAGGATCCTGCGCAAACGAGGATATTGAACCATAGCTCATTGCATACAACGTTCCGTCAATGTTCTTTCTAACACTGCATAAACCTATACCTTCCGGTTTTATATTACAGTAATGCGGGCAGAGGACGCATTTAACGCGCCCTCCGTCCGCTCTTTCGTAAAATCTTGCTTCCTTACAATTGTTACAACTATTCTCACTCATGGCGTATCACTTCAAACCGTTCCATTTCATAGTCCTCGGCTGGGCTGATGCCGGCCTTCTGCAATGCAATTACGACCTGTTCGTCTATCGTGTCTACACCCTCAAGGTTAGGCAATAACAGACCCCTTCGTCTACCACTCGTCACGATCACACCGTAACGCTTTACATCGAGCTCTAATCGCGAGACAATCTTCTCTGCTGGCATGAGCTCGTCAACACTGATTTTTAGATACGGCAGCTCATCCTCGGTGATTGGGTTAAAGCGCGGATCCCTTGTCGAAGCCGAAACCGCATTAGCCATGATCTCGGTCATGACATCATCGCAAGCTGCAGAGATCGTACCAATACAACCGCGCAGCTGCCCATGCTTTTTGATCGATACAAATACACCCGCACGTTTTTGTTTCATGGCCTCGGCATCCTGTTCGGATATGCCGTATACCATTTCGGGCAGATCGCCGGTCTTTACATATGTCTCTATCGTCTGACGTGCAAGCGAGACATACGAATCTGAATCATCAACACTTGCGTCGATATATTCAGCGCTTGTATCTTGCATCATATACTCACAAATCGCATAGCCTACACCAAACGTACCCTCGTAAGATAGAAAACGTGATGAGAAACGTTCATCCTTTAACGCGCCGCTTAGCATCACAAATGAACGCAAACCGCATTCGGCGGCCTTTTGGCAAAAGCTTGACTCAAAGCCCATAAATCCGCTCAAATCGCCACTTTTCATTACGTTTATGATCTTCTGATCAAATACATGTCCTTCTGGAGCAAGCCCATATGGACCATCTTCCTTGAGTTTATGAGAAAGGTCACCGCTCGATATTATAACGGTCTTTTTGCCTGACGCTTCGATGGCCTGCTTCAATATTGTACCCATCTGGAAATGCTCCTGCGGAGTAAGACCCGATATCGATATACGTAGCATCTTGTAATTTTTATAAAACTGATTGATAAAATACAGCGGAACCATACAGCCGTGATCGAGCGGACCGGCCAACAAAACCTCAGCTGGGAAATCCTGTTCTCGCGCCAAGCTCTGTAGCTTTTGCGCGAGGCTGTCGTCCCAACGTTGCGAGAACCTTACGCCCGGAACCCCAAAGCTTCCAAAATCGCCGTAGAGCATTCCGCCCGGATTGTCCGTGCCGCCGATGCAGAAACAGTCCGCGTAACTATCCGCGTGAGGCGATATAAATACGATCGTTTCCGGTTTTAATACGGAGATCCTCTTAGCGATATCCGTATACGCGTTCAGAGTGTCCATGCATTCCGATTCACGCCCGCCGCCCACCTCGTGGACGAGTAACGGCGGATGCGGCACTATATAGCCCGCTTGCAACATAATCTCACTTCCCTTTACTATTCTTGCTCTTTCTTCCAACCAGCCTTTAGCCGCTCAAGCTTGCCGCGTGATTCCTCGTCCATGTCCGTATCCTCGCTCTCAGCCTCGGCAGCTATATCCTCCTCGGTCCAGTTGCGCCTAAACAGCTTCGCAAGATACGCGAGACCCTCGGCCATTTCATCCTTTAGCATGTCGCTCGTATATCGGAATTGCCAGTTGCCAGCCGGTGTACCCGGTATGTTCATGCGTGCATCCGTGCCGAGGCTCATCACATCCTGTATCGGCACGACCGCATAATCAGCCACCGACGAAAACGCAAGTCTGATTAGATCCCACGAGACGTTCTCACCGGAGACGTTCATATAGCGGCGATAGTAGTCCTTTTCCTTTTCTGTTGCGGTTGTATACCAACCTAATGATGTGTCGTTATCATGTGTGCCCGTATAGATTACGGTGTTGCTGTCCGTTATATTGTGCGGCAGGGAGTCATTGTCATTGCCGGACGGGAACGCGAACTGCAGTACCTTCATACCCGGCAGGTCTGCAGCCTTGCGGATCTTTGTGACCTTTTCGGTGATAACCCCCAGATCCTCCGCTATGATCGGTAAGGTTCCGAGCGCTTCTTTTACAGCATTGAAGAACTCGTTACCTGGCCCCTTTTCCCATGTGCCCTTGATCGCGTTCGGTGATCCATATGGTATAGACCAATATGCCTCAAATCCCCTGAAATGATCGATGCGTAATATATCCACGACCGACAATGCAGCGTTGATACGGTCGATCCACCATTTATATCCGGTTTCCTTGTGTGCATCCCAGTCGTATAACGGGTTACCCCATAGCTGGCCGGTGGCTGAGAAATAATCCGGCGGTACCCCGGCTACAAACGTCGGGTAGCCTCGACTATCCAGGTAATAGAGCTTCGGATTTGCCCATACATCGGCGGAGTCCATCGCGACGAATATCGGTATATCTCCGATCACGTTAATGCCGTTTTCATGCGCGTATTCTTTAACTAATCCCCACTCGCGGAAGAATTCGTACTGACAAAAGCTAAAGAACCCGATCTCATCCGCCAATCTCTCGGACCATTCCTTCAAGGCATTCTTGTCACGCTTTACTAGCTCCTCTGGCCAGCTGTTCCATACAGCGCCGTAGAAATAGTCATCGGTCTGTTCCTTTGTGAGATATTCGGCGTTCTGCTCCTTGTAGGCCTTATATTCTTCTGTTTCGAAGGTGTTGCGGCGTTCCTCGATGAAATGGTCTTTTATTGCGACGAACAATGCGTAGTCTTTGAGCCAGTAATCATTTTTTTTGCAAAATTCGCTATATGCGTCCTTTTGCTTTTTCGTTGCACTTCCTTTAAATGTAGCGTAGGCCTTTTTCAGCATCCCCATCTTGTATTCGATCACTGGACCGTAGTCTATGCGTTTTGGATCGAACTCCAACTCTGTTTGCGTATCCTCAAGCGTGATATAACCTTCGGAAATCAAGATATCGGGACTAATAAGGTAGTGATTGCCCGCAAATGTCGAAAAGCTCTGATACGGCGAATCTCCGAAGCTTGTCGGACCAAGCGGCAGCACCTGCCAGAGGTTTTGCTTGGCTTTTTTTAGGAAGTCTATAAATTCCATTGCTCCCTCGCCTAGGTCGCCTATACCGTAATTACCCGGAAATGATGTCGGATGAACCAGCACACCGCAAGAACGTTCCATATTCT
>CAYURR010000229.1:0-3967 GCA_964446745.1 uncultured Defluviitaleaceae bacterium | reverse complement strand
GAGCGATATCGTCAATACGGGCATACAGCAAGGTGGCATCGAAAAGGCGCTGCCGCAAAAGCTCAGTACAAATGCGATGGCACTGCTGACGTATTTTATAGGCTCAACTGATATATCGCTGTTTAGAAACGCGTACTCAGACAACATGGGCGTATATGAGCTCAGAGCAGAATATGAGTCCGAAGCCGCGCTCGATGAGATATACAGCCGCGCGGTCTATGCGATGTATCTGTTCGTGCAGGACAGCATGAAACAATCAGACATGGGAACTGCCGGCTCGGGCAGCATGGATGTGTCGAACTCAGGTATCTCGGATCCGGCGATGCTCTATCAGATGCTGCCGATGCTCTCGCAGATGCCCGTCGAGGTATTAACAAAATACATTTTCGAGGCTACGACCACAGACAGCATGATGTCCACTCAAATAGCAAAGGCTTTAGCAAAGATGTTTTTGACTGAGGTCGGCGAGGATGTAAACGCTATACAGATGAATTACATATTCATCACGGGTATAAAGATGCTCGGTGTTTCGTTCTTGGGCATTATCGCGTCAATCATAGCAATGTACTTGTTTGCATCGATCGGCTCGGGCGTATCGAAAAAGATGCGCCGCGATGTATTTCAAAAGGTCACGGGATTTTCCAACGCTGAGTTTAACAAATTCTCCACGGCCTCATTGATCACGCGCTCGACCAACGACGTCGCGCAGGTGCAGATGTTTATCATCATGGGCATGCGTATGATGTGCTTTGCGCCGATCATGGGTATCGGCGGCACAATCTTTGCACTGCAAAAGAGCACCTCAATGAGTTGGATCATTTTAGTCGCGGTATCGATTCTTTTGATTTTGATTGTCATTGTATTTAAGACGACACTGCCGAAGTTTACTGTATTACAAACCTTGATTGATAAGCTCAATCTCGTGAGCCGCGAAAACCTCTCGGGTATGCTCGTCATACGTGCGTTCGGCAATGAGCAATACGAGGAGGAGCGTTTCAAGAAGGCCAACGACGATCTCTATCGTACCAATTTCTTTGTACAGAAAGTCATGTCGATAAACATGCCGGTGATGATGCTGATCATGAACCTGATCTCGCTATTGATCATCTGGGTCGGCTCGCATCAGATAGCCGAATCCACTATGCAGATCGGCGATATGATGGCGTTTATCCAATACTCTATGCAGATCATCATGTCGTTCCTGTTTATCGCGATGATGTTTATATTCCTGCCCCGCGCATCCGTTTCCGCAAAACGTATCGGCGAGGTCTTGGATACAGAGGCTGTGATACTCGATCCCGAGAAGCCGTTTTCTCTAAAGACCGGAAACACAAAGAAGGGTCGCATCGAATTCAAGGACGTATCATTCCGATATGAAAACGCTGAGGAGGACGCGCTCACGAATATAACGTTTACCGCCAACCCAGGCGAGACGACCGCGTTTATAGGCTCTACGGGCTCGGGTAAGACAACGCTTATAAACCTAATACCACGCCTGTATGATGTGACCGCAGGCTCGATAGAGTTTGACGGGGTAGATATACGTAAGCTCAAGCAATCAGAACTCAGAGACAGCATAGGTTATGTCTCACAAAAGGGCATATTATTCTCGGGCGACATCCGCTCGAATGTCGCATATGGCAAGGAACACGCAACCGAGGACGAGATTATGAAGGCCATCGAGGTCGCACAGGCCAAGGATTTCGTAAGCGGCAAGGAAGATGGCATACAAAGCGAGATCGCACAGGGCGGCGACAATGTGAGCGGCGGACAAAAACAACGCCTCTCGATCGCGCGCGCGCTGATAAAGAAACCACCGATTTATATATTTGACGACAGCTTTTCGGCGTTGGACTTCAAGACTGACGCGGCGCTCAGACGCGCGCTCAAGCAGTATACGGGCGATGCGACGGTGCTGATCGTTGCGCAGCGTGTCAGCACGATTATGAATGCTCAGCAGATCATCGTACTCGACGAGGGTAGAATCGTTGGTATGGGCACGCACGCTGAGCTCATAAAGTCCTGCGAGCAATATAGAGAGATAGCTGAGAGTCAGTTGAGTAAGGAGGCACTTGCATGAGTGAAAAAGCGGGGCAAAGTACCCCTAAGGGTCCCATGGGACCACGCGGGGGCCCGGGCGGGCACATGGGCATGGCTCCCGAAAAAGCAAAGGATTTTAAGGGTACATCACGCAAGCTCATCGAATACCTATCCGTTTATAGGGTACAGATCATTGTTGTAATGTTTCTTGCGATAGCGTCAACGGTGTTCTCGATAGTGGGCCCTAAGATCATGGCTATAGCGACAGATGAATTAGCGAGCGGCATGATGCGTATCATCATGGGCACAGTCTCCGAAACGGGTCAGACCGGTATAGATTTTTCTATTATCGCGAATATATTGTTGATTTTGCTCGGGTTGTATGTTATCAGCTCAGCGTTTATGTATATTCAGCAGATGCTGATGGCGCGCATATCCTCAAAGGTCAGCTTCGATATGCGTAATAACATTATGAAAAAGATCAATCGCCTGCCACTGTCATATTTCCATAAGACCACGCACGGCGATGTGCTCTCGCGTATCACAAATGACGTGGATACGCTCACGCAGAGCCTGAACCAGAGTATCACGCAGATGATATCATCGGTCGCGACGGTCATCGGGGTCATGATCATGATGCTCACAATCAGCCCGCTGTTGACCCTCGTTGCTGTGTGTATCATCCCCGTTTCACTTGTGTTGGTGATGGTCGTTGTAAAGAACTCACAGCGCTTTTTTAAGGAACAGCAGGAATACCTCGGAAAGGTCAACGGACAGGTCGAGGAGATTTATGGCGGACACCTGATCATGAAGGCGTTCAATGGTGAGCAGAAGGCATTGGAGGGCTTTGACGAGCCGAACAACAGGCTCGCAAACGCCGCTAAAAAGGCGCAGTTTATGTCCGGACTAATGATGCCCTTGATGGGCTTTGTGGGGAATTTGGGCTACGTTGTGATCTGTATAGTGGGTGCATCGATGGCCGCAGGCGGTACGATGACAATAGGCGGTATACAGGCGTTTATCCAGTATGTACGTTCGTTTACTCAGCCGATCAGCCAGCTCGCCCAGATCTCAAACCAGTTCCAGTCCATGGTGGCCGCGTCAGAGCGTATATTCGCCTTTTTGGCCGAGGATGAGGAAAGCACCGCCACCGTGAAACTCTCGACAAAGGATATCCAGATAAAGGGCGATGTATGCTTTGAGCACGTGCGCTTCGCTTATGAGGGCACAGACAAGATGGTTATTAACGATTTCTCGGCAGACATCAAGGCCGGACAGAAGATCGCAATCGTGGGCCCTACCGGCGCTGGTAAAACCACGATGGTCAAGCTGCTGATGCGCTTCCATGATCTAAACGGTGGTGCGATATATATCGACGGCCACAATGCGACGGATTTTGACCGTGCCGATCTGCGCAGCGCATTCGGTATGGTGCTACAGGACACATGGCTGTTTGGCGGCACGATCTTAGACAACATCCGCTACGGCAAACTCGACGCGACCGAGAGCGAGGTGCGTCAGGCCGCACGAGCCGCGCAGGTCGATCACTTCATCCGCACGCTGCCCGACAGCTACAACATGGTGTTGAATGAAGAAACCACAAACGTATCTCAGGGCCAGAAGCAGCTATTGACTATTGCTCGGGCAATACTTGCGGATTCTCGTATCTTGATACTCGACGAGGCCACCAGCTCTGTCGACACACGCACGGAGCTGTTGATCCAGAAGGCAATGGATAATCTGATGAAGAACCGCACAAGCTTTATCATCGCGCACCGCCTCTCCACAATAAGAAATGCTGACCTCATACTATGTATGAAAGACGGCGATATCGTAGAGCAAGGCAGCCATGACGAGCTCATGGCAAAAGGTGGGTTCTATGCCGGGTTGTACAACAGCCAATTTGAGCAGGCGGGGTAATATAACA
>CAYURR010000228.1:0-4001 GCA_964446745.1 uncultured Defluviitaleaceae bacterium | reverse complement strand
CCGAGATAAAGATTTCCGTGAATGAAGACATCGATCACAACATGCTTTCGTTTTCTATAGAGGATAACGGCAAGGGCATGACGAGTGAGATGACCGAAAGCGTGCGTGACCCGTTTACGACGTCGCGGACGACACGTCCGGTGGGTTTGGGCATACCGTTTTTGGACCAGACCTGCAGGCAATGCGGCGGTTGCCTGACTATACAGAGCGAGGTCGGCGTAGGCACCAAGCTCGTCGCCACGATGGAATATGACAATATAGACAGACCACCACTCGGCGATATGGCCGGTTCGATACAGGTTTTATTTATCGGGCACAGCGGTGTAAATATCATTTATGAGCATACTGTTAATGATAAGTCCTTTTCCATTAGCGTAAAGGAGATCGAGGAGGTACTCGACGGCGTGCCGTTAAACGAACCGTCCGTCGCTATCTGGATAAAGGAAAACATAGAGGAAAGCATTCTGGAGGCCAGGAGCTAAAAGCTGGAGGAATTTAGATTGAGTTTACCGACATTTCGCGGGGGCATACACCCCGAGGAACATAAAGCGGAGACGGAACACTGCGCGATAGACGTGATCCTGCCCGAAAAAGGGCTTGAAATGATCTATCCGATGATTCAACACCTCGGAGCACCCAATACCCCGATCGTTCAAAAGGGCGATCGTGTACTCATGGGACAAAAGCTCGGTGACAGCGATGCGTATGTGTCGTCACCGATTTTTGCGAGTGTATCCGGTACCATTACAGATATCAGGGATACGCTGACCCCTACGGGTATCACCTCAAAGGCTGTCGTTGTCGAAAACGATGCGTTATTTGAGGAGGACAACGCGTTACAGGTGCCGTTGTCGTACGAAATACCGGATAGAGAGACATTATTAAAGCGCATACGAGAAGCCGGTATCGTGGGCTTGGGCGGGGCAGGCTTCCCTACGCATGTAAAATTGAATCCACCACCGGAAAAGCGCATCGATACGATAATCATTAACGCGTCTGAGTGTGAGCCGTTCTTAACCACCGATCATCGTGTGCTCCTCGAAGAAGCCGACAGGATCGTACACGGCTTCGATCTTGTATTATCGATGTTTCCGGATGCGCAGGGTATCATAGCGATTGAAAACAATAAACCCGATGCCATAGAAAAGCTACGTGCGGAGATTACGGTTGATCGTGTTGTGAATAAAAAGCGCATGAAGGTAATTGAGCTGACTACAAAGTACCCGCAGGGCGCTGAGAAACAATTGATCTACGCATGCACGCGACGAGAGGTTCCGTCCGGCGGGTTGCCTGCGGACATCGGCTGCATCGTAAACAACGTAGACACGATAATAGCCATCGACCGTGCAATACGGCGTTCGAGGCCGATCATGCGTAAGATAGTCACGGTTGTGGGCGGCGCGGTCAATAAACCCGGTAACTACAAGATACGCCTCGGCATGAAATACAGCGATATGATGAATGCAATCGGTGGCTTTAAGTCCACTCCCTACAAGATGATATCAGGCGGACCGATGATGGGCGTTGCGATGTATTCTCTGGATGTGCCCGTTATAAAGACCTCGTCAGCGCTTATATGCTTTACCGAGGAGGAAGGACGCCTTAAGCCCGAAAGCAACTGCATACGCTGCGGCAAATGCGTATCGGCATGCCCGATGAACCTGATGCCGCTAGATTTGAACCGCTTTGTTTTGCAGGGTGATCTGGAGAGCTTTAAGGGATATAACGGCCTCGACTGCATAGAATGCGGCTCGTGCTCATATATATGCCCGGCAAAGCGTCATCTTGCACAATCGATACGTGCGACGCGACGTGACCTGATGGCAAAGGCCCGCAAGTAATAGGAGGTAAGGACTTGGATTCAAACGTAACTGCATCACATAAATATGTCGTCTCGTCAACACCGCATATGCAGTCAGCTTCCAGTACCGAGCGCATCATGCGCGACGTGCTAATAGGGCTTGCACCGGCAGCGATCATGGGTGTGTATTACTTTGGCTTGCGCGCACTGTTGATCATTGCGTTATCTGTCGCATCCTCGATAGTCTTTGAGTGGCTATTTCAGAAGATAACAAAGCGACCTGTGACGATCACGGATTACTCGGCTGCCGTTACTGGGTTACTGCTCGCATTTAATCTGCCGGCCTCGTCTCCGTTCTGGATGCCTATCGTCGGCAGCTTTGTCGCTATCATCATCGCAAAACAACTATTCGGCGGCCTTGGTCAGAATTTCATGAACCCCGCGCTCGCGGCTCGTGCGTTTTTGATGGCTTCTTATACAAAGGAAATGACTGCGCAATGGACTGCACCCGTATTAAATCCGTTTTCACTTGATATGATAAGCACAGCCACACCGCTCGGCATGATCAAGGAGACAGGTTTTGTACCGGGCATAAACGATTTTGTTCAAGCCGCTATCGGTAATATCGGCGGTTGTATCGGTGAGACATGTGCGATTGCATTGGCTATAGGCGGTATATATATGCTCGTGCGTAAGGTAATCAGCTGGCATACACCTGTCGCATATCTTGGAACGGTGTTTATTCTTTCAATGTTTCTGGGTAGTTTTAGTATCATGAATTCGATGTATGCGCTTGTAACGGGCGGATTGATGCTCGGCGCGTTTTTTATGGCAACGGATTATTCCTCGTCCCCTGTTACGCATACCGGCAAAATCATAATGGGTATCGGGTGCGGTGTGTTAACCGTTGTTATACGTAGATTCGGCGGATATCCTGAGGGCGTTTCGTACGCTATCCTGATAATGAATTTGTTCGTGCCGATTATTGACAGATATCTGCGTCCGCGCGTCTTCGGAACCGCGGCTAAAAAGATACAGTGGAAGTAAAACTAAAAATAAGTAAAATTCAAAATTTGGAAGTGAGACAGATATGGACACAGCTTCTTCGCGGGTGACTATAAAGCCTACGGTCGTGTTGCTCGTGATCACATCGATCGCGGCATTCGCACTCGGGCTTGTATATACAGTCACAAAGGAACCTATAGAGAGACAGGCCGCTATCATCGAGCAGAACGCCATGTCAAAGATATTCCCCGAGCTGACCGAGATCAAAGAGGTCACTGCCCTATCGCCCGATGAGAGCCCAATCTTGGATCGTATTGTGTCTGTGCATAATGGCGGCGATTTGATCGGTTATGGTATGTTCGTCGCACCAAAGGGTTATGGCGGCGCTGTTGAAATGCTTGTGGGTATAGACGCAACGGGCGATGTTTCGGGGGCTCAGATCCTGTCTCACAGCGAGACTCCGGGCCTTGGAGCAAAGGCACAGGAACCTACGTTTCTTGAACAGTTTGTCGGTGTAAATAACGAGAATTCGGAAGCATTTAAGCTCGATGCGATATCGGGCGCTACCATCACCTCAAAGGCCGTCATGAGCGGAGTAATGACATGTCTGGATGAATACGGAGCGGTGCAAAAATGAACATCAAGCAAAATCTATATAAGGGTCTGTTAACGGAAAACCCCACATTTATTCAAGTTATCGGTATGTGCCCTGCCCTCGCGGTCACGACCTCTGCTATCAACGGCATCGGTATGGGACTCTCGACGACTGCCGTACTCATAGCGTCGAATGTCGTTATATCTATGATACGCCGTTTTATCCCAGATACCGTGCGCATACCAGCGTTTATCGTTGTTATCTCGACGTTTGTTACGGTCGTGCAGTTTTTATTGCAAGCATACATGCCCGATTTGAATCAATCCCTGGGCATATTTATACCACTCATCGTCGTTAACTGTATTATCCTCGCACGCGCAGAGGCTTACGCGTCCAAGAATAATGTCGGGGATGCGTTCTTTGACGGTCTCGGCATGGGCTTGGGATTTACTGCCGCGCTGTTGTTGGTGGGTGCTATCCGTGAGCTGTTTGGCGCGGGTACGCTATTCGGATTCAATGTGCTATTTGATGCATTTCCACGCACAATCGTTATGATACTGCCTCCGGGCGCGTTTCTAACATTGGGCTTTTTGATGGCGG
>CAYURR010000227.1:0-4050 GCA_964446745.1 uncultured Defluviitaleaceae bacterium | reverse complement strand
CCGTTATTGTGTTCTACCAGAATAATGTTTTCTATGCTATGATTTTTTACTTTAACTTCAAGTGTAACCTTTACAAGTCCGTTATCACATTCTCCGGTATATATTCCGTCATTTATTGAACTCAAGTTAACATTGTTGACCGTCAGTCGTTTTGGCAGCACCTGTGATACCCCCAAGGCCGATAACCCGACTACACTAACTATTACAATAATAATAATCCAGACTTTCTTTATTTTACCCATTTATTTACCCCTCACAAGATTTGTCTAATAATTTCAAGCTAAGAACCTTCATTTGTTATCATTTAAAATTCTTTTTGCAAAACTAACAGCCCCATGCTGATCAATTAAAGTTTGTAAGCGATTTGCCAACAAGAAGCTATGTCCGAAAATAAGCTGATGTTTATCCATCTTTTCCAAGCCTCACATTTATAACACCTCATATACATAATATATTACCTATATATGTATTATACTACCTAATTTTTAAGATGTCAATGTTAATATGTCAGTTATTAGATATCCCAGATAAAAAATGTGTCAGGCAGCCAATCAGAGGGCTTTGTTGGAAAAAATAGTTCTTCTATAAACTATACACAATTTATGGGAGCCGACGGGCGTTTTCATGCATTGATGTACTTGCAAACGGAGAAAATATATAGGACAGGGCTGTAGCAGAACACAAATTCTGACTGCGGCCCCTTGTTTATTAAAAAACACTTGACACAATATTATCACCGTGATAATATTATCCCAACGATAACATTAAAGAAGGGGCAAGCAAATGAACAGCAAACTTATGGAAGCCCTGCGTAATCCGATCCAGAGTAAGCTGCTGTTGAATATTCAGTCATTGGGGCAATCAACAGCCAAGCAGCTTTTGGAGGCAAACAAGGATATACCACAGGCAACAATTTACCGGCATTTAAGCAAGCTTGCAAACGACGGCATCATCAAGGTCGTTCAAGAAAACCGTATACGAGGCGTGGTAGAAAAGGTCTATGCCTTGGCAGTGGAGCTGTCATCAAATGCCTCGTTGGAATACATGTCCGGCGAAGTCTACATGAATATGTTTACGGAGTATATGATGGGGATTATGCAGGAGTTTCGGGCTTACACCGCAAAGGAAAATATTGATATAGCAGGCGACGGTTCAGGCTTCTCATTGATACCGATTTACGCCACAAAAGAAGAACTGGCAGAGGTCGGGGCAAAGCTTACAGCGTTGCTGTTACCACTTTCGCAAAACCCGCCAACACCCGAACGTCGTTATCGTAATATTGGGCTGATCGTTACACCACCTCAGACGATCGAATAGAAAAGGAGAATAACTATGCTGACAATTACAAATCTCACAAAAACCTATCCGAGCGGCAAAAAGGCCGTCGATAACTTGAACCTGACTATTAAAACAGGTGATATCTACGGATTTATCGGCGCTAACGGAGCAGGCAAAACAACCACGATTAAAGCTGTGGTCGGTATTCACGATTTTGACAGCGGCGAAATAAAGATCGACGGCATGAGTGTCAAAGCCGAACCCACAAAGTGTAAAAGCATACTCTCCTATATTCCTGACAACCCCGATATATATGAACATTTGACAGGTATGCAGTTTATCAATTTCATTGCAGACCTTTACTGCGTACCGCTTGCCGAACGCAGGCTGCGCATAAAAAAATACGGCGACATGTTTGAGATGACACCGCATTTGGGTAATGTAATTTCCTCATATTCACATGGTATGAAGCAGCGTGTAGCAATCATCGCCGCGATCGTACATAAACCAAAGCTCTTAATTTTAGACGAACCATTTGTAGGGCTTGACCCCAATGCCGCATTCTTGCTCAAGCAGACAATGCAGGAGATTTGCAAAGAGGGAGGGGCTATCTTCTTCTCCACACATGTGCTCGATGTAGCTGAAAAGATCTGCAACAAGATTGCCATTATCAAGGGCGGAAGATTGGTTGCAAGCGGCGAAACCAAGGGCGTAATCGGTGATCGTTCACTTGAAGATGTATTTATGCAGGTGCAGTCTCATGCGTAATACACTGTTATTGTTAAAGGCACAGTTGATTAACACATATTCAATCAACGAAATCCTCACACCTAAAAGCCAAAACCGCAAAAGCGCATTGCTTATGGCTTTTGCGGCTCTTACAGTCGGTATATGTATGGCCTTATATATCTCAATCACTACCGTTTCACTGATACAAATGGATCTGGGCGACATAATCCCGGCTTACATGGTTACGGTCACAAGCTTCGCGATTTTATTTCTGACTTGCTTTAAGGTAAACGGCTCGTTCTTTGGTAACAAGGACCATGAAATGCTTATGTCCCTACCCGTTGAGCCCAGTGCAATCTTCGCCAGCCGCTTTTTAAGCCTGTATATATTAAACCTCGGTTTAAGCCTTGTTTTTGTCGTGCCGAGTAGTATCGTATGGGCCGGGAGCGTTGCAAACGGCTTGGCGTATTTACCATTACTAGTCATCAATGCGTTGCTGTCGCCTATTATTCCGATGTGTATTGCTTCGCTGTTGGGCATTGTGATTATTCTCTTGTCCTCAAAATTTAAGCACGGTAATGTCGTATCACTCATCCTATCATTCCTATTGATAGGCAGCTTGGTCTACCTTTCATTGAGTTCAAATAACACACAACAAGACATCGCCGCCTTAAGCACCGCTTTAGCTCAGAGTATCTATAAAATGTATCCGTTCGCTATGATGTTTACATCCTCGTTTCCCCTGGGACAATGGGTCGGTATGCTCGGGTATGCATTCTTTTCAGTTATCGCTCTGATTATTTTCGTTAAGCTGATTGCCCCACGCTACGCATCCATTAACCGTCTTGTAACGGCTCGCTCAAAGGTCGTTCATGGACACAACACCAAGATTGTTGTAAACACACCGTTTATGGCATTGTATAAAAAAGAACTTAAGCGTTTTTTCGGCTCGTATCTTTACATGCTAAATTCCGGTTTCGGGCTCTTCACATTAATAGCTTTGAGTATCGTTTGCCTTTTTGTAACGCTCGAAACCATCGGCGGACTAATCGGTATGCCTAACATCACAGAGATGCTGCAACAATATGCGCCGTTTGCTATAGCGGGTTGTATAGCGCTTAGTTGCCCATCGGCTTCATCTATATCCCTAGAGGGGAATAACCTGTGGGTTTTGCAAGCCTCCCCGGTTACGAAGAAATTGGTAATCAACAGCAAAATTGCAGTCAGCTTGACTATGTATGCTGTAGCTATCGCCGTGAGTGCATCGGTCTTTAGCTTCAAAATCGGCTACTCGGCTTTTGACACAATCTTGCTCATAGCGTATCCCACTTGTTATGCCTTGCTGACCGCCATAGTAGGCATTTCATTAAACAATAAGTTTCCAAACTTCAACTGGTCAAACGAAATGCAGGCTATTAAACAAAGCACACCCGTCATCATTTCAAGCATCGTGCTGATTGTTAGTATAATCGTATCGTTTCTTGGGATTAATGCGCTGCCCGAGATGTATCGTGGTGTTGGTATGATAGTTGTATGTGCTGTGCTGCTGATTATCGCCGGTACGATGTATCAAGGATTGACAAAGGTAAAGGTATTGAGGTATTAAGATCTACACGGATAATATCATACCACCACCGACAACCGCATTACCGTCATACAAAACAACCGCTTGCCCCGAAGCAATAGCCCTTTGGGGCTCGTCAAATTCAATTCTCACCTTGTTGTCCGATATCTGTTCAGCAGTAGCCCATTGCTCCGCTTGTTTGTATCGTACCTTTGCTTTGATACGGATAGGACGATCGCATCGGTCAAAGGCTATCCAATTAAAATCCGTTGCGTAAAGGGTCTTGCTGTATAAATCTTTTTCCTCGCAAAGGGTTACCATGTTGCTTTTGGTGTCCTTTGCACATACATACATCGGTTGCGATAACGCTAATCCTAGCCCTTTTCGCTGGCCGATCGTGTAGCGGATGATCCCATTGTGCGTACCGAGAATGTTACCGCTTTTGTCTATGAAATTACCTTGCGGATATTGTTTTTCCA
>CAYURR010000226.1:0-4089 GCA_964446745.1 uncultured Defluviitaleaceae bacterium | reverse complement strand
CTCAGTGGTATTAATTTAACCAGATTTGTGACCATAGATGAGGTTTGTGCATATAGATATGCCGCCAAAGCCTCATCTTTATCTATGTTTGCACAGGCACAAAAAACCCCATACGCGATCGAGTGATTTATGCCGACAGGATTGCAAATGTTATAGTAGGACCGGTAAAATTCTCTATCGAAATTCAGTTCCAATGACAATATTGTTTTAATAAAACGACTGCCGAGCTTTAATGACGCGCTGCGCATTTCAGATGGGATACGGGAGGCCTTGGCTATTTGCTCCAACTCGTAAATTTTATCCATGTGCCGTTCGTAGGTCCATTCATACGCAAACCTTGCAGCAAGTAGTTCACTGTATAAGAAGCTATTATTCAGATTATGTTCTAAGAATTTTATAGACGTTTCTTTATCGCGTACTAAGTTTCGTTGAATATAGGTCTCCAATCCATATGACTGGGTATAACTTCCGATAGGAAACAGCGCATCATTAATCTGCAGCAACAGAAAGAATGTATTGTTCATGCTCTCTTATCCAACATCAATGGGAATGCCCATGAGAAGGTGAAGAGGATATGCTCTTATTAAAGTTGAGCTTTATCGTCTTTTCCTCCACAGGAATACCCAGTTTTTCAATCATAACCTTTATTGTTTTATCTAATGGGATGATGAATTGGTTCTCTTGCTCCCCATAGAAGAACGGGGCGTGACGGTTGCCGATCTCGTAGCAGAATTTTGGCAATATGTGATGGTCTGTTACTGTTACAACCAAACATTCACAAGGCAGGATATTGACTGCGATTACCTTGTTTTCCATTTGAGCCAGAACGTCATCTTGACGAAGCCCATGTGCAGCGGTATGTTCGTCTAAGCGAAACCCTACCTCCAATCCGCCATGGGTTACTAAACGGTCAATCTTCTTGCAGCTGTTATACCATTCAACATCTACATAATCGACTTCCATATTGCTATATGACCCACCCGATAAGTTCCCTATTACATTGTTTACTATCATAAAGAGCTCCTTTAAGTTTATAAATCCTTACTTAATACCACATTCCACGCAACAGTAAGAAGCCAGGAATCCATGCAGTTATGATACCTTCGAAGATAGCAAGATACGGAACAAACTTCCCCAAGTTCTTTTTAAGAGCGCCTTCCAAGAAGCCCGTGAACCAGAGCACACCCCACAGAAGCCATATCACAGCCATTTTCCAGTCACCATCTTGTAAGGTTATGTAGGCACAGGGGACGGTATTGATAGCAACGAAAAGGCTATATACGCCAAAAGGCAATGGATTTAATTTCCAAATATTGTTAGCGGCAGCAAACAGGTAGGTGAAACCAAATAATAGGCCTGTAGCGGCGGCATAGAAATCACCTGAAATAAGAGCAAGTACGTTGATGACTAATGACAGCACACCGGTAAAAACATTCATAACCGCCGCAGATTTGCCGTCTACATTAGACAGTCTGCAAACACCGTTATTGATTAAGACTATACCTACATACAAAAGACATACTCCGAGCATGTGTTAAACCTCCATAAAATTTAGATTATTACTACGGATATAAACGGATCTGCACGGATAAACCACTTTAGTATTCAGTTATCCGTGTTAATCCGTAAATAAGTGAAAATGTTTTAGAACAAATTGTAAAGCTGGGCCATAGGCAGCACTGTGGCGGGCTTGCTAGTTACATGTTCGCCGTCCACCTTAACCTCATATGTTTCAGGGTCTACCTCGATGGTCGGGGTATTATCATTAAACTTCATATCATGTTTAGTTATAGTACGGCATTTTTCAACAGGCAAAATTGTTTTGCTTAAGCCGAATTTTTCTTTTACCCCTGCTTCGATGGCAGCCTTGGATACGAATGTTATACAGGTCTCGTATTTGGCCAATCCGGCAGCACCGAACATATTGCGGTAGAAAACAGGCTCCGGTGTCGGGATAGAAGCGTTGGGATCACCCATTTTAGCGGCAACAATCATACCGCCCTTAATGATGAGGTCCGGCTTAACCCCGAAGAATGCAGGGCTCCATACTACCAAATCCGCAAACTTGCCTACCTCGACGGAGCCTACGTATTCGGAAATACCGTGGGTGGTCGCCGGGTTGATCGTATATTTAGAGATGTAACGCTTGATACGCAGGTTATCGTTTACGCCTGTATCGCCCGGTAATGCGCCACGTTGCTTCTTCATTTTATCGGCTGTTTGCCATGTGCGTGTAATAACCTCACCGACGCGACCCATCGCCTGGGAGTCGGAGCTCATCATGCTGAACACACCCATGTCGTGCAGAACGTCTTCTGCGGCAATGGTTTCCGGGCGGATACGGGAATCAGCGAACGCAACGTCCTCCGGAATATTGGTGTCAAGATGATGGCACACCATTAACATATCCATATGTTCATCTAACGTGTTTACAGTAAACGGCATCGTTGGGTTCGTCGAAGACGGCAGTACGTTTAAAGCACCTGCCGCTTTAATAATATCCGGGGCATGACCGCCACCCGCGCCTTCTGTGTGGTAGGTGTGGATCGTGCGTCCGGCGATCGCATTTAACGTATCCTCAACGCAACCCGCCTCATTTAAGGTATCTGTATGGATAGCTACCTGAACATCATACTGATCCGCCACTGTTAAGCATGCATCGATAGCAGCCGGGGTCGAACCCCAGTCCTCATGGATCTTAAGACCCATTGCACCCGCTTTGATTTGCTCCACAAGGGGTTCTGTAGCCGAGCAATTACCCTTGCCAAGAAAGCCCAAGTTCATCGGATATTCTTCAGCGGCCTTGAGCATCATCTTTATGTTCCAGGGGCCCGGGGTACAGGTGGTTGCATTGGTGCCATCTGCCGGACCGGTGCCGCCGCCTATCATGGTGGTGACACCGCTATGCAAGGCTGTATCTATTTGCTGGGGGCAAATGTAGTGGATATGGGTATCGATCCCCCCTGCCGTAACGATCAACCCCTCACCGGCAATCGCCTCCGTAGAAGCCCCTACTACCATACCCGGTGTTACATTGTCCATAATATCCGGATTGCCCGCTTTTCCGATTCCGGCGATCTTGCCGTTTTTGACACCGATATCGGCCTTATAAATCCCTGTATAGTCCATGACTACCGCATTGGTGATAACCAAGTCCAAATCACCGTCTGCGCTTGTCGTATTTACTGACTGACCCATGCCGTCGCGGATCGTTTTACCGCCGCCAAACTTTATCTCATCACCATAAACCGTATAATCTTTTTCTATTTCTGCAAATAATTCCGTGTCTGCCAGCCTTATTTTGTCCCCGGTTGTAGGACCAAACATAGCCGCATAATCTTTTGCTGATATTTTATAGCTCATGTTATCCTCCTTTCTGCTATTTTACAAAGCCGTTCAATTCTGCATTATGCATTGATTTTTTTATTGTAGCTGCGTTTACTTGTGCACGCGTCAGGTTATTTAAGCCAAACATCCTATGAGTGCCGCCTACCTCTACCAGTTGTACGGTTTTGGTTTCGCCGGGTTCAAAACGAACGGACGTGCCGGACGGAATGTCTAAACGCATACCAAATGCCTTATCACGAGGAAACGAAAGCAATTTGTTGACCTCAAAAAAGTGATAATGTGAGCCCACCTGAATCGGACGGTCCCCTGTATTTACAATTGAGATTGTTTCGGTACGTCTATTCTCATTTAATATAATGTCTCTTGATGCTGTAACAACTTCACCTGGAATCATCTTGGATACCTCCTTACTTTACTTTGGGTTGAATGGGATTGTGTACGGTTACCAGCTTAGTACCGTCCGGAAAGGTTGCTTCTATCTGCACGTCATGTATCATTTCGGCTACACCGTCCATAACATCGTCGGTAGTGAGGATCTTTGTACCCAACTCCATTAATTCCGTTACCTTTTTGCCATCGCGAGCCATTTCCAAAAGCTCAGAGCACAGCAACGCAACCGATTCGGGATGATTAAGCTTAAGGCCACGCCCTTTGCGCTCCTTCGCTAAATTACCGGCGCAATGCAACATTAGCTTTTCCATATCTTTTCCTGTTAGTCTCATGTTTTACACCTCCTAATGT
>CAYURR010000225.1:0-4104 GCA_964446745.1 uncultured Defluviitaleaceae bacterium | reverse complement strand
GGGCCCGCGATATAGTCACCGATTGCCTCGGGCGTATAGTTGCCCAAGAATACAGCTCCCGCGTTTACGACCTTGTGCAGCGACGCGAACGGCTCGGCTACGCAGAGCTCCAAATGCTCGGGTGCCATCTCGTTCGCGAGTGCAAACGCATCATCGAGGCTTTCCGTAACCAATACACCGCCGTATTTATCAAGGCTTTGGCTGATGATCGTATGACGCGAGAGCAATGCGGACTGCTTCCAGACCTCGTCATATACCGCACGTGCGAGACTTTCGTCGTCGGTCACAAGCACTGCAGAAGCCATCGGGTCGTGCTCGGCCTGTGCTAGCATATCGGCTGCGCAGAAGGCTGGGTTCGCGCTCTTGTCCGCAATGATAACGATCTCACTAGGGCCCGCAACCGAATCGATGTCTACATAACCGTAAACGAGCCGCTTTGCCATAGCCACATAGATATTGCCGGGGCCGACGATCTTATCGGTCTTGGGTACGGACTGCGTGCCGAATGCCATAGCGGCCACGGCTTGAGCGCCACCGATCTTGAATATCCTGTCTACCCCCGCCACTGTCGCACATACCACGGTCATCGGGTTTACGGGCGGGGGCGTGGTCATGATGATCTCCTTTACCCCCGCCACCGAGGCCGGGATAACGTTCATCAAAACGGTCGACGGATATGCCGCGCGTCCCCCGGGCACATAAACACCCGCGCGCGACAGCGGAATAACCCTCTGTCCCAATATTTCCCCGTATTCACCCGTTTCAAACCAACTGTTCTGACGCTGGCGCTCGTGGAAACGTCTGATGCGCTCGGCTGCGCGTTTTACATATGACGGCACACCGCCGACAGCGTTCACACAGGCCTCTATCTCTTGCTTTGTCATCTCTATCCCGTTTGGCACATTCGGGGTTTTTTCGAGCTTTACATGGTCAAATTTCTCGGTGTAGCGTATCAACGCGTCGTCGCCGTTTTGCCGTACATCCTCTATAATGGCCTGTGCGGCCTCCTGCGCGGCACGTGTGTCCTCATTCCCACGACCTGCCAATGTGTTTATAAACGCCTTGCATTCGGCGCCCCTCTTTATTTCGAACACGGAGCCATCCCCTTTACCATGTTTATTATCTTGCCGATGCGTTCATGCTCGAGCTTCATGCTTACGCGGTTTACGACCATGCGCGCGGATATACGGCAGATCTCATCTAAAATCACAAGTCCGTTGGCCTTTAATGTCGAACCCGTCTCCACGATATCCACGATCACATCCGAGAGACCCACGACCGGCCCGAGCTCCACGGAGCCGTTGAGCTTGATGATCTCGACCGTACGGTGCTTTGATCGGAAATGCTCGCGTGTGATGCGCGGATATTTTGTGCTCACGCGTAGCCCTTGGTTTGTATATAGACGCTCGCGCATATGTTCGTATCCCGCAACCACGACCCTGCATTCCCCGACACCGAGATCGGCGACTTCACAGAGATTGCGGTTTTCCTCGAGTAGCGTATCCTTGCCCACGATGCCGATATCGGCCGCGCCGTATTCCACATATGTAGGGACATCCTCTGCCTTTGACAGGAAGAATTTGAGCTTGTTTTGCTCGTCGGTGAATATGAGCTTGCGTGTGTCAGATTTCATCTCGGAGCAGTCAAAGCCGAGCTTATCAAATATCTGAACGGCTTGCTGGGCCAACCGGCCCTTTGCGAGCGCGAATGTCAAGTATTCCATATGCGCCTCCTTACAGGTCTAAGACGGCGATATGTCCGTCCTTACGTAATGCCTCGGCTGCCTCGATCGCGTTGCGCAGACTGTCTCTGTCCGCGCTGTGCGTGATGCGCTCGATATGAGCGGCGGGCACTGTGACGGCTTTGTTGCGCTTAAGCACCGCCAATAAGTCGTCGATCTTTAATGAAAAGCCTACGGCGGGTAAATTTAACCCGAATGTGAATAACAAATCATCGTAGCGTCCGCCATCAAATAACGAAAAGCCGATATCCTTGGACAGTCCACGAAACAAAAGACCCGTATAGTAGTCCATGTTTGCGGTCATATTCAGATCGAACACGATATAACGCGCGAGGCCGTACATATCCACGATGTCATAGATAGCCGAAAGGCTCTGCAGCGCGGCATGCGCCTTAGGACTGCGTGTAAGCCCTGCGGCCTTGTGTAAAACCTCCAGGCCGCCGATGAGCTCGCCAGCGGATTTCAGGATGTTGGCGGATGAACATGTGTGGGTGTTACATATATTAGAGAGTAAAGCCTCAGCGGCTACATAATCACGCCGAGCCAATAGGTCGATGTACTCCGTACGCGGGGCTGCTTCAAGCCCGGCCTCGTCCATGAGGCCTCCGAGGAAACGAACATCACCCGCATAGACAGTAAAGTCATCAACACCTGCGGCCAGTAATGCCTTGATGGACATAACGATGACCTCTGCGTCCGCTGCGGGGGTATTTTGCCCGATCAGCTCAACACCGGATTCCGTGTATTCGCCCGGGTGGCCCTTGTAGCTGTCGTTACAGCGAAATGCGTTCTGTGTATAACAGAGGCGCAGAGGCATATCGGCCTCGCTGAAATGATTCGCCACGATGCGTGAGATCTGCGGGGTCATATCGGGTCGCAGCACGAGAACGTCCCCATGGCGATCGATAAAACGGTACATGTACTTGGTAGGCGCGGCCTCAAAGACATCTGTGTACTCGAGCGTGGGGCCAGAGACGGCACGATAGCCAAAGGATTCGAACACAGAGCCTATACGCTGCTGCGTGAGGGATTTGAGCGCGTAAGCCTCCGGCAGGCAGTCGTTGAAGCCGTCCGGGGTAAAGAGCTTGTTGTTTAGCATTTAAACCTCGATTCTTTTATATACAAATATTCATTTTATAAATGCATGAGCATCTTTGCGATACTGAAGAAGATCATCAGAGAGAAAGCGTCTACGATAGTAGTGACGAGTGGGGCGGCCATGATCGCAGGATCGGCTTTGCAGAGCTTTGCAAACATCGGCAGCAGCCCGCCGACGGTCTTTGCTATGACGACGGTCAGGAACATGCTGATGCCGACGGTGATCGCGATCTCCGTCTTGACGGGATTGTTGTTATATTGTATTGAGACGCGGATAAAATTGATCACGGCGAGCCCGGTACCAACGAGTAGGCTTACGCGCAGTTCCTTCCACCAGACGATCAGAGCATCCTTAAGCTTGATCTCCTGCAGTGCCATACCGCGGATCACCAAAGTCGAGCTCTGACTGCCGGCGTTGCCTCCCGTGTCCGTAAGCATCGGGATAAACGAGACCAGTAGCGGAATAGCCGAGATGGCCTCCTCGAAGCCCGTGAGTATTCCACCCGTGACCATAGCCGAAAACATCAGCACCAATAGCCAGAGCAACCTGTTCTTCGCGAGTGAGAAGACGCCGGTCTTAAGGTAGGGCTTTTCGGACGGGAGCATGGCGGCCATCTTTTCAAAGTCCTCGGTCGCTTCCTCTTGGATGACGTCGAACACGTCGTCGACAGTGATGATGCCGATCAGCCTGTTTTCGCGATCCACGACGGGTATGCTCAGCAGGTCATATTTCTTGAATAGATGCGCGACGGCCTCCTGATCCTCCATGGTCTGCGCGGAAACGATATGGGTCTCCATCAGCTCGGATATCATGTCGTCGAAGTTTGAGAGCAGCAGCGTCTTTACGGAGATTGTTCCGATGAGCCTGCGGCTTTCGTCCGTCACATAGCAGGTGTAGATCGTTTCCTTATCGACACCCGTACGGCGTATGCGTTTAAACGCGTCCTCGACGGTCATGTCCTCGTCGAGATCCACATACTCAATCGTCATGATGCTGCCTGCGCTGTTTTCGGGATATTGAAGCAGGTTATTAATGAGTGCGCGCGTGTCTTCTGTGGCCGTTGATAGAACCTTCTTTACTATGCCCGCGGGCATCTCCTCCAAGAAGTCGACTGCGTCGTCTATATATAGGTCCTCGATGATCGTGGCTATTTCCTTGTCGCTGATGGATTCGACGATGTGCCGCTGCATTTCGTTTGAAAGATTTGCAAACACCTCGGTCGCGTTGTCCTTTGTAAGCATCCTGAATATCAAGACAATCTTGT
>CAYURR010000224.1:0-4124 GCA_964446745.1 uncultured Defluviitaleaceae bacterium | reverse complement strand
TAATGCTTCTAAATGCTTTAGTACATATCCGTCTGTGGCGTCAAAGCCCTTTGTTTTATTTTTATACTGTGCTTGGTTTATCTCTCACTTATCGGCACATAGTTGTGCCTGTCATACACGCACTCATAGGCCGGGCGTATGATCTTGCCCGCGTTTGTGAGCTCCTCCATCCTGTGCGCAGACCATCCCGCCATGCGCGCGATCGAAAACACCGGTGTAAACAACTCTATCGGCAGATCCAGCATACTGTATATAAACCCGCTGTAGAAATCCACATTCGCACTCACGCCCTTATAGATGCGGCGCTCCCTCGCTATGACCTTCGGAGCGAGGCGCTCTACGAGCGTATACAGCTTATACTCACGTTCCTTGCCCTTTTCGGTCGCGAGTTGCTGCGTATACCTCTTTAACACATTACAACGCGGATCCGACAGCGAATACACCGCATGCCCCATCCCATATATCAAACCCATCCTATCAAACGCGTTTTTGTTTAGCAGGTCGGACAGGTACGCCTCTACCGCATCCTCATCGTCCCAGTCTGCTATCCTCTTCATCAGATCGTCAAACATCTCCACGACCTTTATATTCGCGCCGCCATGCTTTGGCCCCTTTAGAGAGCAGATAGACGCAGCCATAGCCGAGTATGTGTCTGTACCCGACGATGTGACCACATGATTTGTAAACGTCGAGTTGTTGCCGCCGCCGTGCTCTGCGTGTAAAACGAGCGCAAGATCCAATATCCGTGCCTCTGTTTGAGTGTATGTACTGTCGCTGCGCAGCATATGTAAGATATTTTCCGCCATCGACAGCTCTTTCTTCGGCGGGTGTATGTACAGGCTGCCGCCCTTATGATAGTGCCTAAAGCTGTGATAGCCGTATACCGCAACAAGAGGCAATATCGCCGTGAGCTGCAGGCTCTGGCGCAGTACGTTCGTGACCGAGATATCGTTCGCGTCATCGTCATATGAGAACAACGTAAGCACACCGCGTGCGAGCATGTTCATCATGTCGTGACTCGGTGCTTTCATGACTACATCACGTACGAAATTAGACGGCAGCGAACGGTAATAAGCCAAAAGCTCCGTGAAATCCGCGAGCTCTTCCTTTGTAGGCAGCTGTCCGATGATCAAAAGATACGCCGCCTCCTCAAAACCAAAGCGCCCTTCGTTTGTAAATCCGTTTACAAAAACCTCTATGTCTATGCCTCTGTAGTATAGCTTACCCTCGCAAGGCTGTGACACGCCATCTTCCTCACGCGATGCGATGATCTCCGATATTTCCGTGAGACCCGCCACCACGCCTTTTCCGTTCTGATCCCGCAGTCCGCGTTTTACATTATGTCGTATGTACAGCTCCGGATCGATCCTGTCGTTTTTCTCAATGATCTTGCATAATGCCTCTACTTGCGGTGTGATTGCACTAAATCCTTCTTTTTTCATGACGTAGCACCCCTTCCTGAGATAAATCTTCCTTATTTAACAAAATATCTTGTTTCCTACAAGTTGTCAAGATTTTTCATCCTAAAATTCTTCTGAACAGATAACATTATCTTGTCTTACATCGTATATTTTGTTAGACTCAGAAAACAGATATAAGAGAGAAGGTATTTATCATGACATCCGAAAAACTCCAGATACTCAAAATGATCGAAGAGGGCAAGATTACAGCTGCCGAAGGTGCAAAGCTCCTCGAGGCCGTAGGCACACCCCCTACTCCGGGATTAATACCAACGCCCAACGCACCACAGCCAAACGCTCAGCCTCAGTCATCAGCAGGCGCGTATACACAATCACAGTCGAACAGCCAAATTCCGCCCGGTGCATCCACACAAAACGTAACGGCCTCTTTAGATCGTCTTGCAAAACAGGTTGGACGCAAGCTCGGTACGATGGCAAAGGATTTCGAGCCTACGTTTCAAAAGATCACCGAGACAGTAGCCGAAAAGACTGTACTGGTCGCGGACAAGATATCGCATTCATTATCATCATCTCAGACAGGCCCGACATCACAGCCTATAACTCCGCCGCCTATGAGCCCTCCGAGACCCGCACCGGCTCCATACACGGCCCCTACCCCTCCGCCAGTTCCGGCAGCGCCACCACGCGCGACCGCTGCACCCGCGACTGCCGCTGTGGGTAACCGTATAGACCGCAATATCGATATCATCGTACCCACGACATCGAACGAGCTGAGCATCTCATGCCTGAATGGGCCGATGATCATCAAGGGTTATAACGGCGACAAGATCAGCGCACACCTTACCTACAAGCCAAAGCGTAGTAATGCGACTATAGATTTTTTAAACCATGGCAGCCGCTACTTCCTTAATTATAACGAGGACGAATTCGATTATGTGGCGATGGATGTCTTTTTGCCAGAGGGGCTTTTCGATATCGTAAAACTGGGCAATACTAACGGTAGCATGGATATATCCGGAGTACGCGCCAGAAACGCGATGCTCAGTAACACGAACGGCGAGCTCTCCATCAAGTCCCTTTCGTCCGAAAACCTGAAGGTCGAGTGCAGTAACGGCAAGCTGATCGTAAACGGCATACGTGCCGCGAACTGCCACCTAGAGGATTTCAACGGCTTTATGGAGATAACGGACGCAGATGCCGCAAAGCTTGACATCGTAAATTTCAACGGCGGCGTGATGATGAATATCTCGTCATTTTCACAGTATAACGATTATTCATGGTGCATAGAGACTGGAAACGGTAAGCTTGCTATGAACATCCCTGCTTCGTTTACTACGGGTTACGCCGTAAAGGCTACCACGTCGCTCGGAAGCCTGCGTGTTTCGCTTGCCGACCTCGTATATACAATGAACACCCCGAGGCTCATAGATGCCAAGACCGCCAATTTCGACACGGCAGTAAAAAAGGTCCGTCTGGCTCTCGAGACCTCCAACGGACCTATCACGGTGAACTGATTATATATGAATAACCTACTAAAGCATGTTAAACACACGATAGAGGCGCAACGCATGCTCGAGCCCGGCGACACAGTATTGGTCGGGCTCTCGGGCGGTGCGGATTCGGTGTGCCTCACGGATGTGCTGCTGCGTTTATCTCCGGACATGAACCTAACAATTGTCTGTGCGCATCTAAACCATATGCTGCGCGGCGCTGATGCAGAGCGCGACGAGCGCTTTGCATCAGACTTCTGTGTATCGCGAGGCATAGCTTGCCACACGCGGCGTGTGGATATCGCCGCAGCGGCATCCTCGCAGCATATCTCAACCGAGGAGGCTGGGCGCGACGCTCGTTACGGATTTTTCCGAGAGGTAGCCCGCCAGATTGGTGTGACCAAGATCGCACTCGCGCACAACCTCAACGACAGCGCGGAAACGGTACTCATGAACCTATGTCGCGGCACCGGATTAAAGGGTTTGACAGGCATCCCCCCCGTCAGAAAGGCGGAGGGGGATTTTTTGCATGCGGTTCATATTATCCGGCCATTGATAGGCATTTCAAAGCCCGACATCCTCGAGTATATATCCGAGCGTGGGCTCTCATTTGTGCAAGACGACAGTAACGCGGATGACACCTATACGCGCAACCGAGTCCGAAACGATATCCTTCCAGCGCTCGAGAGCGCTGTAAACCCAAAGGCACTAAGAAACATCATTGCGACAGCCACCATACTGAACGAAGACGAGGCATTTTTGCAGCGGCTCGCGGATCAGGCCTATGATGATTTCGTCTCAGCGGACCCGATCGCCGTAAATACATCGGGGCTAGCGGCGTTACCGCGTCCGGTTTCCATTCGCCTCATAAAACGTATACTCGAGGAACAGCACGCAAGTAGAGACGTGACGCGCGAACACCTGGACCGCGTGCTAAAGCTATGCTCGGCACAAAACGGCAAGCGTATTACGTTGCCCGGTGGTTGCGGATTTACCAAGGCATATGAAAAGATATGCTTTTATCGCGACCGCTCACAAGAAAATGGTGGTTTTAGCTATACACTCCCCACAGGAGATTGTATATATTGCACCGAAATAGACAAAACCGTCGGCGTTTTTGTGCATAAAATCAATTCTAACGGAAAAATCCCAATTCTATGTACTAAAAAGTTTTGTTGTGATAAAATAGGGAATCATTCCGTGGAGTTACGCA
>CAYURR010000223.1:0-4145 GCA_964446745.1 uncultured Defluviitaleaceae bacterium | reverse complement strand
CTGCCGGAGGGCTTTGCGGCGGTATTATGGTCGGTGTATTGGCAAAGAAATTGAGTATTAGTAGGGTTTACATATTGCTTTTGCTTACGGCTGCATTATTATTGCCGGTCGGATTATCACTGTGGCTCGGTTTACCGGCGTTTACAATCTACTTGATCATAAGCATCTGCTTCTTCCTGATGATGGCTGTCGTGACGATGGCTACGATCCAATTACTAACGTTTATCCAAGGCGAAACCCCTTCGCATCTGACGGGTAAGGTATTGTCCTGTGTTATGGCACTTGCCATGTGCTCACATCCGCTCGGTCAGGCTATGTACGGATTCCTGTTTGAGACATTTAAAGCTACGCCGTACTTGATAATCTTTGCCTCCGCTATCGTATCGGGCATTATCTCACTTATGTCAAAACGGGTGTTTAAGGATATCAACTAAGATCAGAGTAATACTGAGCCTGGGCGTTCCAGAGCTCGTAGTATTTCCCGGTTTGTTCGGCAACGAGCATATCGTGACTACCGCGTTGTATGAGCCTGCCTTGATCAAATACAACGATATCGTCGCAAAAACGACACGATGACAGCCGATGCGAGATATAGATCGCGGTCTTGTCCTTGACGATATCGTCGAACGTGGAATATATCTCGTACTCTGCTATAGGGTCGAGTGCGGCTGTAGGCTCGTCGAGTATGATAAACGGCGCGTCCTTGTACAGCGCGCGTGCAAGCGCAATCTTCTGAGCCTCGCCGCCAGACACCTCTACACCGTCTGTGTCGAAGTCCTTATATAACGGTGTATCAAAGCCCTTGGGCATACTGGCATAACGCTCCGACAGTCCAGCAGTCCTTAAGCTTTCAATGGCCTTGTCGGTATCTACTTTAATAGATGATGCGATATTCTGACCGAGTGTAAATGAAAACAACTTGAAATCTTGAAAGACTACCGCGAAGATATTTATATATTCCGTGTAGTCATATTTTTTTATATCGATCCCGTTCAATGTGATCTCACCCTCGGACGGGTCGTACAAACGGCACAGCAGCTTGATCATCGTGGTCTTTCCGCTGCCGTTCATACCGACGACAGCCATACGTTTACCGATATTAAACTTTAGATTAAGGTCTCTGAGCGCATATTGTTCACTGCCCGGATATTTAAACGACACATGCTTAAACGCGATCTCATATTCGTTGTCGCTGCGCTTTTCTACCGGGAGCGTGCCTTGATATTTCTTGTTCGGGATATCGAGGAACTCAAATAGGCTTTGCAGATGCGAGCAGTATACGGCATTGTCCGAGAGTATAAACATGAGCCCTTGCACACCTTCGCCAAGCCTGTTTAATGCCCCCACATATTGAACAATGCCACCGACCCCAAACGCACCCCAAAAGCTTTTTAGCGCGACAAACAGGTAACATATTGCATTACTTATGCCAATGATCGTGCAGGCTACGCCTTGATATGCGGACATGCGGGTGATGGCCTGATCGTTCTGTTTATCCTTGTGAAGCAATTTGGACAGCACCCTATCGGCCACGAAGTTCTGTTCATATATGCGCAAGTCTTTAGCACGGTCCGGGGTTGAGTACAACTCCCAGCCATAAAACATAAACACGCGATTGAACCAGACTGTATCCTCGCACCACTTCGTAAACACATCGTTTTCCATCGCAAAAGCCCTCGAATTACTAATCCCGCCAAATATAATCGTGAGCATAATCACTATGATCCACAATGGGGAGTCGATAATGCCCTGCGTGGTTGTAGACGTAAACAGTGTAACAATCATCGCGATAGACACAAGGATATTTACAGCGGCCTCCACGAGCCCGCTCGTGCCCCAAACGAGCTGCCCGAGGCCGTTTCCGAACATAAAGAGGTTCTCTTCCTCTTTTCTCTTACGGTGCTGTATCGTTGCATCCTCGATATCCACAAAGTCCATCGACATCTGCTTATCGGAAAAGACCTTGCCGAAAAAGCTCCACATCTGCGATTCCTTTTCACCGCATATCTTATCTGCCATCCCCTTTAATATCGACGCAACAAGGTTTATCGAAACTACCGCGACTACATAGATGATGATCTTGTTTACGCTTCGTGATGTGGATATCTCATTTATTATCCGTGCCGAAAACCAGATCGCGACGAGCGGCTGCAGCGATGACATCAACGCGGACAAGGCCTTGCCCTCGGCAAGCCCCGGACAATATTTCTTGAGTATGCCAAACCCACGCGTAGTGATAGCTATCCTTTGTTTGATCGTTAGTTTACTCATAGCGTTCACCCTCACGATAATATTTCGCCTGCGTTTCAAACAGCTCGTAATATTTCCCCTTCTGTAACAATAAACCCTCGTGCGTACCCTCTTCGCATACGGAACCGTTTTCCAATAACAAGATACGGTCGCAAAAACGCGTGCTCGCGAGCCTATGAGAAATAAATATCGTGGACTTCGCGTTCATGATTTGGTTATAGCTTTCGTATAACCGGCTCTCCGATATCGGATCCAATGCAGCGGTAGGCTCATCTAATATCATCACGGGCGAATTTTTATATAACGCGCGCGCCAACACAAGCTTCTGTATTTCGCCGCCCGAGAACTCCACGCCGTCATCATAGATCGTTTTACCGAAATTGCTTTTGATACCGTCGGGTAGTGTTAGGATTTTTTCCCATAGTCCTGCGGCTTTAAGGCAGCTTTCTACCCTTTGGGGATCGATATCCTCTGTAATGCGTTCCGCTACGATCTCCTCTATGGTCACGGGCAAGATGCTGAATTGCTGGAACACCGCCGAAAACAGCCGGTAGTAGCTTTTGCGGTTATATGTTTTGATATTTATGCCGTCATATAAAACCTCGCCCGCAGTCGGATCAATCAGTCCACAGATTATTTTGACCAGTGTTGTCTTCCCTGCCCCGTTTAAACCTACGACAGCCAGATGCTCCGCCGGGTCTATGATTAGGTTTATGCCCTTGAGCGTATCCTCTGTCGCACCCTCGTAGCGATAGCAGACATTCTTTAGTTCGATTGTTTTCGGAGGGCTTGATGTTGGCGCTTCCTTACCGCCGTGGCTTGTGTATGTTTCGGGGTATTCAAGGAATGTCCGTAGATAATCGACCGCAAGGCTTATACGGTTTAACGCATTGACCTGTCCGAGCATGCCAGCCAGCCATGACGAAAACCCTGTGATCACACCGAAATACAACACAAAATCCGCGACACTGATGTGATTGTTTAGTACTTGATATAGTAGATAGGCATAGGCCACACCCTCGCGCAACAGCGACAGTCCGCTGTCACCGACAGCCGTCTTAAATATCTTACTCGTGTAACGTCTATACCAATCCGAAAGGCCTTTGATGTTATTCAAATGAATTGCCTGCAGCCAGGTGGACATGTTGTATAGTCGGATGTCCTTTGCGGATTTGATATCGCCTGACACGGTGTTTATGTAGTTCGTCCTTTGTCCGTAACCGATCTTTTCGCTATTGTTATCCGCGGCCCATTTTATGACCCTTTTGTTCAAGTAATAGCTTATGAGCGTTACGGCCACTAAAAATATCACGACAAAGATATTGAGCGTGGCGAGTAACCCGAAATATACGACGAACCCCAACAGGTTTGACAGCAGCGCAACACTCACGTCATACACCTTTGTTAGGCTCGATGAGTTACCGCTACTCGACATGAAGCTCTCGGACTGCATTTTTCTAAAGTGTTCGTTCTCCTGATTGCAATAGTCTGTGGTCATACCCTTGTTTGCTATCCGGTGTATATAGAACGAGTTCATCTTGTATTTGTGGTGATAGATAAACCGCTCCATAAATCGCTTCAACCCAGTGAGCAGCGCGATAACCAACGTAAACGATAGCACGACATATATCAGACGCATTACATTGCCCTGACGATTCATCTCATCAATGACAGCCTTTGGCAAGTACAGCGTAAGCACGGGCAGCGAGACATTGATCAACACCGCGATCAGACACCAGAGCAATAGTAACGGGTAGTGCTTGATTGTACATTTGTAACAATATAGTAGATTGTTTATCACTGATTTGTTATCTAAGTCCATTTACATCCCCCCTCGTTGCATATTATCATGTTTGCATACATATTTGATTAAATCAACATGAACGGTATCCATT
>CAYURR010000222.1:0-4148 GCA_964446745.1 uncultured Defluviitaleaceae bacterium | reverse complement strand
TTTCATTTGTGTTACATTTTTTCGGTTTTGTGTGCAGAACTTTTGACTGTCAAGTTCTGTATGATGTTGATCACTTTTATGCGTCGACATATTTTCTGTATTTAATTTGTCGTTGGCTTGTTTCGTCTTCTTACATCTGCCGTCAGTAGGTACGATTTTTCCACTCGCTTCATCGTATCTACCTATAAGAACCCTCTTGGCACGGGATTGTTTTTTCTCTTTATCCCACCATGAAGTAGATTCGTATGCATATGTTATTCCTGATCGTTTGTCTCTCTGTAGAACCTGCGCCATGACCACATCACCTCGTTATGTGTATTATACTACATTACAAGGCATTTGCAAGAGCTTATTTACATTGTTTACCATTACAACTGAGCATTCTTTCTTTTTGTTATTAGTCTCATCGTTATGCGTTCGGGATTTTAGGTATTTAGGTATTTACATAACCAATCGGTTATCGTCGATTTACCCGTGCTGGGCAAACCCTCAATCATAACAAGCTGCATATTTATTACCTCATATAAGTACTATCTTCTTCAGATTTATGAGTACCTGTTCTTCATGTCGGCAAAGTATATCAAAACAATCCGCTATTACATTACGAATAACTTTATTGCGAAGCCCCTTTGCCCAATCCAACGGATCCCCATCCATAAATTCTCCGATAGCATTCCATGCGATCCAGAGTGTGTCATGGGTGTTATTACACAAGTCGTGTATGGTTTTTAGGACAATCGCTTTTTCATCAGCAGTCCCCTTCTCCGGCATCGGCTCCACGGCCCATGCTATCACCGACTTCTGATCGATTGGATGCCCGATAAAGCGCGATATTCGGCCTCTCATTTCCAGTAGCTGCTCGTCGGTCAAATTCGTAAAGTTATCATCGTTTCGCATAAAAGCAACAGAATTTTTGTAGTATCCCTTTTCCTGCATACGTTCCATTATTTTTATGCCCCGAGCAAATAAATCGTTTGTGGTATACATCGTTTCCTTTTCACCGGTGACGATAAATGCGTGAGCCATTTTCTCATACCAGTCCGGCAATACAAATAGCCCGTCCTCATAGCCGATAGGCTCTGCTGCCGATTTACCCCAATAGCCTTGCGATCCGTCAAACCCATAAATGGTTTGATTATCATCGTAACCCGTCACGGCTACCCATTGGTAACCATTGACGAACTGAATAAGCACAGGAATATCCCTGTCTATTGAACCTTTGATTTTATCAAAAATATCATCCTTGGTATCCGGGGGCTGAACTTCGTCGAATGTAAGGCCCGCAAAATCCATTGTATATCCGACATAATAATCAAACTCACGCAATAATTTTTGGCAAGCAAATTCCCATTCGCTCTTCATTTGCTCATCATTTGATAGATCGATCTGTAAAAACGAATAACCGCTCACCAGGTTGTAGAGATTATAGATTTCTGTGTGCTTGGCATCCTTGTCTACACCGTTACAGCCTGTTTTCATCAGCATCGAAGCTAAGCAGGCGGTAAACTTAACGGTTTCACAGCCGTTTGGGAAATTTGCTACATTTTCGATTATTTTTTTCATTTTATCCTCCAATGCTAATAATGATATCCGTCACTGTATGTCAGTGGTCCGACATGTTCTACAGAACAAGTACTATTATTGCTCACAGTATTGAAAAAATCAACTTAAAATAGTATCTCTGAGCATTGGAGGCTGGTATAAGGGCATTGTGTTCACATGACCTTTGCAGTATATTGTGTATAAAACCAATAATATGGAACGAAAGATGGAAATTTGACATGTCTTCTATTAAGGATTTTCATATTCAACTCGCAGCTGAGGCTGATGTGAAGAGTATAGTAAATATAGTAAAAGAATCGTTTGTACAATATTGCAATGCGATCGGGATCGGTACGATTGAAGCGTTGCGTGAAAGCGAGCAGGATGTGCTAAACGATATGCTTCACAAGCATGTATATGTCGCGTACTGGGATGGGATCCCCGTTGGCTCCGTACGTATCGAGATCAAAAATGAAAAAGCTATGTTGTCACGCTTTGCCATATTGCCGGAGTATCAGAGCCTGGGGATAGGGAGCAAAATCCTCTCATTTGTGGAGAACACTTTGGCCCCCTTACAGATAGAAGCCATTGAATTGTATTCCGCTGTTGAAAACAGCAGACTGAAGGAGTTTTATATAAGCAAGGGGTATCATGTCGTTTCAATTGATGATTCGAAAGGATACCAGAGGGGATTGTTTATTAAAAATATAGGATCTCATAATTGAAAGCTTATGGCAGCTAATCACTTTGTTTTGTGTTGATTTTGTATAGCCTATATTCCGATGGCGACATACCATAATGCTTACGAAAGCACCGCGAAAAATACAGTGGATCGTTAAACCCATTGGCTAATGCAATATCCGAGATAGGCTTTGTAGAATCGCGCATCATCAAACAGGCCTGGCTTAATCTGTATTCCATCAAGTATTTTTTCATTGTGCTACCGGTTGTCCTCTTAAAGATTTTACATAGATAAGCGTGATTTAAGGACAGACGTTGAGCAATACCTTCAATACTGGTGTTGCCGTTATATGCCTGTGATACCATTTCCAAGGCTTTGTTTACATACTCATCCGTACTCATATCGTGGTTCCCGACACACACCATGTTGTCTTCCACATATGACAACGGTGTGCTCTCAATTAAATGGTATACAATGTTATTTAGGAGGGCGTTGTAAGCTAACAGGTTATGGCTTTCGTTTCCTAATTGATCTATTTTCTTAAATTCATTGAACACATAATCTGTACACACGATATTTCTCACCGGGTTACTAATTCTAAATCCGGATTTTCGCATATACATATGAGCCTGCCTGCCGTTAAACCCAAACCAGTAATATTCCCACGGTTCAGATACATCGCTTTCAAAATAAACAATCTGGTTCGGCTCCATCAAGAAGCACTGCCCCGCATTTACTGTATATATTTTATGGTTTACCTCATAGCGCCCTTTGCCTTTCATTATAAAATGGATCACAAAATGGTCTCTGATCCACGGTCCGTTTGAAAAGCCGGGATCTGCTTTGCGGTATCCGAGCTGCACAAAATTAAGGATGCCATATTGACTGTCGGTTCGGTAGTGCACATACCTAAAATTCTCATCATCTAACCTATCAAACGACTTATCCATATTTTTCACCCATTATCCGATAATAAGTACCATGAATAATTCTACAACAAAGTAGAATCCATATTCAAGCGAAATAAATCCATTAACAAAAACGACAGCGCTTTGTATGATATTTATGTGAATTGCAACAAATAAACCGTTTATTTGTGCGGTTTGCCAATTAGTAAATAAAATGGAGGATGAATGTATGTACGTAAAAAGATTTTCAGCCTTGATGCTTGCCGTAACAATGGCAATATCTCTCACGGCCTGTGCATCCGGCGGTTCAAAGCCTACTGTATCTGAAACTGCAAAACCCGACACAGCTGCAAATACAACTCAAACCGCTGACTCCGGCGCGAGCACGACACAGACGGACGAGACCGGAACGGATGTAACGGAGACATTGGAAGTTGACAGCAAGTTCCCCGATCCCAACAAGCCGGTTAAATTCCAGCTGTTTTCAGATCAGTCATGGGTTCCGGAGGATACCAACACGATCATACCAAAGGAAATTGCACGCTTGACCGGTGTAACCATCGAGCTTACAAAGGCCGCAGATGATCAGCAGTTACAGTTATTGATCTCCTCGGGAGACCTTCCCGATTTGATCATGTCCGCCAACGGCAACAACCAGAACAAGCTGTCGGATTCGCAGTTTTGTATGCCGTGGAATGATTTGATTGCACAGTATTCACCTGACTGGGAAATACCGGAGGTAGAGGTAAAGCTAAACACAGCTTACAGCACTGATGACAAGTTCTACACCTTAAAGCAATATTTCAACACGATAGAGGAAATCAAGAAAGCAGAAAATGTGGGAATGAACTTCGCTAACTTCTTTATACGTGATGACATCTACGCGGCTATAGGCGAGCCTGACATGAGATCGTTAAAGGGCTTCGATGACGCGCTTGCAATGGTAAAAGAGAAGTATCCGAATATGCGCCCCATCGTTTTACACCCGCGTAACAGAGAGGCCTTCTACTCGTTTG
>CAYURR010000221.1:0-4156 GCA_964446745.1 uncultured Defluviitaleaceae bacterium | reverse complement strand
GCGATAGGGGCTTATTTATTTTGGTCAAGACCTCAAACCCGAATGCGTTCCAGATCCAGGACCTCGAAACCGAATCAGGTTATGTTTACGAGCATGTAGGCCGCTTTGTAGAGCAATGGGGCAAGGAATTCATCGGCACATACGGCTACAGCTCTATAGGTGCGGTCGTGGGCGCAACACATCCTAAACAGCTCTACGATCTCAGGCTGATGCTGCCGCAGACATATTTCCTGATACCGGGATATGGTGCACAAGGCGGTAAGGCAGAGGATATTAAACGCGTGTTTGACGAGAATGGCAGGGGCGCTATCGTGAACAATTCGCGCGGTATTATGTGCGCATACCAAAAGGGTAATTATGACGAGCGCGAGTATGCAAAGGCAGCAAAGGATGCGGCACTAAAGATGAAGGATGAACTTACGCTATGAAGGGGATATTCCAAGCTACAATAGCATCAAATCTTACACCCGCAAATGGCATCTGCGACATGAAACTTGTGTTTTCTGGGGATGCGAGCCTGTCGGTAGATGAGATGTTTTGCGGCCCGGCGGGCAGGTTTCTTGAACTGTACATCGATGACGGTGTTCACCTATTACCGAGGCCTATCAGCATATGCGAAACGGACCCCGCATCCCGAAGTGTACGCATCGTATTTCGTGAGGTCGGAGAGGGCACGCGCTACCTCTCCGGTCTTGCCGAAGGCGGCACATTACGCGTGCTAGGGCCTCTCGGCAACGGCTTCCCGATGTTAAATCTTTCTGATTATGACGAGGTATTGATAGTAGGCGGAGGCATAGGCATCCCACCACTTCTTGGATTGTGTAAGGGTTTAAGCTGCAAAAAGACCGTTTGCCTCGGTTATGCCGGTGAGACCTTCCTTGAGCAGGATTTTCGTGACACCGGAGCGGCGGTGCATATTGCTACCGACGACGGCTCTAAGGGCTTTAAGGGCAATGTCGTGCAGATGCTTCGACATACGGATTTCTCGAAAGATGCTAAGCCGATTTATAAGGCGGTATTTGCATGTGGACCGAAGCCGATGCTGCGTGGTATAGCCGAGCTGTTTCCGGACAACGCATATCTGTCGATGGAGGAGCGTATGGCATGCGGCCTCGGCGCGTGTGTGGGCTGTGCGATCAAGATAAAAGCCGAGAACGACAACGGCTACATATACAAAAAGGTCTGTAAGGACGGACCGGTATTTACGGCGGGGGAGATCATATGGACAAGCTAAACAGTGCAACGGGCAATTTCACGGACATATCGGTCAATATCTGCGGCGTGACACTCAAGAACCCTGTGATGAACGCATCGGGTACGTTTGGTAACGGTCGGGAATATGCGGACTTTGTTGACCTGAACGAGCTCGGGGCGGTGGTTGTAAAGGGCGTCTCAAACAGACCGTGGACAGGCAATCCGCCGCCGCGTATAGCGGAAACCTATGGGGGTATGCTGAACAGCGTCGGTCTGCAGAACCCCGGTGTAAAGACATTTATAAAGGATGATCTGCAATATCTGCGAGGTTTTGACACACGCATCATCGTGAATGTTTGCGGGCACACGCTTGAGGAGTATATCGAAACGGTTCAGATATTGGCGGATACGGAAGTAGATCTTTTGGAATTAAATATATCCTGTCCCAATATAAAAGAAGGGGGTATAGGCTTCGGAACACAGCCGGATATGGCTGCAAGGGTGGTTGAGGGGGTAAAGAAGCATTGCCGTCAACCATTGATCGTGAAGCTGAGCCCGAATGTAACAGACATCGCCTCTATTGCAAAGGCGGTCGAAAATGCCGGTGCGGATGGCTTGAGCCTAATCAATACGGTGCTCGGTATGCGCATCGATATAAACACTAAAAAGCCGATACTCGCTAACGGCATGGGTGGGCTCTCGGGCCCGGCGATAAAACCGATAGCCGTTCGAGCGGTGTATCAGGTTGCACAAGCTGTTAAACTGCCGATCATCGGCATGGGCGGTATTTCGAATGCGGATGACGCGATAGAGTTTTTTATCGCGGGAGCTAATGCAGTTGCGGTAGGCACCGCCAATTTCGTAAACCCATATGCAATGCCTCAGATCGTAGACGGCATTAAAAATTATATACATCAGAAAGGGGAATACCCATGGACAAACAGAGGGTAGAACAGATACTTACAGAGTCAGAGGTTTTATTAAACGGGCATTTCGTACTGACTTCGGGGAGGCATAGCGACAGATATATGCAATGCGCGAGGCTTATGCAGTATCCATGGCACACAGAGGAGCTAGCAAATGGACTTGCGTCGGAGTTTAAGCAGGACGGCATAGATGCGGTAATAGGGCCCGCTACAGGCGGCATCATCATTGCATATGAGCTTGCTAGACAGCTTAAGGTCAAGAATATGTTTGCAGAGCGTGAAAACGGTTCTATGGTACTACGTCGCAGCTTCTCCATAGAGCCGGGCATGCGTCTACTCGTTGCGGAGGATGTCACGACAACGGGCGGTACGGTATTTGAGATCATCGACCTGGTCAAGAAGCTCGGCGGCGAGCCTGTGGGTGTTGCACTATTGGTTGATCGTAGCATGGGTAATGTGGACTTCGGAATGAAGCTGCGCGCGGCATATACGGCGGAGATACAGAGCTGGCTGCCAGAGGAATGCCCACTGTGCAAAGCAGGCGGACAACCGGCTATCAAGCCCGGCAGCAGAAGCCTCAAAGCGTAACCTGATGCATAATCTGCTTTCACATATTCGGTCATATACGGAAACGGGTGTATACCCGTTTCATATGCCCGGACATAAACGCAATTATAGTTTTATAGATAAAGACCTACTCGGGCTAGACCTGACCGAGGTGTCGGGTATGGATAATCTGCTTGATCCACAGGATGTACTAAAGTCCATGCAGCAGCGCATAGCGTTAATATACGGAGCTGACGAGAGCTTATTCTGCGTGAACGGCTCGACCGTCGGCATCCTTTCGGCGATATGTGCGGTATGTGGCCAGGATGATGTGGTTGTTGTCGATCGTAACACACACCGTGCGGTATATAGCGGGCTCGCGTTGTCGGGTGCAAGACCCGTGTATATACTGCCCACATTTAACGATATCGGCATGGCTGTAGCCATTCAAGCTGTTGATGTGGAACGCTCATTTGTGCAAAATCCGAACGCAAAAGCCTTGGTCATAAACGGCGCTACATACGAGGGCTTTGTACCGGATATTAAAGCTATTGCCGATATCTGTCACCGATACGGCGCTGTATTGATCGTGGATGAGGCGCATGGCGCACATTTTGCGTTTCATGATGAGTTCCCGGTGCATGCTGTTGCATTGGGTGCTGATATCGTGATCAACAGCCTACACAAGACCTTACCCGCGCTGTCGCAGAGCGCGGTACTGCATATGCGCGGAGATATCGTAAATAAGCAACGCGTGCGGATGTTTTTACAGATGTTACAGACGAGTAGCCCGTCATATATGATGATGGCAGCGGCAGATGATATGTTATGTAAGCTGAAAGAAGAAGCGCGGCATTTTGACAGATACATAGAGTCACTGAAGGCTGCCAGAACGGCTCTCTCGAAGCTTAAACATATTTCCATATTGTCACCGGTATCAACACAAGCATGCACTGCCTTTGCATTGGACATCGGCAAAATAGTACTTTTTGGGCAACATGTTGAAAAAAGTATAAGGAACGATTATAATATTGAACTGGAGTATCTTTCGAAACTGTTTGTTATAGCGATGACCTCTGTTGCGGATACACAAGAGGGCTTTGAACGCCTTGTAAAGGCATTTGAAGACATAGATCATAAGTGCGGCAACGAGGACACAGCCCCGGGGTTTGAGACACATATCGCTCGCATAGATGGCTCGGCGGGTGAAATGCTGCCTGAGGTGGTGTTAACGCCACGGCAGGCGCTTGGAATGAATTATACGTATGTTAATATAGACGATGCAACTGATTTGATTTGCGGTGAGATCATAGCCGCGTATCCGCCCGGTGTTCCGCTTGCGGTGTTCGGTGAGGTGCTTACGCGCGGCGTATTGGAGCGAATACGCTTGGTGTTACCCGAAAAAGCACGTGTATGCGTCTGTGTAATGTAACGTTTCTTATATTGCATGTATAGGGTAGGGGATTTTATGCTTGGTTTATCGGGACAGG
>CAYURR010000220.1:0-4305 GCA_964446745.1 uncultured Defluviitaleaceae bacterium | reverse complement strand
TGCTCTAAAAATTTATATATCATTATACGTTTATAAATGAATCAACGATCTCGATAAGCCGGCCTATTTCGGGCTTTGAGAGCTGCTCGTTTGCGCCGAGCTCCTTGCCCTTCAGGTACATCTCCTCGTTTATCAATGATGAAAAGATAATAATCGGTATCTGCTTCAATACATCGTCTTCTTTGACGAGCTTTGTGAGGCGGTGACCGTCCATTTTGGGCATCTCGATGTCGGTGATCAATATCGATACGCGGCTCCGTAGATCGGGCGTGTGCCGCAGTGATTGCAGGAAGTCCCATGCCTCGGCACCGTTGTCAAACTTAACGACATTCAAGTATCCGGCCTTGTGTAAGCAATCTACGATCATCTTTGATAGCAGCGCGGAGTCTTCCGCGATTACGATCGGTGTATTATTCTTATCACGGTCTGCATACTTGTCTACCTCATGCGATTGTATGCTCGTGGAAGGGGATATGTCCGCGACGATCTTTTCAAAGTCCAATATCGTGATCAAGCGTCCGTCATACTGCGCGATACCGGTCGCAACACCCTCCTGACCGCCGTAGATGGTCTTGTCGGGCTTTTCGATAGCCGTCCATGATATGCGGTCTATGTCAACGACCGTGTGAACGCGAAACGCAATATTCATACGATTGAAATTGGTGAGGATAAATAATGTCTTTTCGGGAGTGATAGAATCAAGGTTCAGGTATTTGGGTAGGTCAACAACCGTGATAACCACGTCTCGTGGCTTGAATACCCCCTCGATCGCCGGATGCGAAAGGGGCATGGGTTTGACAGGCGCGGGCAACATGATCTCGTCGACCTTCGCTACGTTAATGCCAAAGGTATTGCCTCCGATGGTAAATTCCATTATTTCGATTTCATTTGTACCTGACTCAAGCAAAATCTCTGTCTTAACGGGTTTTGCCATTTTTATCCCCTTTCATATCAAAAGATCTGTCTCAGGACATTAACCGCGTCCGTTCAAATGTGTTTTGAGAACCTTTGAGATATCGTCGCAGGAGGCCTGCACGCAAACGCCGCCCATATCGTATGCGACCTTCGGCATGCCGTAAACGACGCTGCTATCCTTATCCTGCCCGATCGTATGAGAACCCTTCTGGCGCATCGCAAGCATACCCTTTGCGCCGTCCTGCCCCATACCTGTCATGATAATGCCGATCGCATCCTTTCCGGCGCTCTGCGCACAGGATTCGAACAGCACATCTACGGACGGGCAATGCCCGCTGACCTTTTCTCCAGGTGCGCAGGTCACATAATAATCGCCGCCGCGTTTCACCACTCGCATCTGCATGCTGCCCGGTGCTACGAGCACTCGTCCGCGGATAATCTTGTCGCCATCTTGAGCCTCCTTACCGCTCATCGGGCAGGTGTTATTTATACGGTCCGCATACATCTTTGTAAATCCGGCGGGCATATGCTGTACGATCACGATGCCCGGGGTGTGTGGCGGCAGGTCCTTTAGTACCGCTACGGTAGCCTCGGTGCCGCCCGTTGACGCGCCGAGCGCTATGAATATCTTGTCGAATATCGGCAGATCCTTCAGCCCCGAATTGGAAGCGCTCATTCCCGCATTTGCAACAGTGGGCAGGCTGCGCGGCATACGTACCTTTGCGGTGGAGGCTACGATGATCTTGGCCGCGAGGTCCGAAATGAATTGCTGCTTTGCGCTACTGTCATTTTGAGAGGTCGGCTTCCTGACAAAGTCCACCGCGCCAGATGATAACGCCTCAAACACGCTGATATTCAGAGAGCTGACGAGTACGGTCGGGATCGGATATTGCGGCAATATCTGTTTGAGGAAGTCTATGCCGTTCATGCGTGGCATCTCTATATCCATGGTAATAACATCGGGCTTGAGCATAGGTATTTTTAGCTTTGCGTCAAACGCGTCAACGGCTGTGCCAATGATTTCAAAATTGGGCACGGAGGACAGCGCTTCGGACAAAAACGTGCGGAATAGCAACGAATCATCCACTATTAATACCTTTATTTTATTCATCGAAAAACCTCCAATAGCAAAACATCCAACTTTGCATGATATAATCAATCGTTCTTCAGAATATATCACAGATAGGCATCCTTTACAATGGGTAATGAACATCACGCAACGTATGAATGGGGTTTTGATGTGTGTATTGTATTGCAATACATGCGCACATCGGATAGAATGATTCCAAATACGCTATAAGCGCAGAAAGGTAGAAGTACATCAGATGGAAAACAGCTTAAAGAACAGGATACAGGATAGGATAAGAAACTTTTGTATCATAGCCCATATCGACCACGGCAAGTCCACGCTCGCGGACAGGCTGATCGAGAAATCGGGGCTGTTGACACAGAGGGAGATGCAAGAGCAGGTTTTGGACAACATGGACCTCGAGCGTGAACGGGGTATAACAATAAAGGCACAAGCGGTACGTTTGATTTACAAGTACAAGGACGGCGAGGAATATATCTTAAACCTCATAGACACGCCGGGGCACGTGGATTTTAATTACGAGGTGTCGCGCAGCATAGCGGCTTGTGAGGGTGCGGTGCTTGTTGTGGATGCGACGCAGGGGGTTGAGGCGCAGACGATGGCAAATGTCTATCTAGCACTCGATCATAACCTCGAGGTTGTGCCCGTTATAAATAAGATCGATCTGATAAACGCGAACCCTCAGGAGACGGTTGAGGAAATAGAGAACTACATCGGATTGCCAGCTGATAATGCACCTCAGATATCGGCCAAGGCAGACATCAACATCGAGGCGGTGTTTGAGCACATCATATCGGACATACCGGCGCCGAAGGGCGATCCGGATGCGCAGCTTAGGGCTATGATATTCGATTCGGTCTATGATGTTTACAAGGGTGTTATCGTGTTTATCCGTGTCATGGACGGTACGGTTAAAAAGGGCTCGGAGATATTGTTCATGGCTACGGGCAAACGCTTCAATGTCGTAGAGGTCGGCGTATTCGGACCCGGCAAGTTCATTCCGGCGGAGCAGCTCTCGGCGGGTGAGGTCGGTTATATCACCGCGAGCATCAAAAACGTCGCGGATACACAAATCGGTGATACCGTGACATTAGCAGAGAATCCTACCGCAGAACCGTTTCCGGGTTATAAGCAGGTAATGCCGATGGTGTACTGCGGTATCTTCCCGGCAGATGGCGCCCAATATCAAGATCTGCGTGACGCGCTCGATAAGCTGAAGCTAAACGACGCGGCGTTGAGCTTTGAACCCGAGACCTCGGTTGCGCTGGGTTTTGGTTTTAGGTGCGGATTTTTGGGACTGCTGCATCTTGAGATTATACAGGAGCGCGTGAGCCGCGAATACGATATCGATATCGTGACAACCGCTCCGAGCGTTATATACAAGGTGTTCCTGACCGACGGCAGTATGGTCGAGCTTTCGAACCCATCGGACATGCCCGATGTCACACGCATCGAGCATATAGAGGAGCCGATCGTGGACGCGCAGATCATTTTGCCGACCGAGTATATCGGTCCTATCATGGAAATCTGCCAGAACCGTAGGGGTGAATATGTCGGAATGGAATATATCGACAAGACCCGCGCGGTGCTAAAATACATCTTGCCGTTGAACGAGATCATCTATGACTTCTTTGATACATTAAAGTCCAAGAGCCGTGGCTATGCGTCGTTTGATTACGAGCTCAAGGGCTATCAGACCTCGAGCCTCGTAAAACTGGATATCCTTGTAAACCATGAGCTCGTGGACGCACTGTCTTTTATAGTGCATTCGTCGTCCGCATACGAGCGTGGCCGTGTCATAGCCGAAAAGCTCAAGAAGGAGATACCGCGTCATATGTTCGAGGTACCTATACAGGCCTCGATCGGGAACAAGATCATCGCGCGTGAGACCGTGAGTGCAATGCGAAAGGACGTATTGGCAAAATGCTACGGCGGCGATATCACGCGTAAAAAGAAGCTGCTCGAAAAGCAAAAAGAGGGCAAGAAGCGTATGCGTTCGATCGGCAGTGTAGAGGTTCCGCAGAATGCGTTCCTGAACGTGTTGAAGCTGGGCGAGGAATGAGCGGGTACATGAATACAGTCGGTATCTATGTGCACATCCCGTTTTGTGTGAGCAAGTGTTATTACTGTGACTTCGCTTCGTATGCGGTAGGGAAAAGCTCCATGCAGTTCGAGGCATATACAGATGCGCTCGTAGCGGAGATACGCAGGCATGCACAGAGATTTTCGGAACGGGATATGGCGGTGGATACGGTATTTATTGGCGGTGGCACGCCTACCGTGTTGCCGCCTGTTTTTTT
>CAYURR010000219.1:0-4331 GCA_964446745.1 uncultured Defluviitaleaceae bacterium | reverse complement strand
TTTTAGTTTTATTCTTCCATGTTTCGGTGTGCAGGTATATATGCGCAAGCTCATGCAAAATATCCTCGACAAGGCTGTCGCGTTCTTCTTTATCCTCGGAGAATTCTAAGTCGGCAGGCCAATGCATCTCAAATGTGTAATCGCCTTTTCGATAGGTGAAGAAATGCTTCGTGGAACTGTCCTTTACGATTTTTACCCCGCAGGCCTTGATAATCGTCATGACAAGGTCCATGTCTATTTCTCCCAACATCTCCTTAAACTTCGGTGATCCGTCATTGGGTATAAGCCTCTCTGACAAAAATCCCCTGAATTCTTCCGCTTCGCTTTCAAGGTAATCCTTATATCCAGAGGTTAAAATATCTATCATAAGATCATCTCCCAAATAAAAGGTTAAAGAACCTCTCGCTACTAATATATAGACAATCCTCGCGAGGGTTCTTGCTTGTTCCTTTTATTTTCACCAGAAATACTCCCGATTATAATGAGGCTCAACGCTTTGCGTATATCCACTCCACAATACGCTGCGTCTTCAATGCCTCATGCGCGTTAAACACCGCCGCCGTTTTGTCCCCTACCTCGAGCGCCTCGTAAAACGCCTTTATCTGTTTTACATGGCTGATGCCCCAGTAGTCCTTTATCCCGTTGCCGTATAGAGCGGCATCGCGCGGATCCTTTCCCACGATTACCTCTCTGCCGTCGGGATATGTAACGCGTGCGGTGTCACCACCCGCTATATGTACACGGCCGTTTTCGCAGAGCAGTTCGATCTCTACGGGCGCGTCCGTAAAATGGTTCGTATGTACGTAAAATGTCAGCTCGGCGCCGTTTTTGTAACGGATAACACCCTCGGCCATGTCCTCGACCTCTATGTATGGGTGCTTGCGGTTCGCTATCTGCGCGTCCACATCCGCTATCTCGTCGCCTACGAACCAGTTCGCCATATCAAATGTATGTATCGCCTGATTGATGATAACGCCGCCGCCCTCGGTGTCCCATTGACCACGCCATCCGCTCTCAAGGTAATACGGCTTTGTGCGATGCCACTGCACGCTGAAACGACCCGATATCACATGCCCGAGTGCGCTCTCTTTAGGTACATCCGTTCCGGTCAGCAATCCCTTTACATATCTTGCAGCCGGATTGTAGCGGTTTTGGAATATAACTCCCAGGCGTTTGTCGCATGCCTCGGCGGTCTGTATCATCTGCTCGGCGTCGGCTACGCGTGTAGCCATGGGCTTTTCCGTGAGTACGTGTATGCCCTTTTTGAGCGCTTTTATCGTCATCGGCGCATGTAGATAATGTGGTGTACAGATATGCAATACATCAATCTCTGTTTTTTCGAGCATTTCGTCAAAATCCGCGTATGCTTTCAAAAGACCAAGGGCCGAAAACTCGCTCACGCGAGTCTCGGCCTTTTTGATGTCTGTATCACAAACCGCCTGCACACAAACATTGTCTATCTGTGCCAGTGAACCGGCATGCATGGGGAAAATCCCGCCGCAGCCGACTATCGCGGTTTTATATGTCATAACTTATGCCCACCACATTTCCGGAGGCTTTTCGAAGATTATAACGTTCTTAAGGAACGAAACAGCCCTCTCCAATCCTTCCTCGATAGACATCATGCCGTCCTCGTGCTCAATGCTGATAGCTCCGTCATAGCCCACCGCGCGCAACGTCGAGATGATGTCCTTCCACTCGGCAGCGTCGTGTCCGTAGCCTACCGTGCGGAATATCCAACCCCTGTTCAAGAAATCGTCATATCTCGAGGTCTCGAGTACGCCGTTTACCTGTACATTTTCATCGAGTACGCGGGTATCCTTTGCGTGGAAGTGATGGATAGCTCCCTTGAGTTCCTTCAACGCCAGCGATGGCTTGATGCCCTGCCAGAACAGATGCGACGGATCGAAGTTTGCACCGATGATATCACCTACGGCCTCACGCAGCTTCAGCAGCGAGCGCGGGTTGTAGCAGCAAAAGCCCGGATGCATCTCGAGCGCGATCTTCTTTACGCCGTGGCTCTTAGCGATCTCAGCGGCGTTTTTCCAATACGGGATCAGTACCTCGTCCCATTGATACTTGAGTATCTCAAGATAATCCGTCGGCCATGCGCATGTAACCCAGTTTGGGTACTTTGCACCCGGATGATCGCCCGGGCAGCCCGAGAATGTGATCACCGTGTCCACGCCAAACTTCTCGGCGATACGGCAGGTATTTACAAAATCCTCGTGATCCTTCTTTGCGATCTCGGCGTTTGGATGAACACCGTTGCCATGGCATGAGAAGGCCGATATCTCAAGGTTATATTTCTTTAACAGCTCTTTAAAATGATCGATCTTAGCCGGATCGGCCAAAAACGCAACAGGATCCAGATGCGCGTTGCCCGGCGCTCCGCCTGTGCCGATCTCTACGGTTTGTACGCCGAGGCCCGACAGGTATGCGAATACCTCTTCAACGGGCTTCTGACTCATCAGTACCGTTAATACGCCCAGTTTCATTGTATTTCCTCCCCCTGCTGTGCCGATATTAGAATGTGACGAGCTTTCCGGTCTTAGCGGACTCATATATAGCCTCTAATATCTGGGTTACTACGATAGCCTGCTCCGGTAATACCGTGAGTGGCTCGCCGTTTACGATCGCATTATAGAATATGCGCTGCTCGATGTTTTCGGGCTTTTCCGCAGCACCGGTATAGAATGCCACGCCGCCTGCGCCGAGGTCAGGCTTCTTGACGCCGAGCTTGTTGAACTCGTCAAAGTTGATGCGAAGACCGTCCTTCATATCCGCGCCGGCCTTTGTACCGCAGAGTGATGTCTTTGCCTCATCCACGTCGAGCGTGTTGAGTGCCCATGCGGACTCGAGCACGATCGTAGCGCCGTCTTCCATCGTGATGAAACCAAACGCCGAATCCTCTACCGTGAACTGCTCCGGATCCCAGTCACCGAATGCGTTACCGCATTTGCCGTTTGAGTTAAGCTTTTTATATACGCTGCCCATAACAGACTTGGGCTTGTAGTTATTCATCATCCAGAGTGTAAGGTCGAGCGCATGCGTACCGATATCGATAAGCGGACCGCCGCCCTGCTTTTCCTCATCGAGGAATACACCCCATGTCGGTACTGCTCTGCGGCGAATAGCGTGAGCCTTTGCATAATAGATATCACCGAGGTCACCGCGTTCGCATGACTGCTTGAGGTACTGGCTGTCTGTACGATATCTGTTTTGATAACCGATTGTAAGGATCTTGCCTGTCTTCTTCGCGGTTTCGACCATGAGCTTTGCTTCCTCATAGGTCTTTGCCATCGGCTTTTCGCACATTACATGCTTGCCTGCGTTCAGCGCGTCTACAGTGATAGGTGCGTGTGAGCTGTTCGGCGTGAGCACATATACGGCATCGATTGTTTCATCCTCAAGGAGTTCTTTGTAGTCCGTATATACCTTAGCACCGCTGATACCATATTCCATAGCGGCCTTTTGAGCCCTCTCCGGAATGATATCGCATAATGCTACTATGTCTATAAGCTTTAACGCACGTATTGCGGGCATATGCTTGCCATTCGCGATACCGCCGCAGCCTATGATGCCTACGCGCAGTCTCGTGTCGACGTTATCTGTTTTGGTTACACTCGCCGTAGTCTTTGTCGCAGCCTTAGTTACCTTTGCCGCTGTCTTTGTGGTCTTTGTCTCTGCCTTGGTTTCTGACTTTTTAGGTCTCGGCATAGTTAATTACCTCCCTTGGATTATGTAATGCTGTATTTATAGTGTTAAATTATAGCACGGTGCTAATAGTTATGCAAAAAATTTATATGATTTATTCATTATAATTTATGCGCAGTCGGCACATAATCCAAAAATCCGCCACGCTTTTCCACGCGCCGGATACATAAATAGACAAGCCCCGACAAAAAAACACCCGCAACAAAGCCCAACAGCTCACCGGCCAGCGCGTTGCCCAATACGAATCCTGCAACCATCAGTGCACACGGTATCATGTACATGATGAATATAGCCTTTAATAAGTTCTGGGGGCGAAGGCTCACATTTACCTCGTCGCCCTCCGAGGCATCCTGTGCGTTTATCGCGTCTACGAGCATATCCTCTGCGCTGTTACCACCGGCAGGTGTACACATCTTGCAATGCGCGCAGGCCTGCGAGCGCTTGATCTTTACGCGCACATATCCGTCGTCCAGCCTATTTACGACGATGCCCTTTTCCCCATCCATATTTATGCAGCTACGCCCCTTTATCAGTCGATCTATTCCTGAATCTATTCGTGAAAGTATTCTAACACATTACAGGGAATTATTTCATGGATTTTAATTATATTTTTT
>CAYURR010000218.1:0-4364 GCA_964446745.1 uncultured Defluviitaleaceae bacterium | reverse complement strand
CCGAGAATGTTACCGCTTTTGTCTATGAAATTACCTTGCGGATATTGTTTTTCCAGATAGCTCTCAATAAATCCCGCATAATCGCCATCCTTTACAAAGCAAATATCTTGGCTGTCGCGCTTTTTGGCATTAACAAAACCCATTTGCATAGCAATCTCTCGCACTTCAGTTTTACGCAATCCACCAAGAGGAAACAGGGTTTGCTTTAACTGATCCTGTGTCATGGCATACAGTACATAACTTTGGTCTTTGCTCTCGTCAACAGCCTTTTTAAGCAGATACCGCCCCGTGGCGGTATCTTTTTCTATTTGTGCATAATGCCCTGTAACCACATAATCCATATCAAGTTGCTTTGCTCTCCAAAAAAGCTTTTCAAACTTGATGTAGCGGTTGCAATCAATGCAAGGGTTAGGTGTTGCGCCATTTTCATACGCAGAAATAAATCGCCCAATGACATGCTCTTTGAAATCATCAGAGAAGTTAAGTACATAATACGGAACATCTATCGAAGATGCCACGTTTCGGGCATCCTCCACATCTTCAAGGGAACAACAGGTTTTATCACGTGCTAGGCCTATATGTTCGTTATTAAACAGCTTCATTGTAACGCCTGTGCAATCATATCCTTGTTGCTTAGTCAAATGCAGAGCGACGGAACTGTCTACCCCACCGCTCATCGCAACGAGTGCTTTTATATTTACCTGCGTCATAAGATCTTCCGTTTGTCCTGCTTATTTGCAATATATCTACCGAGACTTTGAAATATTTGCACAAGCAGTATTAATATTATTACCGCAAACAGCATCACCATATATTTATATCGATAATACCCATAATTTATCGCAATCTTGCCAAGCCCGCCGCCACCGATAATCCCGCTCATAGCTGTAAACCCAAGGATCGTGGTTATCGCTATCGTAGCATTTGACACAAGCGAGGGAATACTTTCAGGGATCAACACTTTAACAATAATCTGCCATGGTGATGCACCCATACTTTGCCCAGCTTCAATAATGTCGGGATTTATCTCACGCAGACTGCTCTCTACCAGCCTTGCAACAAATGGAAATGCTGCTATAACTAAAGGCACAATCGATGCAGTAGTCCCAACCGTTGTGCCTACTATCAAACGTGTAAGCGGAAAAACCATGATCATCAATATCAGAAATGGTATAGACCGAAGAATGTTCGCCGTAATGTTAAGCAAATATATCAACCCCTTCGGTAGCGGTAGTAAACCGTCCTTTTCGCCAACCACAAAAAGAACACCCAATGGCAAGCCGATAACAAATGCAAATATCGTTGATACAACGGTAACATATATCGTTTCCCATAGAGCCAAAGGCATTTCGGTAATTAGTATTTGTACAGCCTCATACATAAATTAAATCTCCTTGGCAAAAAGTTGCTTTGCTGCGCCTGACTGGGGATGCGCAAATATATCCTCGACCTGCCCTTCCTCAACAACGGAACCGTTATCCAGTATCGCAACGCGATTGCATATCTCTTTAATGACGTCCATCTGATGTGTGATTACAATGATGGTTATACCGAATTTCTGATTTATGTTACGTAGAAGGGCTAAAATATCACTTGTAGTTTTGGGGTCAAGCGCGCTTGTAGCCTCATCACATAAAAGCACCTTGGGGTTTGTTGCAATAGCACGGGCAATGGCAACGCGTTGCTGCTGCCCGCCCGACAATTGTGATGGATATGCGTTTGCCTTATCGGATAAGCCTACTACCTCAAGCAGTTCTAAAGAACGTTTCATTGCGTCCGATTGCTTTACACCCGAAATTTCAAGCGGAAAGCAAATATTTTTCAGGCAAGAACGCTGTGCCAGCAAATTAAAATTTTGAAATATCATTGTTACGTTTCTGCGTATTTCACGAAGCCTCTTTGCCGGCAGCTGACCTATGTCTATATCATCAATAAACACACTTCCCGATGTCGGACGTTCAAGCATATTGATACATCTCACAAGTGTGCTCTTCCCCGCGCCACTCATACCGATTATGCCAAAAACATCACCGTCATTGATTTTAAGGTTGATATCTTTTAACGCTTGAACATTATTGTCCTTGGTAGAAAACGTCTTTGTCAGATTTCTGATTTCTATCATTTTTATTTAAGCGCATCAAGGTTGGTTTGCTTACCGCCATAAAGACCCATCGGCTCAACGTGAATGGCCGCAACCGAAACGATGTTTGTATTATTTTTCGAATTGAAATCGTCGAGATACGGTTGATGTTGGAAGTAATTTGCATCTATCTCGCCGCTTTCAACTACGTTATTCGGCTGTATGTAATCGGTAAATTCTTTAATATCAAGGGTAATATCCTTTTGGGCAAGAATTTCTTTGGCTACTGTAAGGATCTCGGCATGCGGGGTTGGCGAAGCGGCAATGGTGATGCTCGTTCCTTTTAAGCTGTCATAATCTACAGTGCTGTCATATCCATCTCCGGGGTTTTGGACAACACTGACTACAGCGCCCTCGTATGCTTTGGCTATGTAATCGGCTACATCCTTGCTCTCAAGCGCGGCTACAAGTGCCTTGATTTTGTCTGCGCTTTCGTTGCCTTGCTTCACTGTAAGAATATTGCTGTACGCAGAAGATGAACCTTCTATCACAAGGGAATCCTTTACAGGATTGATGTTAGCGCCTATGGCAAAATTGGAATTTATTACGGCATAATCCACATCTTTTAATATGTTTGGTATTTGTGCCGCTTCTACTTCCTTGAATGTGATGTTGTGTGGGTTTTGTTCTATGTCTCTCACCGTGGCGGTGATGCCCACTCCGGATTTGAGCGTGATGTAACCCTGTTGTTCCAGTAACAGTAAAGCGCGGGCCTCATTCGTGGTGTCGTTTGGAACGGCTATTGTCAGGCCCTTAGCAGAGCTTGAACAAGCCGACAATCCGAGTATTACACTCAACGTCATTGCAAATAAAGTAAAGAACTTCTTTTTCATTTTTTCTTTCCTCCTAAAATTTTGTGTTTCACTACGCAGACTATTTTACATGCAAAGCCACTATGCGCAAAATATCACATATGAATAGTAGGATATAGTCTTAAGCTATATCCTATCTTGATTACCTATTAATCATACGGTATTATAGGATTAAGAAACGGAGGGGGCTGTAATGAAAATATCAACCAAAGGCAGATATTCTCTGAGATTTTTACTCGACCTTGCTCAGCACCAAAACGATGGCTATGTTTCTCTTAGCGATGTTGCACAGCGTCAAAATATTTCTAAAAAATATTTGGAACAGATCATACCCATCTTAAATCGAAAGGATTACTTGCAAGCAAGCCGCGGCTATAACGGCGGCTATAGGTTAGCGAAAGCGCCATCAAGGTATACACTCAAGAGTATTCTTGAACTGACCGAGGGCAGCTTATCGCCTGTTTCCTGTCTTGACACAAGCCCTAACGAATGTTTGCGGAGCAGTCATTGTGTTACATTACCCATATGGCAAGGTTTATCTGATGTAATAAACGACTATCTTGACGGTATCACCCTGCAAGATATTTTGGATAAGCAAAAAGAGCAGTACGGCAATGATTATTGCATTTAAAAAGGGCGAAATTAATCGCCCTTTTTTTATTCCGCAAACATTGGTGTTGAAAGATAACGCTCACCTGTATCGGGTAATACTACCACAATAATTTTGTCCTTGTTTTCGTGTCGTTTAGCAAGCTCTGTCGCTGCCCACACAGCCGCACCGGAGGATATACCCACGAGCAATCCCTCTGCCCTTGCAAGGGCTCTGCCTGTTTCGAAAGCATCCTCATTTTCAACCGTGATAATCTCATCATATATCTGCGTATTCAACGTATCGGGGACAAAGCCTGCACCGATGCCTTGGATTTTGTGCGGACCCGGAGCCCCCTTAGACAGAACAGGCGAAGCAGACGGCTCTACAGCCACAATTTTAATGTTCGGGTTTTGCTCTTTTAGATATTTACCCACACCGCTGATTGTTCCGCCTGTACCCACACCCGCAACCAAAATATCGATCTTGCCGTCGGTATCGTTCCAAATTTCGGGACCCGTTGTTTTGTAATGTACAAGCGGATTTGCCTGATTTGTAAACTGGCTTGGGATAAAACTATCGGCAATTTCAGCCGCCAATTCCTCGGCTTTAGCAATTGCGCCCTTCATGCCTTTGGCGCCCTCGGTTAAAACAAGCTCCGCACCGTATGCCTTCAATAAATTGCGTCGTTCAACGCTCATCGTTTCAGGCATCGTGAGGATTATTCTATAGCCTCTTGATGCGGCAATTGCAGCAAGCCCTATACCCGTATTCCCGCTTGTCGGCTCAATGATGATCCAGCATATTTTAAACAAGAATTTCT
>CAYURR010000217.1:0-4467 GCA_964446745.1 uncultured Defluviitaleaceae bacterium | reverse complement strand
GAAGATAGTAGAGGGCCTACTGGTCATGGTGACCAACACGGTCATATTCACGTCGCTGTTTACACAGGCGGCCTATGGCGAATACCAGCTGATCAATACCTCTGTGCTGTTTATCTACCTGGTGCTTGGCGGCTGGCTCGCAAACGCTACGGTCCGCTACATCGGCGAGAAAGAAGATCGTGCGTTCTTTTCTACCGTCATCGTAATCTACACGTTGATCTGTATAGCGGTCTTGGTTGTTTCAAGCGCTTTATTCATGGTGTCCGGCATGGGCATCTTTGCCTCTTGCGGGATCATGTTCGTGTCATACGCGCTGTTTCAGCTGCTGAATGGCTTGCTCATTCAATCCGGACACGTAACGGCATCGGTCGTGCTGTCGATCCTGTCCGCTTCGCTGCGTTTGATCTGCGCCTTTACGTTGTTAAATCTCCTGCTCGGCGCATCGTCTCATTCGTTCACAGCAGTTTCCGCCGCCGTGTTTGCGGACCTCTGCGCGGGTGTTGCCGCATTCTTTGTGTTAGGTATACATCGTTCGTTTTCGATTAAGGCCTTTTCAAGGGATTGCCTGAGTTCATTCCTTTCGTTTGGTGTGCCGCTGTTGGGCTTTTCGATCTCTGTAGGTCTGCTAAACATGTCCGACCGCTATATCGTTAGCTTTATCTCGGGAAAGGAGAGCTTCGCGGTCTATATTGCAAACAACACGATAGCATCGGGGATATTCGCTATGATCACTGTGGGCATCATGAGAGGTGTCTATCCGGCTGTATTAAATGCCTGGCGAAATGCCGATACTACGACCCACGGCGACACAAAAAAAGCATGCATCGAAGCCGCTCTGCCGCTGTTGAACAAGGGCGTTCGGCTCTACCTGCTCATTGCATTACCGGCTGCAGCGGGACTTGCCGCGATAGGCTCCACGCTCTCGGACCTCGTGTTCTTTGCAAATCCCTCGTATGTGTTCGGACCCGTGATCGGTTTATCCGCGCTCGCTATGTTTATGAGTGGGCTGACCGAATATGTGAACAAGACTTGGGAGCTCACGCAGGACACGCTGCCGATATTTAAAAACAGCATCATCGCGTCCGTGATAAAGATAGCGTGCACTGTGGCGTTGCTGCCACTTTTGGGGCTGATCGGCGCGGCTATCGGGAGCTTACTATCCTATACGGTCTACTTCTGCGTATCCGCGTTCTTCGCACGCAGGCGCTTTGTGTTTCATATCCCACTTATGTCCGTGCTGCGCATCATTGGTTCGTCCGTGCTCTGTGCTCTCGCGGCCTTTTTCATGTGCACCGTCGTCAAGGCATATGTTGGCAACCTACTTGGCATCGGGATCGGGGTTATAGTGGCTGTTTGCGTGTACGCGCTGACCTTAGCCATATCTGGTGAGATACGGGAAGAGATCGCATACGTAAAACACATGGTTTTAAAGCATTAGATATTAAAATACACATAGGAGGAATCTGTTTGAAAATACTTAAACGCTGTGAGGACTTTTTCTGGCTGCTGTTGTTTATCAACCCGTTCTTCGATTTGATCAACGGCTTCTATCTGAGTCTGTTTCAAAGTCAGTATGGAGAGAAATACTATCTGGTTGCGAATTTCGGTATAACCCCTACACTTGTAATACGTATGCTGATTTTAGTAATGTTTGGTCTGTATCTGTTATTTGTGAAACACAAGCTCGCGATATTGACCTTAGTCGGTATAGGTGTGGCTTGGGCGCTATCTGTACTGATGGAGTTCAGGAACGGCACGATGTCCAGTATCTTTGCCGATATGCAGTATATCGCTCGTTATGCATACAACATCGTTGTGATATTTGTATTCCTACGGCTCAGTAACGAAACCGGACGCTCACCGAAAGAGGTCATCGACAAGCTCAATAAGGTTATATCCTTTACACTAATTGTGTTCTCGGCTTCTATTCTGCTCGCATATATCTCGGGTGTCGGCTTCTATACCTATGCCGATCGCTTCGGCTACAGGGGATCACGTGGCTTCTTCTTCTCAGGCAACGATATCACCGCAATATTTATGATGCTGCTGCCCGTTCCGACCTTTCGCTTTATTTCGGGCGCTTACGAGGCCCCCACAACATCCTCACGCTCAACAAGTCCGCCGCGTTATGCTTGGATTAAGACATTGGTGTTGCCTTCCTTGCCTATCGCGTTCACCTGTAACGCGTTGTTCATCATCGGTACAAAGACCGCGTTCTTATCAGCCGGTGTGACCTTAATCGCAGCGCTTATTTATTCGATCGTCGTACTTGTTACAGGCAAGACGGGTTTTGCGGACAAGAGCATAACCACCGTCGACGCAGAGGCATCCGGCGGCAAGGCCTCGGGCTACTTGAAGCGGCTCGGCATTCTCGTTTTGTCTATCGTCCTTGTGTTGTTTATACTCGTTTGTATAAAGGGCTTGGCTGTGTTGCTGATGATCTGGGAATCCCTGTTTAACTCGTTTATCATCTACAACATGGAGGGTATCGAGATGGCCCTTCTGAGCGGTCGTCAAGTCAAACTGCGTGAGACCTTTGATATATATAAGAGCAGCGGTCTCTTGAGTCTCATCTTCGGCATCGGACGCGGCTCGGTCGAATATGTCGTAGAGATGGATCTGTTTGAGGTACTGTTCTACTACGGGGTGTTCGGTGCGATCTGCCTTTTATGGTTCTATGCGGTCACGGGCTTGCGCTTTGTCGGGAATTTCTTCAAAAAAATAACGCCCGTATCGATAGGCGTTCTGTGCTCGTTAGTATTATCAGTCGGTTATTTGACCGTAGCGGGCCATGTATTGTTTTCCGTAACATCGGGCTTCTATTTCGCATTGATGCTCGTTTATGGGACTGTGATGTTTAACCATAAGCCATATAATAAGAAATAGTGAAAATAAAGAATACCACAGATTAACACGGATCATTACGGATTTGCACTGATTAAAACATCAAAGTTATTAATCAGTGTAGATCCGTTAAAATCCGCGTATATCTGTGGTATTTTTATCAGCACTTAAGTATTCTTGACAAGCTAACTCCAGCTTACGAAAATCACAGCAATTTTTAACCATTATGGAGTCTTTATTTTCAACGACTGTACTATAAACATATTTTGCCATCCGATAAATAGTTTTTGAATGCTTCTGGCAAAACCTTAATTCTAAATCAAGTAAACGTCTATATTCGGGCGAAGACTCATCTTTGATTCTTTTTAATGAAACGGCCATTAATGGAACAGGAATCATAAAGGAGAATCGTATGCTGGATATAGGATTGCCATCTTCGTTTTTTATGATCATATTAGTGCGCTGTAAAGTCGTATATGATGATATTGGAGCAAAATAATTATGGCCGTTAATGGATAACACGATTCCACATAGAAACTTGTCGTGCTTACTTGTAGCAGAATAGTCAATTCTAGGCACCTTTGAATCAAATCCAAGCAAATATGATATGTAATCAACACTCACTTCGTAAAAATCCAACCGCTTATCCATAACCTTCTCCCATCACCCCAAATGAATAAGGGACGGTTTTACAACCGCCCCTTGCATTATAGGTCGCTCTTACGGCTGCGAAGCGCCGAGAATATACAAGTCGCACTTGCAGTGGCGAAGCACTGAAGAATATACAAGTCGCACTTGCGGTGGCGAAGCACCAGAATTAACTGCAAATATTTTGTTACATTATTTATTATATTCAAAACTTGTAGAAAAACAATAATCGACTAAGAACAAATTTAATCAGCTATCTCATTTTTTCCAACGACATGATACTCGTCACGAACTCCTCGTTGTTGACGGACTTTATCAGTATGTCCGTTACCTGCTCGGTGAGATCAAGCATAGACATATTAGATGTGAGCCGCCTGATGATATATATGGCCTCGAGCTCGTTCGGTGAAAGCAGGTATTCCTCGCGCCGTGTGCCCGAACGCACGATGTCTATAGCCGGGAACACGCGTTTCTCGGACAGCCGCCTGTCTAACACGAGCTCCATGTTGCCTGTCCCCTTAAACTCCTCAAATATCACATCATCCATTTTTGAGCCCGTATCAACGAGCGCGGTAGCAAGTATCGTCAGCGATCCGCCCTCCTCGACATTACGCGCGGCACCGAAGAATTTCTTTGGCATAAACAGCGCGGCCGGATCCAGTCCTCCCGAAAGAGTACGACCACTCACGGGGATCGTGAGGTTATATGCGCGCGACATACGTGTAATGGAATCGAGCAGGATCGTCACATCCTTGCGGTGTTCGACAAGGCGCTTCGCGCGCTCCAATACCATTTCAGCCACGCGTTTATGATGCTCGGGCTGCTCGTCAAATGTCGAATATACGATCTCGGTATTGGATCCACCGATCGAACGCTGCATGTCCGTGACCTCTTCTGGTCTCTCGTCTATCAATAACACAATCAAATGCATGTCGGGATGGTTTTGTGTGATGGCGTTTGCGATCTTTTTTAATA
>CAYURR010000216.1:0-4493 GCA_964446745.1 uncultured Defluviitaleaceae bacterium | reverse complement strand
GACGAATGGATATGTATAATACGTAACAACAACGACGAGAATATAGTCTATGCGCAGGTGTACACCCAATGGAACGGAGGTATAAGACATGATTAGCTTGCAGGGCAAGGAAAACAACAGCTTTTGGATCACATCGGACGGGCACATGATCCCGTTCCCGTCAAAGATCATATGCATAGGTCTAAACTATATGGATCACGCCTCGGAGTTCGGTCTGAGCATACCACAGGAGCCCGTGATATTTATAAAACCCAACACGACCGTAATCGGACATGGCGACAGCATCGTAATACCAAGAGGCAGCACGAGCCTCGGTTTTGAATGCGAGCTCGGTATCGTGGTGTCAAAGACATGCAGGCAGGTCCCCGTCGAACGCGCGAAGGAATACATCCTCGGTTATACATGCGTAAACGACGTGACCGAACGGGATTATCAGGCTATCGACGGACAGTGGACACGCTCAAAATCCTTCGATACGTTTTGCCCGATAGGCCCCGTGGTCGCCAAGATAGACGATCCGGAAACGCTCGAACTAAAGTCGATACTAAACGGTAATGTGATGCAGCATTCAAATACCTCCGAGATGATACATAAGCCCTATGAGCTGCTGTCCTTCGTATCGAATGTCATGACGCTGTTTCCCGGGGATATCATCTCAACGGGCACACCCGAGGGTGTTGGCATGATCACAGCCGGAGACAAGATAGAGATATGGATAGACAAGATAGGCACATTGACAAATACAGTTAAATACGCAGAAAGCGAGGAATGACATAATGAAACGCATAGCAGCAATACATGATATCTCATGCTTTGGAAAATGTTCACTGACCGTCGCGCTGCCGATCATATCGGCTGCAGGCATAGAGTGCTCCGTGATACCGACCGCGGTGCTCTCGACACATACGGGAGGCTTTACGGGTTATACATTCAGAGACCTCACCGAGGATATCAACCCGATCATCAAGCACTGGGAAAGCCTTGACTTGCAATTCGACGGATTTTACACAGGTTATCTGGGCTCGTTTGAGCAGATAGACATCATCCGCGATATCTTTGAAATCTATAGTAAAAAGGCTAACCGCCCGCTGTTTTTGGTCGATCCCGTTATGGCGGACAATGGTTCACTGTACGCGCACTTTGATAAAAACTTTCCGCAAGGGATGCTAAAGCTCGTAAAACTGGCCGATGTGGTCGTACCAAATATCACCGAGGCCACACTGCTACTGGGCGAGGAATACAAAGAAGGACCCTATACCGAGGCATATGTAAAGCAGCTGCTTACATCGCTGTCGGCACTGGGCCCCAAGCAGGTCGTACTGACCGGCGTATGCTTTGACGATAAGGAGCTCGGCGCGGCCTCATACGACGCCGCCACAGGCAAGATCGCATATGCGATGGCCCCACGCATCGAGGGCTACTATCACGGTACCGGGGATGTATTCGGCTCCGCACTGCTGTCCGGATTGATGAACGGGCTTTCAATAGACAAGGCAGCGACCGTAGCCGTGAACTTTACGGTCGACGCGATCAAGCGCACTGCACGTGACAAGACCGAAATCCGTTTCGGAGTAAATTTCGAGGAAGGATTGAGCGGTCTTAAATCTCAGATCGGAGGACAGGCATGATAAAGGCACTACCGAAGCGCAGCGAGGCCAATCCCGCTTTCACCTGGCGGCTTCAGGATATATTTGCGACGGACGACGACTGGCAACGCACATATGACGAGCTGCTGACGGGTATAAAGGACTTTGCGGTATTTGAAAAGATAGCGGTCAAGTCAGCCGAAAACCTGCACAAGTGCCTCTCGGTACAGGAGACGCTGTCGCAAAAGGCCGGCTGTGTGTATGTCTACGCGCATATGCACATGCACGAGGACAACGCAAATACCTTTTACCAAGGGCTCGCCGACAAGGCCGACGCGCTCATCACAAAGCTCGGCTCCGCATTCTCGTTTTTGGAGCCCGCTATACTCACGCTCAGTGCCGAGACGCTCGAGCATTTCATGAGCGCAGTCCCCGAGCTCAAGCTCTATGCACATTTCTTTGATAACATACTCAGACGACGCGAGCATGTGCTGAGCCCTGAGATCGAGGCTGTACTCGCCGCGTCTAACGATATATCACAGGCCGCGCACAATATATTCTCGATGCTCAATAACGCGGACATGAAATTTGGCAGCGTAACGGATCCGTCCGGTAACGAGGTCGAACTCAGCCACGGACGTTTTATTACGTTTATGGAGCATCCGGATCGCGAATTCCGCAAAAAGGTATTTGAGCAATATTACCAGACCTTTATCAGTCATAAGAACACCCTCGCGGCTGCGTATAACGCATCGGTCAAGAAGGACTGCTTCTACTCCGAGGTACGCAAGTACCCGTCGGCGATGGGCGAGTCGCTGTTTGCAAACGCGATACCCGAGGAGGTTTATACTAACCTGATCGAGACGATACACGAATACCTGCCTGTGATGCATGAATATGTGCGCCTGCGTAAGCAGATGCTCGGGCTCGACGAGCTGCATATGTACGACATCTATGTGCCGATCGTATCGAGTGTGGACACCGACATCCCCTACTCCGAGGCCAAGCAACAGGTCACGGACGCGCTCGCGGCACTGGGTCAGGATTATCTGACGCATCTTGAGGAGGGCTTTAACGGGCACTGGATCGATGTATACGAAAACCAGGGCAAGGAAAGCGGCGCGTATGCGTGGGGCTCCTATGGTACGCACCCGTATGTGCTGCTGAACTACGATAACAAGATCAACGATATGTTTACGCTCGCGCATGAGATGGGTCATGCATTGCATACATTTTACACATATGCGAACCAGCCGTTTATATATGGCGACTATAGTACGTTTTTGGCAGAGGTAGCCTCTACGGTCAATGAGGCGTTATTGATGGAGCACATGCGCAAGACGTGCACAGATAAGCATATGCAGGCATATCTTATTAATTATTTCCTCGATCAATTCCGCACAACGGTATTCCGGCAGACGATGTTCGCCGAGTTTGAGATGATAACGCACAGGATGGTCGAAAACGGCGAGCCGCTGACCAGCGAAAGCCTCTGTAAGGTCTATCGTGACCTGAACGAGCTCTACTACGGCCCCGACATGGTCGTAGACAGCCAGATAGACATGGAATGGTCACGCATACCGCATTTCTACAGCGCATACTATGTATTCCAGTATGCAACTGGCTTTTCGGCTGCGATGAGCTTCGCAGAGCTCATCAGAACCCAGGGCACGCCCGCCGTAGAGAAATACATCGGCTTCCTAAAGAGCGGCAGCAGCGACTACCCGATCAATGTGCTCAAAAACGCCGGACTGGACATGTCGAGCCCGCAGCCTGTGCGTACGGCGCTGGATTTGTTTAAGGAATTGGTGGAAAGGATGAAGTCGCTGTGAAAAACAACTGTATCTTTTGCGAGATAACGGATGGCAACATGCCCTCCTTCAAGCTCTACGAGGACGAAGATATATTGATCATCCTCGACCGCTTTCCAAAGGCAAAGGGTCACACGCTGATCATGCCAAAGACGCATTACACCACCATATTTGACCTGGATCAAAAGGTCGGCATGAAGATCTTTGCCGCCGCGCAAAAAATGTCCCAGATACTGATGGATACGCTAAAATGTGACGGGATAAACCTGGTGCAAAATAACGGCGAGGTCGCCGGGCAACAGGTAGCACATTTCCATCTGCATATCGTACCGCGCTTTGAGGGCGACAATCTTATATTGATGTCCGGAAAGACCGTGGAGATGGGAGAGGAAGAGTTTGCGGAGTTGGTAGAGAAGATGAGGTTTGAAGCATAAGTATTGACTGGATGAATAGCTTTATATATACTAACGCTCAATAAAGGAGGTCATTTTTATGAAAGACATGCGTGTGATGGGCAACATGATCGAAAAGCTATCCCGTCAAAACAATGACTCTCCAGAAACTCTGAGTATTATATTGGACTGTGAAGAGGATCAAGTTTTATCATTGTTTAGAGGGCGTATCTTTCCGTCATTTGAACAGATGCTGCAATTGGCAAATCATTTCAATGTAACCGTAGATGAACTAATGGACGGCGACGAATCCTATTATGAGCAAAATGTTGTTCACTGTATGGGACAATTTGAAAATCCCGCTCACAGAGAAGAAATACTTGACATCATTGATGATTATTTACGTCTTAAATCAACAGTCGGCCAATAACAAATTCGGGGCATAGGATATCCTATGCCCTTTTTTTAGGTGAAAATATGGATAAATTTGAACCCTGTACATTGCCGGATGATCAAATAAATGGCATTCTAGACTTTATTTCACTTCATCGAACTGCTTGCTGTGCCCGTTTGAGAGAATTCTCTACAGAAGATCGTTATAATCTAAGTGCAAAAGAACTCAAGATAATTGCACATAAAGCTTAATTTTAATTATATATTTGTGCATACATATATGATACGCAGAAGAATAAAACGGCCATGGA
>CAYURR010000215.1:0-4526 GCA_964446745.1 uncultured Defluviitaleaceae bacterium | reverse complement strand
CCGTTTATAACGGTTATCTTCATACTTACCTCCACGCGTTACGAATTACTTTAATACAGGCAAACCCTTATTGTTGAGCCAAAAGTCCAGCCTGTCCGAAACAAGCTGCTCGTTCTCATCCTCGGATGAAATGCCCGACAGTTGATCCAATAGACCCTTCACAATCTCGGGCGAGCTTAATCTAAACGAATATTTATTGTAATACTCCCTCAAAAACGCCGAAAACCGCTCTACGCCCATTTGCTGTCTGATATCGTAAAACATCAGCGTAGCCTTGTTGCGCTGTATGCTGTTATAGTCCTCATATTGATTATATACATAGACATTACGCGCTATATCGGGTGGATATACCCGTTTTTCAGACAGGATAGTGCGCATGTTTTGAAGCTTGTTTGACAGCTCCTGCTCGGTAGCACCGTTCATCCTCGCGAGCAGCGACACGATACCCTCGTACATCCACGGATATTCAAATACATTGTTGCCGATAATGTATGGAAACCATTGGTAGCCGACGGCTCTGACTAAGTCGCTTGACTTTATATCGTCGGCCTGGTCGCTCGGGTTTGATATGAATATAATCTGCGGATAAGAAAGGATATTTGCGTCGTGTGCAGATGGGGTAGCTCCGGTTATGAGTTGGGTTGGCAATGAGGTTTCGGCTATACATAGCTGGGGATAAAGATATGCGCCGACAGTACGGCTGTAATACTCCAGATAATCTGAGGCGGCCTTTAATATCAGATCTGGATCGCTCCGGTCGGTAAAACTGAAATACTCTATTTCATATCCGGACGGGGTGGTTAGGTTACTGACGTTATAGCCCTGGCTCATCGAAAATGCAAAATCCCTAACCATCTTCGCGCTGAAGCTCGTCAGCTTTTTGCCGTCAGATTCGCTCTCGGTTCTAAATCCCGTGCCCGCGACTATATAATCCATCGGGGTTGTTATATTTACCGTAAAGTTCGCGCTGCGTGCATATATCGGGGTATTCAGGCTGTTGGCGGGGCCTGTGTACCAGCCGTTTTCATCATACACGGACAGTATTGGTAAAAAGTTGCCACACCAGAGCACGCGTTCGTTTGCGCCGGACTTTGGTAAGGTATCTGAGGGTCCCAGTTCGGAAACCTCGGGCAGCTGCGCGTCAAGCTGTATAAGGATATCTATCGTGTCATCGGTATTTAACACTTCGTCGAGTGTAACCTTTAACAATGCGTCGGTAATAGAGTAGACTACCTTGTCCTTGTCGACGGTGACCGCGATGATATTCATATATGGCTTGGTCTGCGCGGTGGATGTAAAGGCCTCCGCGTAAAATCTAAAATACAACGTATCCAAGTCTGTTCCCGTGCGGTTTGTAAACTTGATGCGTTCGATGCCGCTGACCGTATATGCGGCAGGGTTTACATCGAGAGATATGCTGTATTCATTGTGAGACGGCAAAGCAGGGTCCGAGGTCGCTTGAACAGTCTCATAGGTCTGCTGTTCAGTGGTTGAGATCTCTTCTGAGACGGTGGAAGGTTGCTCAGATGGGATGTTCTCCGATACAGGCAGACCCTTTTGCTCACAGCCCACACTAAAAAGTAATAATGTTAGGGCTATCGGTAAAAAATACCTAATAAGGTAAATTATTTTATTCATTTAATATTCCTCTGTTATCATCTGCCTATTCATAAACTATCAGCAAAGTTTTTTAATGTATACATTGGTTTTTAATGTATACATGGCTTATTTACTATTATACAATATCTTAAGAGTATTTCTAAGTATTGTACCGAATACGGGGAGAGTTGTAAATGAAAAGAATCGTATTGACTGGCGGCGGCACAGCCGGACATGTCACACCGAATATCGCATTATTGCCATATATCCGGGCTGCCGGAGCGGAGGTTATATATATCGGCAGCAAGAACGGCATCGAAAAGGGCCTGGTCGAGGCCAAGGGAGTAAAATACTACGGGATATCGTCGGGCAAGATGCGCAGATACCTCGATCCCAAGAATATCACGGATGTATTTAGAGTTATAAAGGGGCTTACGGAATCGCATGCGATTATAAAGTCTTTTAAGCCGGACATACTGTTCTCTAAAGGCGGTTTCGTCGTAGTGCCTGTGGTCGCGGCCGCAAAGCTCTGTGGCGTATCATCGATCATACACGAATCGGACATCACACCGGGGCTTGCGAACAAAATATGTATCCCGCTCGCGGACAAGGTCTGCTGCAATTTTCCGGAAACCCTCTCGAGATTGCCGCGCGGCAAGGGTGTTCTCACGGGTACTCCGATACGAGCGGAGTTGTTTTCGGGCGATAAAAAAACCGGCCTGGCCCTCTGTAAATTTAAGGACAACAAGCCGGTAGTGATGATAACGGGTGGCAGCAGCGGTGCACAAAGTATAAACACTTGCGTACGAGAGGCTATAGACAGGCTCACTAAACATTACAACATCATCCACCTCTGCGGAAAAGGCAATCTCGATCCAAATCTACTGTCAAAGCCCGGGTATGTGCAGTTCGAGTATGTGAACGAAGGACAGCCGCATCTGTTCGCGGCATCGGATATGGTCATATCACGCGCCGGCGCAAACACAATATTCGAGCTACTCGCATTACGTAAACCGAACATTTTGATACCCCTGCCTAAAAGCGCCAGTAGGGGCGATCAGATACTCAACGCGGAGTCATTCTCAAAATCAGGATACAGCCTCGTGCTGATGCAGGAGGATATGACCCCCGACACATTGCTCGCAAAGCTTTCCGAGCTTTATACACGCAGGGAGGGTTTTGTAAAGGCGATGAGCGTGAATGCAAACGGGTTTGATATTGGGAATTTAAACGGGAATGGTATTGGGAATGCAGGCGGAAGCACCGGCATAAATAATGATGCGGCGCGGGCTATTGCGGAGATGTTGTTAAAATGATTACCACGACTATTTAGCCGCGAGTACGCGTTCGTCGAAGCTTTGGGTGATTTCCATACCGGGCTCTACGACGAGAAAATCTTCGCTGTTCCAGTCTCCGTCTATGAAGCGTTGCAATAGACCTTTGTCGCCGTCGAGGACGTCTGTATTCCATTGCAGGTAATTCGCGCATTGTTTCGTGTAGTCGAGGTATTCATCGGTTTGCTCGGACAGCTCGGGCCAACGGATATAGGTGCAGAGGTTATATTCCTTGAGCCAGTTCTGCTCCATCTCCATCAGGTATTCGGCATTATCCTCGCCGTATTTCTCTATGTAGATATTGCGTAGGTAGTCAACGCGTTCCTCGCCGGGCATCAATGAGTTCTCAATCCAGCCCGGAGTATACCAGTAGATACCGCCGCTGTGTTTGTCAAAATATTGCTTATAGCGTTCCTTTGAGCCCAAGAAGAATGTAATGCAGTCGTGGGCCTTGGGTATTACGAGGCGGTGTTTCTTGCTGCGAAGTCCTACAATAGAATTCGAGCAGAGCCCATAGCCCAGCAGTATCGCATCGAAGTCCTTGATGGATGCGCTTTCATCTACGGTCTGACAGCTGTATACATCGTCGCCGTTGTCGATCGCGTCGATGTTATCTTGCAAAAGCTTGTTCAGCAATGTCGGGGTGTTGTGATAGCCCTGACGCAGATATGTCACGTCTATGATATTTTTGCATTTGTATGTGAGCATGCTGATTTCACGGTATAAAACCTTGCATGCCAATAGCTTTAATCTGAGTCTCATTATGGTTTCACCTCTTGAGATATCATTATGCATAAATATAACAAAGATTCAACATGAAATAAATATTTACAAAAAATATTAAGAAAACACAAACTTGCAATAGTTCGTTATGATATGCTTTGCGTGAGGATTGGTATTTGTGGATAACGGTTTTGATACGGGATTTTGTAAGCATTTCCGGACTGCTACGGGCGTTGGTGTGACCGTGATAAACGGACTCGGCGAAACGCTCCATGCGACGGACGGCGCATGTGGTATACCCTGCGGGCTCTGTAACCGCGCGTTTGGGTCGGATCCCGATGAAACACAAAAATGCTCCTATACGCGCCTCTATGGCGCTTTTTCTTCGTTACGGTTTGCGGGACGGTATGTGTTCTTTTGCCGGATGGGGCTGACGCTGTTTGCGTCCCCTATCGTGAACGGTAACATATTGGAGTATGCCGTTATCGGCGGACCTGTGCTGATGATAGACAGGGATGAATATATCAACCAGGAATTTTTAACCTTTTTTCCGGAATATACCGAAGACGATCTCGCGGCGTTGAACGAGGTGCCTGAAATGGCACCGGAACGCGTTCATGCGGTGTCGGAGTTATTGCATTACGGTACGCGTGCACTCGGCGAAGCAAGGGATACAATGCATTCGGCGATGTCACATTCGGCGCAGCTTGAAACACAACAGCTGCAGGGTGTGATATCGGACTACATCATGCGCATCAAAAACAGCGAGCAAGCCGGGTTTTATCCTGTAAAAAAGGAAGACGAGCTGCTGGACGCTATGAGTGTAGGTAATATAAAAGCGGCGAAGGCTCTGTTGAACGAGCTTTTAGG
>CAYURR010000214.1:0-4566 GCA_964446745.1 uncultured Defluviitaleaceae bacterium | reverse complement strand
AACGGATAAATGGTGGGCTGCCTTTCATATGAGTATCACAAGCCATTTACATACTCGTTCTTTGCAATATTATATATAAGTGGTATACTTTTAATGTTATAAATTCTGTATTTGACTTTTGTAATAAATTGGAGATGAATACAATGTTATCCGAATTACGAGCCAATTCTCAAATAACCATACCTAAAGAATTTGTGGATAAGTTGGGACTTAACACAGGTGACAAGTTGGAAATTTATGAAAACAACGGTACCATTTATATTATGCCCGTGGTGGTATATAACAAACAATATCTTGAAGATCTCCGGCAAGAGGTTGATCAAGTAAAAGTAAATTTGGCATCAGGCAAGCAACCGGTCTTTGATTCGGTGGATGCTTTATTTTTAAGCCTGGAGGAGTGACGATGCCTTATCAGTTTACTTTTACACAACGCTTCCAACGAAATTATAAGTCGCTGAACGATCAAGAAAAGAAGCAAACGTTAAACAAGTTAAAATTGTTATCTGAAAACCCGTCGCACCCTTCACTTCGTTCAAAGCGCATTCAAGGAGCAACCGAATCATTTGGTCCTATGAGGGGAATGCCATGATTATTCTTTTGGATATTGGTCATCACAATATACTAGACAAATATTAAAGGCAGATTACGCATATACGTGCGTATAATCTGCCTTTTATTTACATCTGCATAAATTTATTTTTTATCTCTTTCCTATTCAAGCCCTTGCCGATGATGTTGACCATGGGTTGAAGCACATCACCGACAACGGTGATGTTTTTTACATTCCTCGTGCAGTTCAATATTATAGAGGTGCCGTCTGTGGATTTCACATAGCCCTTTATACGCAACACATCACCACAGCTATCGTCAAAGAGGCTTTTGCATATATCGGTGGCTTTATCCTCCGTGTACATTGCATCGAGATACAATGTACAGCTATTGTAGATGCGCGCGTGATTGATCGTGGGCTTTTCGGTCCGGCGTATGATCGGCGCAGCAGCCTGTATCCGACTAAAGTCCCCGTCACATAATCCCTTCCAATCCTTGACCAATATACTATCCTCATTAATTTCCGGTACGAAATTTTGCAGATCGCGGATAAATTCATCATGGTGCGCCTCGTCGGTCTTACTCGCAAGTACGATACCCGTGCCTATAATCTGCGACAGAAAGATATCGAATCCGTCATCGGAGAGATAATCGCCTGTAAGCAGCGCGTGCTCAACGATCGTTATTACAGAGCCGATCGTACAACAGGCCTTTACAGCCGGTGATAATGCAGCCTCGTAAAAGTCCTCGAGTGTAAATATCCCCGATGGCTCTACGATGATCCGGTCGTAAGACGAGAGTTCGATCAGGGTTTGCACGAAGTCGACCTTCAGACTGCAGCATATGCAACCGCCCGCAAGCTCCTTTACCGTAACGCCCTCGGCCGCGAGTATGGCTGTATCCACACCCGCGCTGCCGAATTCGTTTTCAATAACCGCAAAGCTCACGCCGGTTTTTCGCAGATATTCACAGTACAGTGATATAAACGTCGTCTTTCCGGAGCCCAATATCCCCGTTACCAGATCGATTACAGCCATTAATATTTACCGTAGGTCTTTGCGATCTCTATCATACGCTTAGCCCTGTCAAAGCTCGCGTTTGCCGGGTATTCGCAGCCCGTCGCGAGCATATAGCCGCCGCCTTTCTTGAAAATATCGATCTGCTCCTTACAGGCCCTATCCCATTCCTCGTCCGTGGCCGTCACGACCAGCGCCGGAGGAACACAGCCTATCAAAGTGATATCCTTACCGTATTTTTCCTTACACTCAGCATAATCCCTGCAATCGTCCGGCGGATACAAAAACGAGATCGCAATCGGCTTCATGGCTTTGATCTGCGCGTCGAAGTATATCCTCTGACCGCAGTTATGTATCATGACGGCCACGCCGCGTTCATGCACGATGTCAGCAAGCTCCTTGACCAGGCCGCCCTCGGCGGTTTCCCACATTTCCTTAGACATGATGGAACCCGATGCAAACAACGTGTCAAACATCACCGCATGTACGCCCGTGTCCAAGATCGCCTTGACATAATCCTTCAGGGTTTCATTGATCTCCCTTGCGGCATCGTATACAGCATCCGGATCGTCATAGAGGTCCATATACATGTCCTGTTGGTTTCTGAGCATAGACAGCACGCCGAGCGGTCCGAATACGAACGCCACGATGGGCTTTTCATTACCGATACGCTCGACGAGCTTCTTACATACGTCGATATGCATCATCATTCGCTTTGATGATTTGTAATCGACCTTCTTGATATTTTTATAGTCCTCGATATCGTTTATGATACATTTCGAATAATCCGGATGCGCGGCCTCGTTCTCCGGGAAGGTCAGCTCCTGTCCCCATGCGTCGCATTCTATGGAAAGGTCGATTAATGTTACCACGCAATCGATATCAAAATCCTCGGTAGATTTTACAAATGCGTTTGTGCAGATGTTCGCATCCGTGGACCATTCCTTGTATGTCGCACCTACTAAGTTTCTGGTCACACCGCTGAGTATCGGGTACACGGGTACATGATCCGCTTCCTTATGTGAAAGAGCCGTGAGCACGCGTTCTATTGAGTTCATGATATGCCTCCTCTGTTGAATTCTTACTATATTTTATCCGAGCGAGGCATATATTCTTGAAAAATATTTTGATATTTTGTAATTAGATCATTTTATTAGCGCTTTGTAGTCCAAAAATAACATCTGCCGCTCCTCTTCGCAGTCCCAGACCTCTCTGAACAGATCTGCCGTCAGTCCGCATCCGGGTATCGCATCCGCGCGGAAAACAGACGATATGCCTACCTTTGAGGAAAGCAGCTGCGGAATATTATCCACAGGGACAGCGTACAGATCGCTTCCTCCGTCATATCCCGTGTTTACGATCACAATTAGCCTGGATGCATCGGGTTTTGGTAGTGAAAGTATCTTGTGGCAATCGATGATCGGTATTTGCAGGCTGCGCAGCTTTAGCACTCCATCAGAAATATCTATCGGACCACGCACCAACTCGTTGATGTTGCGTACATTTTCCACAAAATCTACGCCGCCTATCGTCATCAATAAACAGCCCACAGTCGCATCTACTACACGGCTGCATCGCGAGACCCTCGGCAATACCGCCGGCAGCTCCGGTTTCATACCAAATAACTCTAATAACGCCGCGAGAGTCGCGTCTATCTCGTTAAATATCACCGCGAACTCCTTGTATTTTCGAGCGGGCGGTCTGCCGTCCGTGTAATTATCCGTCGCGCGGGCCGCCTCCAGCATCGCATTGATGATCAACATGCGCAACTGAAGTAAAGCATCATCCATATCGGGCTGCTGCTTTGGATTTGACTTTAACTGATCAGATGCCGCAAGCAGCTTGTTTGCAATGTTTCGGGTCTCGAACGCGACGATCGCCATCCCCTCACCAAATTCCCCCATGCCTGCGGCCTGCAGCAGCAGGTCGAACGCATATCTGTTCATCCTCTCGGCATAAATCCCAAATCTCTCAATTTCATGTGCCTTCATAATATCCTCCTTGATATTTGTTCTGTAGATGCCAAACCTGCCCGAGCCAAACACCGCCAAGCGCGTTCGCAGCTTTTCAAGTGCCCTGCGATGATGCGAGAGCACCGTGTTCAGCTTGATGTTATTGGCCTGGGCTATTTGTGCAAAGCTGAAATCCCCATAGTAACGTTGCAAAATAATCACACGCTCGATCTGTTTGAGTGTGTCCAGCGAAGCGAGTATCTCCGAGACATTGTCCGCGGCTATGATCTCGTCAATAACGCTTTCCTCGTTCACAAAACCGATCGCCTCGTCATATGCACATAGCCGATGGTGATCTGTGTCCATACGTTTAAAGCATTTGAACGCGGCATGTATACACACCTTGGACAGATAGCCGAAATTGGATTGCTGCGGATCCAGTGGCCAAACCAACGCTATCGCCTCTGACACGATGTCACCTGCCATGCCGGATATCTGCGGTCGGCTATGAAATTTTGCTTTTACAAAGGACACAAGGCGGGTGTATAGGTCTTGATCCATGATGCTTCCTCATTTCGGTTGTTGTGGGGCTTTCGATATATAAAGGCGAATGAGATTGGATTTTATTGCAAGGGCTATAAAAAAAGCACCTCATTTGAGATGCTCATTGACTTGTATATTCATCCAAGCCGTATTGAACGCGTTAATCAACCTTTCTTTTTCCGCAGCATCAGTAAATGCATATCTGTATGCATTCGTCATGATTTCCCTCAGATGATCCAATGATATCCCCATATTGAGCAAATTCATTAATTCCTGTGTCAGATTTGTCCCAAAAAATGCCGGATCATCCTTATTTACAGTTACCTTAACACCGCTTTTTGTGAGATCCTTGATCGGATGCTCGGCAAGAGATGAGTAGATATTCGTACAGACATTACTGGTAGGGCAAATTTCCAACGGTATATCCGAATACGCGAGATACTCAACGAGATTTTTGTCCTCATATGCGCGCACACCATGACCGATCCTGTCCGGCTGGAGATTGT